>JAIQFU010000103.1:11793-14194 GCA_020073115.1 Terriglobia bacterium
CGCCGGCAGACCGGCGGCGGCGGCCTCCAGCAGAACCATCGGAAGGCCTTCGATCACCGAAGAAAGCGCGAACCCGTCGCACGCGTCCATCAGCTCCGGCACGTCTGCGCGCCCGCCCAGAAAACGGACATTCGCCCCCGCCAGACCGCGGAGTTCCGCTTCCAGCGGGCCCTCGCCCGCCATCAGCAGGATACCGGAAGGCTGCTTCGCCATGGCGCGCAGGAGCGTGGGGTAGTCTTTCTTCCACATCAGCCGCCCGGCCGCCAGCCACGCGAAACGGTCGCCGATGCCCAGCGCCTCGCGCAACCGGGCGCGCCCCCCGGCGCCGGGACGGAACCGGCTCGTGTCCACTCCGTTGGGGATCACGCGGACCCGCGAGATCGCGCGCGCTGCCAGATGCCGTTTCGCCACCGCCGGGGAAACGCAGACGGTCGCGTCGGAGAGGATGTCAGTGACCCGGTAGAGCAGGTCGCGGCCGCGCACGGAAGCGGAGGCCCGGCTGGTTTCAGCCAGGCTGTGGATGGTCGAGACCACCACCGGAACGGGATAGAGCAGGCGAGCCGCGCGCGCCATGAGATTGGCGTGGAACATGTGCGCGTGGAGAATCCGGGGGCGAAAGCGCCGCAGATGCCGAAGCAGGCGGAAGAGGCCCAAGGGGTTGGGCGCGCCGGGCCGCATATCGAGGGAGATCGCCGGGACTCCAGCGGCGGCCAGTTCTTCCGTGAACGCGGTAGGCGGCAGCAGTGCGATGACCTGCACGTCCCATCCACGGCGCCGCAGAGCCATGGCCAACTGCGCCACCTGGGTTTCGGCGCCCCCGCGGGCGAGATTCGTCGTGAGCAGCGTCAGGCGCGTCATTGCGGCGCCCCGAACAGCCGGGAGTACGATTCGATCATGGCGCCCACGCTGAAACGCTCCGCACGGCAGCGGGACTGCCCCGCCAACCGGCGCCGCCGGTCCGGGTCGCCGGCGAGGGCCGCCAGCGCGGAGGCGAACTCGGCGCCGCCCGCCAGCACCCCGGTCACGCCATCTTCCACCAGTTCCGGAACCCCGCCCACGGGCGTGGCTACCACCGGCAGGCCGGCCGCCATGGCCTCCATGATCGAGACCGGGCTGCCCTCCCACGAAGAGGCCAGGGCGAAGATGTCGCCGGCCGATAGAAGCTCGGGAATATCGGAGCGCGCGCCCTGGAAGTGCACGCGGCCCGCGATCGCGAGCTTTCGGGCGCATTCCTCCGCCGCCCCGCGGAGGCTTCCTTCTCCGGCCATCAGGAGATGCCAGCGGGCGTCCTCGCGCAACCCGCGCGCGAACGCTTCAATCAGCGCCAGCGGGTTCTTCTGCGGTTCCAGCCGGGCCACCGAGACGATCAACCCGTCCTCCGCGGAGAAGCCCTGGGCGCGCCGCCACTCGTTGCGCGCCGCGGTAGAGCGATAGCGTTCCACATCGATGCCGTTGGGGATCACGGCGGCGGGCTCGCGCCCGTAGACCTCGCGGAACGACCGGGCTACTTCGGCGGAAATGGCCACGGCCCTCGCGCCGCCGCGGAATGCCAGCCGGTGGACCATGCGGCCCACCGCGTCCACCTCTTTGCCGGCCACATTGTGGACGGTATGGACCATGGCGCCCGCGGGGACCTGCCCCAGCGCGTACCGCATCACGTACGAGTGAGTATGCACGACGCCGGGGCGAAACGCGCGCACGACGCGCCGCAGCCGGGGGTACATCCGGGGATCGAAGCCGGGCCGTTTGCCCAGGTGATGGATCGGGACGCGCCCCTCTTCCAGTTCCGCTTCGAGGCCCCCGGGAAAGGCGTCGTAGAGGGATACCAGTTCCGTTTGGAACCGGACGGGGTCCAGTCCGCGGGCCAGCGACACGGCGATGCGCTCGGCGCCGGCGCGTTTCAGCGTGGCCACGATCTCCAGCACGCGGATCCTCATTCCGGCTTGCACGGGAGCGGCTCGCCGCCCTGCCCCGATGCCGCCCAGCCGGTCATGATCAGGGCCATCAACAGCCAGGTGGGCTTGTACTGCTCCCAGGTGAGTGTGGAGACACCCACGGCCCACACCGCCAGCATGACGGTCCAGAGTGCGCGCTCCTCCGCCGCCATGGCCCATACGAATAGGGCGAGAGTCGCCAACAGGAGCGCAAAGAGCCCGAAACCGGCCAGCCCGGTCTCCACCAGGACGGAGAGAAAGGTGTTGTGGGCCACCACCAGAAAGCCGGCGGCGTCCTTCTTCCCCAGCCACGGGCTCACCGCCTCCGGGTAAGCGGCCACGCCCACGCCGCGGAGCGGATGGGACTTGAAAACCTTCAGGCCCGTTTTCCAGATGCGGGTGCGGTTGTGAAAGGTGCCCTGCCGAAGCTCCGTCCCGATGGTGCCGAGGCGCTGGCTCTGCGGCCC
>JAIQFU010000640.1 GCA_020073115.1 Terriglobia bacterium
CGTTCTGAAGAGACACCGCCGACACGCAGAGGCGCCGAGTGGGAAAGAGGAGTTCCTCTCTGCGCTCCCTGCCCGCCCGGCGCTCGAACCCAGGGAAGTTTGCCATAAGATCGGGGAGATTTCCGGATGATCATCCCGATCAAGGTGTCGCAGCCGAGCTATTCCCGGCCGGTGGTGACGATCCTGCTGATCGCCGCCAACATCCTCGTGTTCCTCCACGAGATCTCGCTCGACCCGTATTCGCTGCATGATTTCATCAATCAGTACAGCCTGCGGCCGTATTATTTCCACTGGTCGAACATTTTCACCGCCATGTTTGTGCACGCGAACTGGCTGCACGTGGCGGGCAACATGCTATTCCTGTGGGTCTTCGGCGACAACGTGGAGGACATCCTGGGGCATGGGAAGTACCTGGTGTTTTACCTGCTCTGCGGGATGGCGGCGGCGCTCACGCAGGTGGCGGCCGACCCGCTCTCGCGGCTCCCGATGGTGGGGGCGAGCGGGGCCATCGCCGGGGTGATGGGGGCGTACCTGGTGAAATTCCCGCGTTCGCGCGTGGTGATGCTGTTTTTCCTGCTCTTCTTTTTCACCTTCGAGCTTCCGGCGTGGTTCATGCTGGCATACTGGTTCGCGCTGCAGCTGTTCGGCGGATTCGGCAGCATCGCCGAGGCGTCCCAAGGGGGCACGGCCTTTTTCGCCCACGTAGGCGGGTTCGTGGCGGGCATCCTGCTGGTGCACACGATGGGCGCGCGCGAGCGTTACTCGCGGCGGAAGGACCTGTATTGGTAATGCGATCGATGGGGCCAAGGCGTTCCAATACAGGGGGGACATGGTTGAGTTTCTGAAAAAGCTGGAGGGGCGGCGATGAGCCTGGATGTACTGGCTATTGCGGCGCATCCCGACGACGTCGAGCAAACGTGCGGCGGGACCCTGCTCCGGATGGCGGAGATGGGCTACCGCGCGGGCGCGCTGGACCTGACGGCCGGGGACATGGGGACGCGCGGCTCACCGGAGGAGCGGATGGCCGAAGCCGAGGCGGCGGCGCAGATCATGCTGCTGCGGTGGCGCGGCAACCTGCGGTTCCCCGATGCGCGCCTGGAAAACAACATCGCCGCGCGCATGACCCTGGCGCAGAAGATCCGGGAACTGCGCCCGCGCGTGGTGATCCTGCCTTACTGGCAGGCGCGGCATCCGGACCATTACCGGGCGGCGGAACTGGGGTACGAAGCCTGTTTCCTGGCCGGCCTGAAAAAGCTGGATGAGTATACAGAGCCGCACCGGCCGTTCAAGATCATGTACGCCAGCGTGTACGCCGACGTGAAGCCTTCGTTCGTGGTGGACATCAGCGCGCAGTTCGAGCGGCGCATGCAGGCGCTGCTGAGCTACGTTTCGCAATACGGACGGAAGGGCGAGGGGGATGCGCTGTTTCCGGGCGAGGCGGAGATCCGCGACCGGCTCGGCGCCATCGCACGGTTCTACGGCAACCTGATCGGCGTAAAATACGGCGAGCCGTTCGTGGTGAAAGAGGCGATGGCGGTGGATGACATCGTGGCGATGCCGGTGAGGTCGATCTAGCGGGAGTTTACTCGGAGTGAACTGCGGAGTCTGCTAACTCCTGGGGACAATTCGGGGACAATTCGGGGACAGGCAACGAAACCCCCAAAAGGCGGGGGTTTCGAAGCCAGTCCCCGAATTGGGCTAAGAACCGGTGGCGAAAACCGACCACCGGCGGTACTCGATCACATGCCGAAGCTGAGGGTGACCATGGGGACGATGTCGTGCAGGAGGGTTCCACCGATCTTGGCGCCCGCCGCGGGAGCGATGACGTCCTTGGGGAAGGGCGTGATGTAGTCGCGCACTTCCAGGCGAAGGGAGACTCGCGGGGCAATCGCGAATTTCACGCCGCCGCCCACGCTGACCATGGGTTCCACGGCCTGGCTCTTCGTCAACAGGGCATATTGCATGAGAGGCTGGTAGGCCGTCTCTTTTCCGGTTCCGCGGAAAATCTTCATTCCGCCGCCGAACGCGGCGAAGAACTCCTTTCTGTTGTCGCCCCTGATGGTGTGCAGCAGAATGTCGTAGTGCAGCACGTGGGACTGGCCGGCGAAGGTGGCTTCCTGTCCGCCGCCCTGGAGCCGCAGATCGCTCATGATGAAGCCGTAGCGGATCTCACCGCTGACGCGCCGGTAGAGGTCTTGGCCGAAAAAGACGCCGAACGCGGCGCCCGGTTTAAATCCGGCGGTGGCAGAGCCGGCGGAGGCCGTGACGGGCGCGCCGGTAAGGAAACTGCCGCCCGCGCCGGCGCCGAACTCCCACTGCTGTGCGAAGCAGGCGGGCGCGGCGGCGATCAAGATGACGAATAGCGATTTCATGTTGCGATTCCGTTTCCTGGTGAGGTCCCAATCTCAAAACACCATTCCACCGCAATTCGGGGACTGGCTTCGAAACCCCAAAAAGCGCGGGTTTCGGAGCCAGTCCCCGAATTGGGCTAGTTGACTACACGGACGTCGAGTTGCGTGGCGGCGCCTCCCTGGTGGATCACGAGCGGGATGCTCAGGCCGGTGGGGACTCGAAAAGGAACC
>JAIQFU010000641.1 GCA_020073115.1 Terriglobia bacterium
CGAACGCGTCTCCCACGTAAGGCGCCCAGTCCGGCGACTTCTTGGGCTCGAAGGTGTACATGATGATCATGTCCCAGTCCTGGAAACCGGCGTAGGCGGCGATGATCGGAATCCCTTCGCTGGCGTACTCGTTCGGAAACGGGTGATTGGTCTCGCTGACCGTGTAGGGCTTGCCGGCAAAGGCCGTGCGGGAGAGCTGCACTACGGTCGAGTGCAAAGGCTCATTGACCATGGGCGCGTTGTTGACGCCGACGTATTGGTTCCAGTAAATGTGGCCGTCCAGGATATCCAGTTTGGAGAGACTGGTCAGCATGGCCCACGGAGGGCCGCCATGCCCATGATCGGCCGTCCCGATGATGGGCTGCTTCACGCCCAGACCCCGTAGGTAGTCCTTCATGTCCTGATAGAACCTGTTCTCCAGGTCCATGAAGAAGCGGACCTCGGTTTCATACCGGTCCCTGGGCGCCGTGGCTCTCGCGTTCCCGGGGAGGCGCGGAATGAGGCCGTCGCCCTGGACCCCGGCTTCCTCGCGGAGTTTCTGCAGCTGGTCCGGTTTGAGGTTGGCCTTCAGCCAGCCATTGTAGAAGCCGTCCAACTCGTCCGCGTAGATCTTCGCCGGTGGGTTGTAGCCCTGGCCGATGCCGTTCTCGTTCAGGATTTCGACGATCGCGATGGCCGGCTCATTGCGGTATTCGGTCCTGGTATAGGGGTTGAGGTGCGTGAGCAGATTGTGCGCGTACTCTTTCTGCAACTCGATCAGGCGCTTGTCATACAGGGTGAGGCCCTTCGCCCACTGGAGGCGTCCGGCATCCGGCACGCCGTCACCTTCCTTGTACGCGCGCCCGACGTTGAGGTTCAGGTCCATGTAAATGCCGTTCTTCTTCAGTTCGGACACCAGGAAGTCCAGGCGGTCGAGCTGCTGCGCATCGAAGGAGCGGGTGTCGTTTTTGGAACCGTCGGTAATGCCGGTGGGGGCCCACTTGTCGACGAAGTGCAGGCGAACGATGTTGACGCCGTAACGGGCGAGAGTGCGGGCGTACATCGGCGTGTCTTCTTTCGCGGGGAGCTCGATCGAGCCCGGACTCCAATCCGTGAGGTGGACGCCCCAGAAACGGATGCGCTTGCCGTCGGGCTTCACGAAGTGGCCGCCCTGAACGCGAATGAAGCCGCCTTTGCCGGCGGGAGCCTCATGGAGGAACGACACATCCGCGGGCGACGTCGTGGCGGCGCGGTGATTCACCACGAAAGGCTTGAGCAAGCCGTCGTTCCACTGCGCAACGGCCGAGGGGCAGAGGAGAAGCGGCGCGCACACCAGAAGCGTTTTGGAGATCGAGCTCATAAATAGATTCTACGAGCATTCGCTGAAAAGACCGAGTGTACAAGGCCGCTGCGCCGTGATAGCCTACTATCCGACTTTTGGCTGATTTCTTACTTCCGGACCCGGAAGAAAATTGATTATAGAACCGCGACCGTCAGGGAGCCGTCAGCAACGGCCGAACGCGGTACGTTTGGCTGCGGCTCGGCTGCTTTGTGGGGCAGGCCGCACAGGGAGGTCCACCATATGGCGAAGATTCGCATGAGCCGGCGCCGCATGTTCACCGGCGCCGCCGCGCTGAGCGGAATCGGCGCGATTTACAAGATGACGGAAAGCCCTGCCACGGGCCAGACCCAGACTCCCCCCGCGGGGCAGGCGGGGCGCGGAGGCGGCCCGCCGGCCGGCGGCGCGGGCGGCAGGGGCGGGGCAGGCGGCCGCGGCGGCGGCATGATGGGCGGGAGAGGCGCAACCATCCAACTGCCTCCGGTCAACAAGCTATCCGCACCCAGCGACCTGAGGATCACCGACATGCGGTCCCTCCGCATCGCGGCGAATTTCGATTACCCCATCATCCGCATCGACACCAATCAGGGCGTGTATGGTTTGGGCGAGGTGCGGGACGCGGGCAGCGAATATTCGGCCCTCGCCATGAAGCCGTTTCTCGTCGGCCGGAATCCGCTGGACTTCGACAGCATCATGCAGTTCGTGCTGCCGTATGCCGGCTCCGGGCGGGCGGGCGGGGGTTACAGCGCCATCGACCTTGCCCTCAACGACATTGCCGGCAAAGCTTATGGCATTCCCGTGTGGCGGCTCTTGGGATCCAAGAAGCGCTCCACCATACGCATGTACTGCGACACCACGGGAACGGCCGACCCCAAGAAGTACGCCGAGCGGATGCTACAGCGCAAGAAGTTGGGCTTCACCTTCTTTAAGATGGATGTCACGGTCAACTTCGTAAGCGACGGCGGTAAGATCGCCGGGAACATCGACCCCACTACCGGCATCCCCACCGACAAAGGCCTGGCGTACGGCGCCGCGCTGATTGCGGCCGTGCGCGAGGCCCTCGGCCCGGACGCGCCGCTCTCTGTGGATTCTTCGAGCCTCCGGTGCGCGACAGTCCCGGATGGTATTCGCGCGGCCAGGGCCTTCGAAAAATTCAACCTCGCGTGGTTGGAAGACCTGTTCGGCACCGGCGGATACTGGCGCTGGAAGGACTTCAAGGCGATCAAGGCGAACACCACCACAAAGCTGTTGACCGGCGA
>JAIQFU010000642.1 GCA_020073115.1 Terriglobia bacterium
TCCCATTCCTTGACGAAGCCCTTCGAGCGCGGGAAATCGTAGAGCCGCTTCTTGAGCGTGTTGACGATCTTGACAAGGTTCGCATTGCCGCCACCGTCAACACTTCAACGGGCGACCTTAACCGGACGCTCGTTCAGGGGGGCGTCGACTATACTCTGTCCGCGAACCACGGTCTTTCGTTCCAGTACGATTACATCCAGAACTCCGGATTCAAAGACGACAACGTCGCAAGCCTCATCTACCGCTTCAACTTCTAAGTACGATTCCTGAAAGGCGTTCGATGGCCTCGTACACATTCAACAAGAAGGTCCTTCCTCTTCTGATCCTGCTGTGGCCGGCGGAGCGGTGGATGCGGCGGCGGTTCACCAAGGCCGTGATCACGGGCGACCGCCTGCGCTACGAAACCGGCATTCTCACCCGTTCGACCCGCAACATTCAGCTCTCGAAAATACAGGATGTTCGGGTGGACCAGCGCCTGGCGCAGCGGCTGTTCGATGTGGGCAACCTGGCCATTGAGACAGCCGGCGAGACCAGCCGCCTGACGCTGCCCAACGTGGACCAGCCGCAGTCCTTGGCCGACGAGATTATGAATCGGGCGCAGAAGGGCGCGCCGGCGTAGGACCCACCGCTTTGGGGGCGGCGGGCAAAACAACCGGTGGCAAAAACCGGCCACCGGCGATGCTACCCTTCGCCTTTCTTGCGGATCTTGATATCCAGCCGTTTGATTTTCTGGTTGAGCGTGGATAGCGGGACGCGGAGCGACTCCGCGGCGTCCGTCTGGCTCCAGTTGAACTGCTCCAGCCGCTCCACGATCACGCGCCGCTCGTGATCCATGACGATCTCGAACAGCGACGCGTCGGCCGGCAGGGCGGTATCGCCGCGGTGCAGGCGGATGCCGTTGGCTTGCAGGAGTTGGTCGGGCAGGACGTCCACCGGAACCGTGGACTCGGTGGCCAGCACCACCGCCCGCTCCACCACGTTTTCCAGTTCGCGCACGTTGCCGGGCCACGAGTGCTCCATCAGAACCTGCATGGCCTCGGGCTGGAAGGTCAAAAGCGAACGGCCTTCGGAATCCAGAAACTTGCCATTTTCCCGGCAGTAAACCGTGAAGAAGTGGTCCACCAGGAGAGGGATGTCCTCTTTGCGCTCGCGCAGCGGCGGCAGCGCGATCTTGATCACGTCGAGGCGATAGTAGAGGTCTTCGCGGAACTTGCCCTCTTTCACCAGTTGGTAGAGGTCTACATTGGTCGCGGCCAGGATGCGGACGTCCACTTTCACCGGCTCGGTCGCCCCCAGGGGAGTGAACTCCTTCTCCTGAATGACGCGCAGCAGCTTGATCTGCGTCTCCGCCCCAATGGTGCCGATCTCGTCGAAGAAGATGGTGCCCTTATCGGCAACCTCGAAGTAGCCCTTCTTGGAAGCCACGGCGCTGGTGAAGGCGCCTTTCACATGTCCGAAAAGCGTCGATTCCAGCAGCTCCGGAGGGAGCGAGCCGCTGTTCACCGCCACGAACATCTGGTCGGCGCGCGGGGAATTGGCGTGAATCGCTTTGGCTACGAGTTCCTTCCCGGTACCCGTCTCGCCGGTGATCAGGATGGTGGAACGGGCGGGAGCCACCTGCGCAACCAAGTCCAGCATCCGCACCATGCGTTCGCTCTTCCCCTTGATATTGGGGAAGCTGTAGCGCTGGACCAGGGCGCGCTTCAGGTGAACGTTCTCGTCTTCGAGGCGCTGCCGCGCGATCATGCGCTCGATTTCGATCAGCAGCTTCTCGTTGTCCCAGGGCTTGGAGAAATAGTCGTTGGCACCGAGCTTGAGCGCCTTGACCGCGGCTTCCGCCGACCCGTAGGCGGTGATCATGAAGATGGGCGTCTCGCGGTCGCGTTGCCGGACCTCCTCCAGGACTTCCATCCCGGAGCGGTCGGGCATCATGAGATCGAGCAGAACCAGGTCGTAGCCGTGGTTGGCCATGCGGAGCAGGCCTTCGCCCGCGTTCTCCGCGAGATCTACGGCGTAGCCTTCCGAGGTCAACAGCAGTTCCAGGCCTTCCCGGATGTCGAGCTCATCGTCGATTACCAGGATGCGGCCCCGGTGTTTTCGGGTTGTGGTTTGGGGGGCTGACATTTCAAGCGGCGGTGACGGGCTTCCGGGCCGGCCGGGGGACGGCCAGCGGGAGCTCGATGCGGAACCGCGCCCCTCCGCCCCTCCGGTTGGAAACTTCGATGGAACCGCCATGCTCTTGAATGATACCGTACGTGATGGACAGCCCGAGGCCCGTGCCCTTGCGCGCCGCCTTGGTGGTAAAGAACGGGTCGTAGATGCGGTGGAGGTTTTCGGGCGCGATGCCGTGCCCCGTGTCGGCCACTTCCGCGCGGGCTCCGGAGCCATCCGACCACGTCCGCACTTCCAGCCGGCCGCCGCCCGACATGGCGTCGCGCGCGTTCAGGAAGAGGTTGAGGAAGACCTGTTGCAGCTTCCCCGTGTTGCCGTGCACCACCGGCAGGTCCGGCTCCAGGTCGGCCTTGATTTCGATCCCCGCTTTCTGCAGTTGGTGTTCCAGCAGGGAGAGAGTTT
>JAIQFU010000104.1 GCA_020073115.1 Terriglobia bacterium
GCTCCATCAACCCCGACGACCTGGACTTCTCCGACCTGGAGCCGGTGAAAGCGCGCATCGGCGACGCGCGCCTGGTCCTGCTGGGCGCCCGGACCGCCGCGTCCAGCGAGGCCCGGGCCCGCTTCGTCGAGTTCCTCCATGAGCGGATGGGCTTCGACGTGGTGGCCTTCGATGCCGCCTTCTTCGATGGCGAACGCCTCGACGAGAGGCTGGGCGGGGCGGCGTCGGTCGATGGAAAGTTCCTCAAGGACGTCTTCAGCGGCCGCAACGAGCCCGCGGTGGTGGCGGATTATGCCCAGAAGACGCGCCGCTCCGCACGGCCGCTGCGCGTCGCCGGCTACGGCTTCGCCGCTTCGCCGGTCATGGAACGCGATCTGGCCGCCGCCCTCTTCGAGTTTCTCGGCAGAGCCGCGCCGCAGCTTGCGGAGTCCGCCGGCCGGAAGTCGATTCAGAGCCTCGTGGCGAAAGCCGCGCCGGGAAACTCTTCTTCCGCTCCGCGCGTGAGCGGCGCGCAGTGGGCCGCCCTGCAAAACCTGATCGCCGCGCTTACTCCGGAAGCCTTCCCGCCGGCCGAAGCCCGCCGTGCGTCCCTGTTCCGCAGGTCGCTCCAGAACCTCGCCATGGCCCTGCAGTGGCGGGATAGGACCATCCGGGCGCTGCGGGGAGAACGCGGCTCCGTAAGTATGAATTTCGCTCAGGAGAAGCTCGCGGAGAATCTCGCCTGGCTGGCCAAAACGTGGTATCCGGACCGGAAAATCATGGTTTGGGCCGGCGCCAACGCCATGCTCCTGCGCGGACTGGCAGGCGTAACGCCGCATCGGCCAGGCGCCGGGAACATGCCGACGATGGGCGATCTCATCACCCGGGAGTTTGCCGGGCAAACCTACAGCCTGGCCTTCACCTCTCCCAACGATCCGGCGCTGCCGTTCGTTCCCGAGGGCACGGACGAGCCATTTCTGGAGGATTTGCTGGCGCGCGTCGGCAAGCCCTATCTGTTTCTCGACCTCCACTCCGCGGCGCCGGAACACTGGCTGCGCCAGTCGCTCCCCGCGCGGGTGCTGGGCGGCCCGGCGATAGCCGATTGGTCCGCGGCCTTCGATGGGATTTTCTATGTCGATCCGCTGCGGTGAGCATCAACGGCCCCGTTCCATGCCAACAACCAGGGAACTCCCCCGGCCCCTCGTTCGTATCTCCCGATGAGATGCTCCAGGATTTTGTCTTCGGGCTCAAGATTCTTGGCAAACAGCGCGCCTTCACCGCGGCCGCCTTGCTGACCCTGGCCCTGTGCATCGGCGCCAACACCGCCATTTTCACCGTGCTGGAGAACGTCGTTCTCCGCGGGCTGCCGTTCCCCGACGCCGGGCGGCTGGTCACCATGTACAACGTCTATCCCGGGGTCGGGGTGGAGCGCGGTTCCAACGGCATTCCCGATTACCTGGACCGCCGCAAGCTGAAGAACGTTTTCAGCGAAGTGGCGCTGATCGGGTACACGGGCTACGAAGTGGGGATGGAAGGCTCGCCGCAGCGCATCGACGGCCGCTACGTGACGCCGTCCTTCTTCACCGTGCTCGGCGTCAAGCCGCTTCTGGGGCGTACCTTCACGGAAGAGGAAGCCGTCCTCGGCAAAGAAAAGGTCGCGATCCTCACCGAGGGCCTGTGGAAAGACCTGTTCGCCCGCGACCGGAACGTGGTGGGCAAGGATATCCGGCTGAGCGGGACGCTCTACCGCATTGTGGGCGTTATGCCGGCCTCTTTCGGCATCCCGGGAGATGAGGCGCGGGTCTACACTTCATTCGCCTTTACCCCGGAACAGACCAGCGATAAGGCCCGCCACAACAACAATTGGGGGATGGTGGCGCGATTGAAGCCGGGGGTGACGCTGGCGCAGGCGCAGGGGCGCATCGACGACCTGAACCGCCGCAATCTCGACATCTTCCCGGAGTACAGACAACTGCTGATCAACGCCCGTTTCGGGTCCAAGGTAGTGGCATTGAAGGACGACCTGGTGCACGATGTTCGTTCCACCGTGTACCTGCTGCAGATCGCGGTAGGGGTGGTGCTGCTCATCGGCTGTGTGAATCTGGCGAACCTGATGCTGGTACGCTCCAACGTGCGCATGAAGGAACTGGCCATTCGGTACAGCCTGGGGGCGGGCCGGTGGCGGATCGCCCGCCAGTTGCTCACCGAAAGCGTGCTACTGGCGTTCCTGGGCGGGGTGCTCGGGATCGCCGTGGGATACGGCGGCGTGCGCCTGCTGGCCTCTCTCGGCGCGAAGGACCTGCCGCGCGGAGTGACTATCGGAGTAGATGCGGGCGCGCTGGGGTTCACCGCGCTAATCGCGTTCGTGACGGGAATGATTTTCGGCAGCGTGCCGCTGATCCACGTTTTGCGCAGCGACCTCAACGAGGTCTTCCGCGGCAACGAACGCGGAGGAACGGCCGGCCACGCCGCGGTGTGGGTGCGGTCGGCGCTGGTGGTCAGCCAGTTCGCGCTGGCCTTTGTGCTGCTCATCGGGGCGGGGCTGCTCACCATGAGCTTTTCCCGGCTGCTGAAGGTGAATCCGGGATTCCGGGTGGAGAACGCGGTCGCGGCGCAGATCTCGCTGCCGCGCACCCGCTATGGCGACGATGCCGTGGCGCGGAATTTTCTGGCGGGCATGGTGGAGCGGGTGGGCGCCATTCCCGGCGTGCGGGCCGCCGGGCTGACCACCTACTTGCCATTTAGCGGGAACAACAACTCCAGCGTCGTCGAGTTTCCGAGCCGCCCGCTGGGGCCGGGGGAGCCCCCTCCCGTCCCGGGCTTTAACCAGATCAGCGGAGGATACCTGCACGCCATGGGCATCCCGCTGCTCCAGGGTCGCACGTTCTCCGATTCCGACGGGCCTGACGCGCCCAAGGTGGCGATTATCGACGATTTTCTGGCGCGGCGCTATTTTCCCCGCGGCAATGCGGTGGGGGCCAAGGTCCATCGCGGCATACAGGAACCAGGCGGCGGAAGGAAACCCGACGAGTGCACCATCGTAGGCGTCGCCGGCATCGTGAAAACCAGCGACCTGGCGGAGGCCAATCCGGTCGGCCAGATCTATTTTTCCTACAAGCAGTACACGCCCCGCAACATCCACCTGGTGTTGCGGGCCGCCCGCGAAAATCCACAGATCTTCTCCACCGTGCGCCGCGAGTTGCAGCGGGCGGATCCCGAGTTGCCGCTGTACGACACGAAAACCATGGCGGAACGCGTCACCTCCTCGCTCCAAAACCGGCGCGCGGCCATGATGCTGTGCCTGGTGTTCGCCGGGCTGGCGCTACTGCTGGCGGCCATCGGGATCTACGGGGTTCTGGCGTACTCGGTCTCGCAGCGGACACGGGAGTTCGGAATCCGCGTCGCCCTGGGGGCGGGCTCGCGGGAACTGGTGGGCATGGTAGTGGGGCAGGGCCTGCGCATGGCGGCATTGGGATTGGCGCTGGGCGCCGCCGGCGCGTTGGCGCTCACCCGCCTGATGACTACGCTGTTGTTCGACGTAAAGCCCTCGGATCCGTCGCTATTCGTGGCGGTCGCGGCGGCGCTGGCGGTGGTCGCCGGCGCGGCCTCGCTGATTCCCTCCGCACGGGCCCTCAGCGTTCCTCCCGGCAGCGCGCTCCGAGTGGAATGACGGCGTGGTGTACCATCGTCTCTGATGACCCGCAGACGCGTGTTCTCCACCCTGGCCGCCGGCGCCATACCCCTGGCCTCCGCCCAAGAGGCTCCCAGACAGGCTTACTTCGAGTTGCGCTACTACCGCATGCGGAACGGCAAGAGCAACCCGTCGCGCCGCACTTCGGACTTCGTCTCCCGGACCTATGTGCCCGCCGCGAAACGCGCCGGCGCCGGTCCCATCGGCGTTTTCAATCCCGTGATTGCGCCGGAGCAGCCCTTCCTCCTGGTCCTTTCCGGCTATCCGTCGCTGGCTGCCATGCAGACCTCGCTGGAGAAATTGGCGGCGGACGCCGACTACCAGAAGGCGCTGGCCGAATTCAGCGCGAGCCCCGACCTGGCATATGTGCGGATGGAAAGCTCGCTGTTCCGCTGCTTCCCGTCCGTGCCGCAGATCGAGACCGGACCCGCGGCGGAAGGCCGGGGCGCGCGCACCTTCGAATTGCGTACCTACGAATCCGATAACGAGGAAACCCTGCGCCGGAAAATCAAGATGTTCGGCGATGGCGAAGTGGCCGTCTTCCGCAAGAACGGCCTGCAACCGGTTTTCTTCGGCGAGGCACTGGTGGGATCCAACCTCCCGCGGCTCACCTACATGGTGGCCTATGAGAACATGGCGGGACGCGACAAGGCGTGGGGCGCCTTCGGGCAGGACCCCGAATGGCAGAAGCTCCGCGTGCAACCGGGGTATGCGGACGCGGAGATCGTGTCGAACATCAGCAACGCGATTCTGCGGCCCGCCGCGGGCTCGGAAATAAGGTAGGACAGCCTTCCAGGCCGTCGCGACAGCCTCCAGGCGGTCGCGACCGGCTGGAGGCCGGCTCTACGGCTCGTGCTCCCGCTCGCGATACTCGAAGTAATCGAAATCCGCGGGGCGGCCGGTCCCCGCCAGGTCCTGGCAGCACATCCCCACGAATGCGCCGGTAAAGTTCGGGAGCCCCGGAGCGCTCGCTTCATCGGAGAGAATGCTGGCGTCGAATTGCTCCGGCAGGCGGCGCCAGTCCTGCCCCTCCACCCGGTACGCGAAATACAGGCGCTCGTAATCCACGTCCAGTCGCAGATGAACCGGCGCGCCGCCGGGAATGGGGATTGGCGCCGTGAACGCGTCGGCCTGCGCCTGGTCGGGCAGGGAAGACATGACCCGAAGGCACTTGCCCGCGTCTTCCCGCGAGATGTAGAGGTAGTGGAACTTGGAAGCGTTGTAATAGCAGATGAGCCCCGCCATCTGCTGATAGTGCTGCGGCTCGAATTCCACCACCGTTTCGGCGGTATAGCAGTGGGACTGCTGGCGCCGGGCGACCAGCGCCTGGCGAAACAGGCTGCCCAGCGTTTCGCGGCCGAACAGGCGCAGGTGGCCGGGACGCGCGGTCAGGCTGAACAGTTCCTCGGGAAATGGCGACCGGAGCCACTGGAAATCCAGCGGAAGCCGCGGGCTGTCGAACTCCTCGCGGGCGGACGGGGCAGGGAAGGGGTGCGGCGGCAGGGCCGGGCCGGGGACCTCCGTGTGTGGAATGCCCTGGCCGTCCGCCGTGCGCAACCAGCCGTCATCGCCCCACGCCATCCGCTGTATCGCCGTCTCCCGGCCCAGGGTGCAGCGCCCGCGGTTGCGCAGGGGGCGGCCGCAGAGGTGAACCATATACGTCTCGCCCGTTTGCGTTTCCACCAGGTCGGCGTGCCCGGCGCGCTGCAGTTCGACCCCGGGGCGGTTCCGCGCCGTGAGGATCTGAGCATCCGGGTGAAGCTCGTACGGCCCGCCCATTTCGCGCGAGCGCGCCAACGTCACCGCATGCCCCCACCCCGTCCCGCCTTCCGCCGTCAGCAGGTAACACCAGCCGTTGCGCTTGTACAGATGCGGGCCCTCGGTCAGGCCGAGCGGCGTGCCCTGGAAGATAACGCGGCGCTGGCCGATCAGCCGCGCCTGCGCGGGGCAGTATTCCTGCATGACGATGCCGGCGAACCGGTTGTGACCCGGGCGGTGGTCCCAGAGCATGTTGACCAGGTACTTCTTTCCGTCGTCGTCGTGAAACAGCGACGGATCGAAACCGCTGCTGTTCAGGTAAACGGGGTCGGACCATTCGCCGTCGATCCGCGGGCTGGTGACGAGGTAGTTGTGCACGTCCCGGAGCGACGCGCCCACGCTGGCGCCCTGCGACGTGCGCCCGTAGCGCTTCACGTCGGTGTAGACGAGGTAGAACAGGCCGCTGTCGAAGGTGAGGCACGGCGCCCAGCTGCCGCATGAATCCGGGTCGCCGAGCATGTTGAGTTGGCTGGCGCGCCGCAGCGGCCGGGTCAGCAGGCGCCAATGGACGAGGTCCCGCGAATGGTGGATCTGCACCCCGGGGTAACATTCGAAGGTGGACGTGGCAATGTAGTAATCGTCCTCGACGCGCGCGATGGAGGGGTCCGGATTGAAACCGCGAAGGATCGGATTTTGAATGGTCGGAGTCATGCTCGTTCCCGTACTACCGTCCACAGGACCGCCGCGCCAATCAGGTCCAGCACGCCGAGGCAGAGGAAGAACGGCGCGTACCCGATGGTCGCCACCAGCGCGCCGATGGCCAGGGAGAAGATCAGCAGCCCCGCATTCCCGCACGTCCCCGCCATCCCGGCGACGGTCGCCACCTCGCCTCTTTTGAAGAGGTCGGAGGCCATGGTGATCACGGTCACCGAGAGCGTCTGGTGGGCGAAGCCGCCCAGGCTGAGGAGCGCGATCGCCACGTAAGGATTCTCGACAAATCCGGCGAACCCCACCCCCAGCATGAGGATGGCGCCCACGGTAAAGGCTCCACGCCGGGCGTTGATCAGGCTCGTCTTGCCGTACTTCTGCAACGCCATGCTCACCGTCCCGCCGAACATGCACCCGAAGTCGGCGGCCAAAAAGGGCAGCCAGGCAAACATGGCGATCTGCTTCAAATCCATGTGGCGCACCGTACTGAGGTAGAGCGGCAGCCAGAAGGTGAGCGTACCCCATGTGGGATCGGCCAAAAACCGCGGAATGGCGATACCCCAGAAGTTGCGCTGCCGCACGATCTTCAGGACCGAAGGCCGCGCCCCGTCGCTCTGCAAGGCCTTCTCCTGCCCGCTAATGATGTACTCCCGCTCTTGGGGGGTCAGGGCGGGATGTCTCTCCGGCGCATGATAGAGGCCCAGCCAGAGCGCCACCCAGATCAATCCCAGGGAACCCGTGATGACGAAAGCCGCCTGCCAGTTGTAGGCCAGGATGGCCCAGGCCACCAGGGGAGGCGCGAGCATGGAGCCCACCGACGCGCCGATATTGAACACGCCGCCCGCCAGTCCGCGTTCCTTCGCCGGGAACCATTCCGCCGTGGCCTTCATGCCCGCCGGGTTGGCCGACCCTTCCGTGAGTCCCAGCAAGCCGCGCAACCCGGCCAGCGCCTCCCAGCTGTGGGCCATCCCGTGAGCCATGTTGACGAAAGACCAGGCGACGGCGAAAATGGCGAACCCCATCTTCAGGCCGAGCACGTCCAGGACGTAGCCGCAAACCGGTTGCAGCATGATGGCCCCCTGGAACGCGCCCACGATCCACGAGTATTGCTGCGTGCTGATATTCAGGTCTTTGAGCACCGTCGGGGCGGCCACCGCCAGCGTGCTGCGGGTGAGGTAATTGATGATGGAGCCGAGCATGATCAGCCCGATCATCCACCAGCGGAGCCCTCGGATTTTGGGCATGGAGAGCGATAATTGTAGCGTAGTAGCGTGGGGCGGGTTGCCACACGCGGCTGATTGCCCATCGGCCAGGGCGCCCGCGACACAATGAATGCTGAAGCGTCTAACCACCCTGATGACAACCCGCCTGCTTTTTGCCGCCCTCCTGCTCGCCCCCATTGCCGCTTGGCCCCAGGCTGACGATCTCCCGCGCCACGCCGCCATTGGTCTGGCCGTCGGCCCCGTGGACTTGGCCAAACCCGAGGACCCGGAGCACAACCCGCCCACGGTCCAGATGGTGGTCCCCGGCGGGGCGGGCGAAGCCGCCGGGTTTCAACCGGGCGACATCCTGCGCAGGCTCGATGGCGCCCCCGTCGCCTCCTCCACCGGGTTCGCGCGGGCCATCGGCCGCCACATCGCCTGAGACCGGGTTTCCATTCAACTCGTCCGCAACGGGCAGGAAATTACGAAAACCGTCGCCCTGAAGCCCAGGCCCTACGAAACCAGCCCCGATGCGGACGTCCTCTACAGATCGGTCGTGGTGGACAGCGCGCGCCGGCGCGTTATCGTGACGCGTCCCAAGGCAGCCGGCCGTTATCCCGCCGTCCTGATCATGGGAGGCCTCGGCTGCTACTCGCTCGACGGCGAGATCGCGCGTCCCGCCGGTTACGGCCCCATCCTCGCCGCCCTGGCGAAAGGCAACTTCGTGACCATGCGGCTGGAGAAGACCGGCGAGGGCGATAGCCAAGGCCCGCCCTGCACGGACCCCAAGGCCACCGCGCAACTGGAGGCCCGCGGATACGTGGCCGGCCTGCGCGCCCTGAAAGCCTACGATTTTGTCGATTCCGCCAAGGTCTTCGTCTTCGCCCACAGCCTGGGACCGCTGATCGGTTCGCTGGTCGTTCCTCAGGAGCCCGTGCGGGGTTTCATCGCGGCCGAGACCGTGGGCCGTAGCTGGTTCGAATACATCCTCGACAACGCGCGCCGCCAGCGCCCTCTCATGGGCGTGCCTCTCGACGTGGTGGATGCGCAGGTGCGCGCGGAGGAAAAGTGCGCGCACCGTTTCTTCGTCGAACACCAACCGGCCGAGGAAATCGTGAAACTCGGGCCGGAGTGTGAAGCCATGATCCGCAGTTACGCCGGTGTGCCCGGGGCCTACATGCAGCAGATCGGCGATCTCAGCCTGGCGAAACAATGGAAGCAGGCCGACATCCCCGTGCTGGTGATCTACGGGACCTCGGACCCGGCCACCAGCGCCGCCGAAGGGCGCTACCTGACCGAGATCATCAACAGCTTCCACCCCGGCCGAGCCACATACGCCGAAATACGCGAAATGGGCCACGATTTCACCCATTTCGCTTCGCAAAGGGACTACCTGAACCGGCGCAACGACCCCAGCCCTCACCCGTTCGAGACGGCGCTGCTGGAGGTGCTTTTCAACTGGCTGGAGCGGCAACTGGCAGGGTGACTACCGGGTCCTCCGTGAGAATTCGTCCGGTTACGGATTTACGCCGTCCCGAAATAGTCTCTAGACTCGAATGAGGACCCACTGCAATTGGTTGAGTCGGTTTCCGAAATGAGAAAACTGCATATCGGGATCATCGATATCGTTTCGAAGGGCCCCACGCGAGCTCTGTATGCTCGCGTAATGAATCCCAATCTTGCCAGCATTATGCCGCAGGTGATCGCCGTGTGGTGCAGAGAGCAGGGCCATGATGTTACGTTCCTCTGCTACACCGGATTTGAGGATTTGATCGGCGAGTTGCCGTCCAACATCGATCTGATCTTCATCGGCGCCTTCACGGAGGCGGCTCATACCGCATACGCGCTCAGTAACCTGTTTCGCTCCAGGGGAGCCGTCACCGCGCTGGGGGGGCCTCACGCCCGCTGCTACCCGGAGGACGCCCTGCGGTACTTCGATTACGTCCTGGGGTTTACCGATAGGGAGACGCTCCGCGGCGTCTTGTCGGACTGCTCCCCACATCGCCCGGCCGGTATGCGCGTCGCGGCCGCGCAGCAGCCGAAAACGCTTCCTGGCGTGCGCCAGCGCTGGCCGTTTATCGAACCCACTCTCAGGAAAGCGCCGCTGCTCAAAATGGTTCCCACGCTCGGCAGCCTGGGGTGTCCGTACACATGCGCCTTCTGCATCGATGCCGCGGTGCCTTACCAGACCATGGACTTCGACGGCGTTCAAGAGGACCTCAGCTTCCTGCTGACGAAGTTCAGGCGGCCCAGGGTAGGCTGGCACGATCCGAATTTCGGCGTCCGATTTAACGAGTTCCTGGATGTGATTGAGCGGGCCGCGCCTCCCGGCCGTATCGATTTCATCGCCGAAAGCAGCCTCTCCCTTCTTTCGGAACCACACCTGAAGCGGCTCAAGCGCTGTGGCTTCAAGGCCCTCCTCCCGGGCATTGAGTCGTGGTTCGATTTGGGCAACAAGTCGAAGACGGGCGCACAACTGGGGATGGACAAGGTCCGCCAGGTAGCCGACCACGTAAATCTGATCTTGGGCTACATCCCATACGTCCAGGCCAATTTCGTGCTGGGACTCGATACCGACGAGGGACCGGAACCGTTCGAGCTCACGAAGCGATTTCTGGACCTGGCGCCGGGTGCATTTCCCGGCTACTCGCTGCTCACGGCGTTCGGCCGCGCCGCGCAACTCAACCTGGATTACCAGCGCGCCCACCGCGTGCTGCCCTTTCCATTCCATTTCCTGAACAACAACCAGGCCATGAACGTCAGGCCCAGGAATTATTCCTGGCGCGGGTTCTATGACCGCGTCATCGATCTCACGGCGTATTCGTTCTCCGTAAAAGCGAATGCCCGTCGCTTTCGCGCGACCGCGGGGCTGACCGCGCGGGCCATGAACGTCGTGCGGGCGGTTTCGACGGAAGGGTTCGGAAGGCTCAACTACTATAAAGACATTCGCCGGCGACTGGACAAGGACCCGCAATTTCGCCCCTACTTCGAGCAGGAGACCGCCGAGCTTCCCCGGTTCTATATCGACCTCGTGCGAAAAGATTTGGGACCGCTCTTTCAGTGGCTTCCGGAAGGGGCGCTGTATCACAATCCCAACGCCTATTGGCAGTCGCAGGGCTGCGGCGACGTGGGAAGCATGCGGCCCTCCCCAAACCGGGTGACCCTGGAGAAATAGCCGGCGAGCGGGGCCGGCGGGCCTCTGCTACACTTGGGTCAAATGTCGGTGCACAATGGAGATAAGGCGCGCTTCCACCGCTTGCGGAAGAGCAAGCTCGCCCGGAGAGAGCGTAGGCGGGGATTGCGGAGGGAATTGAGGGATACCGCGGGAAGACGGCCGGACGGCCGCAACTTGTAGCCCCTGCGCAAAGCATCAAGCTTCCAGCCGGCCGCGCCGCCTGCGTGGAGATTCCTGTGATGGGTCGCGGCTGATCTCCCGGAACGCCGGATGGCGCCGCGCGTTTCCACGGCGCGCGGGATCTCTATGTAAAGCTCCAGCCCTTACGGAAATGCGGCGGCTGGAGGTACTTGTTGGCTTCCTTATTGTTGGGGAAGATGCCCTTCTCGCTGTCCCACTCCAGCTTGCCTTCGAAATTGAGCGCCACCACGCCCAACAGTACGGTCTCAGTGAGCGGCGAGGCGAAAGCGAAGTCCGCCATGGTCCGAGGAATGCACCCCTTGCAGGCCATGATCCACTCGGTGTAGTGCCCTGGCGAGCGCCACAGGACCTCGGGAGGCAGCTTGGCATCCCTCATCCGCGCCGCCGGCAACAGGGCGACGCCGCCTTCGGTTCCTTCACCCCCCGCCGCCAGATAGCCCTTGTCGCCGACAAAAACGACGCCCTGGTTCTGGCCGCGAACGGCGCCGCCCGCGCCCGGGCGGCCGCCTCCGCCGCCGGCGCCTCGTCCCGCTGCTTGTCCGCCCGCGGGTTGCGCGCTGCCCGCAATGCTGGCCCGTCCGGCGCCGCCGCCGGCAGGAGCGCCGCCGCGAGCGCCCCGTGCGCCGCCGCTCGGGGGCCCGCCACCGTCCGCGGCGGGCTGCCTGGGGAAGGTATCCGCCCGCGCCGGAATTACCGGCTCATCGGCCGGCAGGTCGGGGGGCCGGTACCGGGCGCCCCTCGAGGCATCGTACCAGTACAGTTTCAGAGGGGGCATCGACCCGCGAGCCGGAAACTCCCACCGGGTGACGGTTGCTTTCGCGTAGCTGTACGGATTCTTCCCCTCCTGCTGGATCACCTCCACGCTAGTTGGCTCCGTCAGCCGCAACGCCAGGTTCGGCGCCCCCAACGTGTGGATCAATTCGTCGCCCACCGGACCCGTGCCAAAATCTTTCCAGCCGCGCCAGTTGAACCGCGCCAGTTGAACGGAACGTACGCCGAGCTGTACGGGCGCATGTCTTGAATGCCCATCCAACTGTCCCAGTCGAGAGTCTCCGGGACTTTCTCCTCCTTCGGCAGCTCCGTCATGCCTTGCGGCCAAATCGGGCGATCGGTCCAGGCATGCACCTCGGTCACGTTTCCGATCTCGCCCGACCAGATGATCTCGCAGACCTGGCGCGTGCCCTCCTCGGAAACATGCTGGTTGCCCATCTGCGTTGCGACGCCATATTTCGCCGCCGCCTCTTTCAGGCGACGCGCTTCCCAAATCGTCCGGGTGAGCGGTTTTTCGACGTAGACGTGCTTCCCACGCTCCATGCACCACATGGCCGCCGTGCCGTGCATGAAATCCGGAATGGCAATGATCACCGCGTCGATATTCTTGCCCTCTTTGTCGAGCATTTTCCGGAAATCGGCGTACCTCGGAGCCTTCTCGAACCGTTTGAACATGGCCGCGGCGCGGGTGCTATCGGGATCGGCGAACGCGACAATGTTTTCGGTGGGCGCGCAACCATTGATGTCGTCCGCGGCGCGGCCCCCCGCTCCGATGGAGGCGATATTGAGCTTTTCGTTGGGAGATCTGTAGCCCGCCGCTTTCAGCGAGGGCGTGCTGCCGAATCCGCCGGCCGGAATCGCGCCTGCCAACAGGGCGCCTTGGAAGAATCGCCGTCTGGAAAACCCACTACGTGCCATGCAGGGATTATACGCCCTCTTTCCGCGCAAATCGGCTTCGTTCCCCTTAATCCGCGCGACTTCCTTGGAACCAACCCCACCCGCCGCCCGAATCCAATATAGGACATCATCGTCGGAAAATAACGAGAGGAGACTGCTGCATGAAACGGATAACGGCAATTGCCTTTCTGGCGCTGGCGCCGGCTTCCCTTGCCATCGCCCAGCGGGGTCCGGGCGGGTTCCGGGGTGGCCGCCCCGGAGGATACCGGGTGGAGAGCTTGCCTCAGGCCAATTCGGAGGCCGAGAAGAAAATCCTTTCCGTACTCGACGAAGCGCAGCGGACCGGGGCGCTCTTTCAGAATGCGCCCGTGGCGGATGGCCGAATGCTGCGCCTCCTCACGGAAGCGGCGGGCGCCAAAAACGTGGTCGAGATCGGCACGTCCACCGGCCTCTCCGGCCTGTGGTTCTGCCTTGCGCTTCAGAAAACCGGCGGTAAGCTGACCACCTTCGAGTACGATGCCGGCCGCGCGGCTACGGCGCGAGGACATTTCCGAAAAGCGGGAGTGGACGGGATCGTGACCGTAGTGGAGGGAGACGCTCACCAGACGCTTGCCCGGCTGCAGGAACCGATCGACATCCTCTTCATCGACGCGGATAAAGAGGGGTACATCGATTATCTGAATCACCTCTTGCCGCTGGTTCGCCCCGGCGGTCTCATCCTGGCCCACAACGACGATATGTCCCCCGAGTATCAGAGACTTGTCACCGCCAATCCCGCCCTGGAAACCTTGTTTTACCGGGAAGGCGAGGGCATGGCCATTACGTTGAAGAAACGCTGATCGCCACTAACCGCTACACCACATCTGCGATGGGCGACAACTGGCTGACCGGTCCCCGGCGATCGCGGCTCTGGACCGCCGCGCACAGAGCCGCGACCGCGGGGGAGGGGTCAACAGAAAAAACGTGTCCCGGCGTCCATGATAGAATGCCCTCAGTTCCTGCCGGCGCGTGTGGGTTTGCGCCCAGAACGTGAGGGGACCGTGGACCGCGGGACTAATCCTGTGCGGCTCGGCGGGTTCGACTGTACTCTTGCCTATTCCAACTTTAGCCACGGCGGTGGCGGCAGCTATCGGAGGCGCATTGGCGCCCGGTTCCGGACTGTTGCTGGCTCGTCGGCGGATCCGCCGGCTCGCCTCCGAGGGGCGCCAGGCCACGGAGGAGGCTGCCCGGCTGAAGCTCCAGCTCGACACTGTCCGGTATCGTACGGCGCGGCTGCGCGAGGATCTTTCGGCTGCCGACCGGCAGGCGCGCCTCTCGCATCAGCTCACTTTGCTGGGCCAGTTCACAGCCGGGTTCATGCATGAATTCAACAACCCGCTTTCCATCGTGACCAGCCGCGTGGAAGTCCTCCTGGAAGAGCGGCGGGACGATACCGCCCTTTGCGACGATCTCGAACAGATGCTGAAAGAGACGCGCTACATGGGGAACATCGCCCGAACACTGCTGCAGGCGCTGCGGCGCGATCGGGGCGGCGAAGTCTTCGATCCCACGGCCCCGGGCGAGGCGATCCAGGAGGCCGTGGCCGCCCTGCTCCCGGCGGCGGAGAAGCGTGGAGTGCTGCTGGTGGGGGAATGCGCCGAAACGCCGCGCGTGGACCTTCCCGGACATGTGGTCAGTCAGATATTGCGGGGGTTGATCGCCAATGCGCTGGAGGCGGTTCAGGAGCGCCCCGGCCGCGCCGTTTGGCTCCGGATCGAACCCTACCGCACCGCCGGTTCGAAAGTGATCCTGCGGGTGGAAGATAATGGGCCCGGCGTTCCGGAGAACATCCGGGAGCGCCTCTTCGAACCGTTCGCCATGCCAGGCCGGGGACGCGAGCACCTCGGACTGGGGCTGTTTCTGGCGTCCAGTCTGCTGGATGTTTACGACGGCCGCTTACGTTACGAACCGCGGCCCGGCGGCGGCGCCGCTTTCGTGCTGGAAATGCCGCCGGCGCGCTTCGTTCGGGGGCAGCCGT
>JAIQFU010000105.1 GCA_020073115.1 Terriglobia bacterium
CGCCGCCTCGTCGCGCAGGGGCTTGCCGTTCGGCTCGAAGTAGGTCGTCCCGCTGCGACCATTGGCGCGGCGGATGCCTGGGCCGGTTTTCCGTCATCCTGCGGCATAGGCGAGGGCCGGGTTCGCAAGACGCGTACCGATTCGCTCGCGATCTTCGACTGGTCCGCGCCGGTGATTTCCATGCGGAAACTCACGTCCGCGGTGAGGGGCGAATAAACGATGCTGCCGTTACGCAGGTCGTTGAGATTCATGTCGATGTTTTCGTGACGCTCGCCGTCGAAGATCTGGAGCATGGCGCGGCGGGCGGAGCGGATCGCGTCGGAATCGCGGTTCCAGGTGAGCAGCAGATCGCTGGCGCTGTGCTCCACGCGCAAGGTGAGCGGGATGAGAGGCCGGCTGCCGCTGTGACGCAGGATTCCCGGGTAGACGAACAGCATGCCGGAACAGGCCAAGAGCGCCGCGGCCACGGCGCCCCATACCAAAAGCGTCCTGGTGCGGCGGGGAGCAGGGCCGGCGGGCTCGGCCGCGGCGGGGGGCAACTCGGTCCGCGCCGTGGCTTCTCCGGCGGGGGCGGCGCTTTCCTCCGCTGGGGACGCCGGGACGCCGGGATCGGCGGGAGATGCGGCTTCACTTTTCACGGGCCGGTCGACAGGCGCAACCGCCTGTCCCGCCCTCGGCGGCGCCGCGGCCGGCGGCTTTTCGGGGAGGGAGGCAGCCGGGGTGGCTTTCGGCGGTTCGGGTGACGTCGGCGGCGCCGTAGCTTCCGGAACCGCGGGAGGACGCGGGGCCGGCGGTTCGGGAGGAGCGATCTCCAGCCGCGAAGGCGCGCGCACGGGGGGCTTCACAATCGCCAGCCCGGGCGCGGCGGAGCTTCCCCGGGCCCCGGAGGCGCCCGGTTTGCCCGCGCCGCGGGCCGAGGCCAATTGCGCGGACTGGAATGGAAACTCCTGGTAACTGGCGTCGCCCCGCACCTGCCCGTTCTCCCAGATGAAGACGGCGCCCACGCTGGGCTTGGTGGCGTACGGCCGCACGAGCAGGGCCACCCGGCGCGGGTCGCTGAAACGAGTATTGAAGAGGATCATGTCCTCGGCATCGAGACACAGCCCTTTGCGGGTATGGCTGCGGTAGAACCCCAGCACGCGCAAGCCGCGGGCGGCGGCGCGGCGCTCCATGGCAGCGTCGAACCTTCCCAGGTCCGCGTCCGAGAGATGATACAGCGGGCCGCGGTTATAGTCGCACGGAATCGGCTCGTAATCCTCGATGGAAACGCAAGCCGGGATTTCCTCCGACACATCGCCCAACAGAACCCCGCCGATCTCCGAGCCGCGGGAGCTGATGGAGCGGAAGTTTTCGACCGCTTCACGCTCCAGCCGATCGATCACGTCCAAGGAAATCCGTACCGTAACGGGCTTCCCGGGGACCTCCCACATGTAAGACGGCCCGCCGGGAGAATCGGAATTTTGCGCGCGAGAAGGTGCTACGCTCATCGAATCAATGCCTCCGCCAGCCTCTTGATACCGTAGGGAAGCGGCTGGCCCACGATGATTTTATCTGAAAAGGATGCGTATAAGGCCAGGAATTTTACCCGCATTAACTAAGATTAGTAGTACCATTAAGCAATTAGATGACCATGTTTAACCTTAGATAACGATGGGGGTTAACGTTATAAACTAGCTTCCTGTTGCCGGTATACATCTGGTGTTATTGACGCAATTCCCTCTATACTTTTCCATAATGAATGGCAAGAATTGCCAGCTGTGCGGGAAACCGCTGGGGCGGATGCGGGCCGTGGGAGAATTCTGCTCTCGCGAGCACCGCAACCAATACCGGCTGCGGCGCAGTATGGAGTGCCTGTCGGAGGCCAATGCCGTCTCCACGCTGGCGCGCCGCCGCGAGAACCCGAAGCCGCTCCCGACGCCCGCGGCGTCGAGCGCGGCCGAATGCGAGCCGCGGGCCATGATTCGCGCGGCGCAGTTCGGAGACCCGGATTCCAGACAGCCTGACGGGCGGCTCGCGCCTGTGGGCGCGGGGACCCGGACCGCCCTGCCTCCCGCGGGCCACGTCTCTCCCCAACCAGGTTCGCAGGCCGCACCGGCGAAACGGCGTGCGGCGGGCATGCGGCTTCCGGCAGGGCGGGCGTCGGCGCCGGTCCTCTCCGCGCGCAGGCCTGGAGGCGTGCCGGGCCTGGCGGCCGCGAGACGATATCGCAGGATGTGGCCGGCCGGGAAGATCGGCAACGCCTGGCGGGTTTCCGCCCGTGGTCCTTTCCGTTTGCCAAAACTCCGGCTGAAAGCGGCCGTTTTGCGCATCCCGCCCGAGCCGGCGCTTCGGACGCGGGGATACCGGGCCGCGCGCTTGAGTCCTTCCCCCGGAGCGATGATGCCGCGGAGCGGAAACGCACCGTGGCGCAAACTGTCCCGCACGCCGGCCCGGCGCCAGCCGCTGGAAGCGGCGCCCCCGGAGGCTCGGCTGGAGAGCCGTCCCGCAAAGCCCTTGCGCATTGCGCCGGAAAGGCAGAACGCGGAACGGCGATCCGCCATTTTCGTCGCGCGCCGGTCCGCCGCCGGTCCCACGACCGACTTTAATCTCCGCCCGGCGGCGCTTCCCTCCCTGCGCGTCGCCCGCCTGCGCGCTTTGCGGCAGCGGCCCGGCGGGGCGAGCCCCGATACGCGCCTGTCCTTCCGCGAAACGGCGTTTGCCGGCGCGCCGGACGCGCCCACGCCATTTGACCGGGTAACCATTTCCAGCTTGGAGCATGAAGAACGATGACTGCCAAAGTACAACCTCTCAGATTGGCCGACCTTCCGCCCGGCGAGAAGTCCGCCCAGGGCGGCCAGAGCATTCTCGCCCGCGCCGTCGCGCTGCACCTGGCGGGGAAGCGCGAAGAAGCGCTCGAGCAGTTGCAGCGGGCCATTTCGGCCAACCAGGGGTCCGCCGAGTTCCATCGGGCCATGGGCCATATCGAGTTCGAACTCGGCCGGTACGACGCGGCCTCCGCCAGTTATCGTTCGCTCACGCGCCTGAAGCCGCAGTACGCCATGGGCTGGCTGAACCTGGCCATGTGCCTGGAACGCTCCAGCGCGTGGGACAAAGCCGCCGAGGCGTTTCATAACGCCAGCACGCTCGACGGCGCGAACCTCGACGCGCACCTGGGGCTGGCGGTCTGCTATCTGCGGCTGGAGGACCCCAAATCCGCGCTGCGCGGTTTCGAACGCTGCCTGGAACTGGCGCCGGATCACGAGGACGCCCTGTTCGGAAAGGCCTCCGCGCTGCAATCCCTGGGGCAGGCGGATGAGGCCGCGAAGCTCTACGAGCACATCCTGGAGCGCGACCCGGAAGCGGAAGAGCCGCTGGCCAACCTCATCCTGATCGGCCTCGCGAAGCAGGACTTCGACATGGTGCGGGAGTACTCGGAGCGCCTGCTGGAGCTGCGCCCGGATTCCACGGCCGCACTGGAAGGCCTGGCTGCGTGGGCCTGCGCGGCCGGAGACCAGGCCATGGCGGCCAAGTTCTGCACGCTCCTGGTAGAGACGGCGCCGGCGCACTTCGAAGGCTGGTTCAACCTGGGGCTGGCGCACCAGAAATCGTCGCGGTGGGAACCGGCGGCGGACGCCTACGAAGAGGCGATCAAGGTCCGGCCGCAATCCTCCGAAGCCTACTGCAACCTGGGAATCGTGCGCGAACAACTGGGAGACATGGCTGGGGCCCGGTCGGCGTACGAACGCGCCATCCAGGCGGACGGCGACTCCCTCCCCCCCGTCTGGAACCTGGCCCTGCTCTTCGAGCGCGGCAGCCAGTGGGAGGATGCCGAGAAGTGCTATCGGCAGGTCCTGGAAAAGGCGCCGAAGGAAGAGGAGGCCCGTTTCCGGCTGGGCTATCTGCGGCTGCAGCGCGGCGATCACCGCGGGGCGGTGGAGGCCTTCGAAGGCTGCCTCAAGCACCGGCCGCAGTGGCCCGAGGCCTACGCCAACCTGGCGCTGGCCTACAGCGGCCTGGGCGACCGCGCGCACGCCGTGCGGCTATATGAGAAACTCCTCGAGGCCGAGCCGAAATCGATGGACGCGTTGCGGGGCCTGGCCGCGCTGGCCATCCAGGCGTCGGATTTCGACGGCGCGCTGGAGTATCACGTGCGGCTCATCGACCTGGGCGAGCGCTCGCCGGAAGTGCTCTACAATGCCGGCCTGATGTACGAGAAAGCCGGGCAGTCCGAGAAGGCCATGCGGCTCTATCGCGATGCCCTGGCCGAGCAACCCGAAATGCCGGAAGCGCTGCTGAACCTCGGGCGCCTCCTGGAAGCCGCCGGGAAATCGGAAGAAGCCCGCAATTGCTGGACCAAGGCGCTGGACGCCGAACCCGCACTGGCGCAGGGATACTTCGGGCCGGCGATCGAATAAGGCGTCCGTCGTTGGCCGTTAGCCCCGTTAGCCGCCATTCGCCGGCAGACGAACCGTCTGGCGCTATTCTGGAAGCGATGGGCTTGTGGCGCGCCGGAATCTTCGTTGCAGCCGTGGCGGCAGCCATTTTCGCGCAGTCGGAGCTTGGCGCCGATCCGTACAAGGTACTCACCAAGGTCGCCGAAACCTACCGCAACCTGAACCGTTTCGAATGGACCGCGCTGTCAACGTGGAGCACCGATTCCGGCGCTTTCCAACCACATACCGAGCCAGCAGTCGGCGCGTTCCGCCGGCCTCACTCGATGCGGGTGGACTGGAACGGCAGCGGTCCGCCGTCCCACTGGATCGCAATTGCGAACGGCGCGGAGGCGTGGCTTTTTTACAGCTCCTTGAACGCATTCTGCCGTCCCGACTCCAAACTCCTCCAGCGGACGCCGCAGGAGGCGATGGGGGGTGTGGAAACATCCCTCCCCTACGAGCGAATCCTCGACGGTTTGCAGTCGGCCCGTTTGGTGGGAGAACGCATCCTCGGAGTGGCCGGTCTGGATTGACGCGAACAACATCGTAGTGCAGCAAAGCCACAGCATCACGCTGAAGACTGGCCTGCCGCGAACGGACACATTCACGATGACGCTTGTCCGATACCGGCTCAATCCTGAAATTCCGGCAAGCCGGTTCAACTTGCGGCTTCCGGCCGGAGCCCGCGAGATGAGCTCGTGCATTGAAGCCTCGGGCGGCGGATAGGTCCCCCTTACACCGTTGCGCCGAGTGATTTTTCCGCGGCGGCGCGGCTGTCGCCGGCGGGCTTGTAGCCCTGCTGCTTCAGGGCGGATTCCAGCGCTTCGAGGACCATGAGGACATTCTCCGCGGTGGAGCCGTGGCCCATCAGGCCGATGCGGAAAACCTTGCCGGCCAGCGGTCCGAAGCCGCCTGCGATTTCCATGCCGCGCTCCTGGAGCAGATACTGCCGCACCCGGGCGTCGTCCACGCCTTCCGGCACGCACGGCGTGTTCAGCGTCCAGAGGCGATGGCCCTCCGCCACGTGCATGCGCAGGCCCATGGCCTCGATTCCGGAGACGAATGCCAGGTGGTTGCGGCGGTGGCGCTCCCAGCCGTTTTCGACCCCCTCTTCCGCGATGAGAGCCAGCCCTTCCCGCAGGGCGTACAGCATAGTGGCCGATGCGGTGTGGTGGTACTTGTGGCCAAAGTAGTAGCCCTCGAGCAGGAGCAGGTCGAGATACCAGGACTGCACCGTGCTCTTCCGCGCCCTGAGCCGCTCCAGCGCCCGGGGCGAAACGGTCATGGGCGAAAGTCCCGGCGGGCAGCTCAAGCCTTTCTGGGTGCAGCTATAGGCGATGTCGATGCCGTTTTCATCCACTCTCACGGGCATCCCGCCCAGCGAAGTGACGCAGTCGGCAATCACCAGCGCATCCACCTCGTGCGCGGCTTCACTGATCGGGCGGGCATCGTTGAACATCCCGGTGGAGGTTTCAGCCTGAACGAAGGCCACGACGCGGGGGCGCTCGCGCCGGATGAACTCGCGCGCTTCCTGCGGGTCGAACGGCTCGCCCCAGTTCTTGGCAAGACGCGCGACCCCGGCTCCCTGGCGGCGCGCCATTTCGCCGATCCGGTCCCCGAAGAACCCGTTGGTCAGCAGAGCGAATTTCACGCCCGGCTCGGCGAAGTTCGCGACCGCCGCTTCCATCCCGGAACTGCCCGTGCCGGAAACGGCGATGTTGAACTCATTCTTAGTCGAATAGACATGGCCCAGCAGCGATCGCACCTGCTCCGAGAGCTCGAAAAAGTAAGGATCGAGATGACCTACCAGGGGCTGCGACAGGGCTTCGTACACTCGCGGGGCCACCATGCTGGGTCCCGGTCCGAAAAGCAGCCGCTGCGGCGCGCGCAGAGGCGGATATGTTTGCGGCATAAGAAAACAGTGTAACGTGCCGACACCCGGCCTCGGCGACCCCCACGGGCCGGGTGCCCACAGGGATGCGGACACGGCAGGCTGAAGCCTATGCTATTTGCTCTTCTTATATTCTTCCCGCAACGCCTGCAACTGGCGGGCGTGCGATTCGGCGTGGCCGGCGATCAGCTCCACAAGGCCGCCCAGCGTGATGCGGCCGCGCTCGGTGTGGTTGCCGGGGCGCTCGAACGCCGCCTCGGGAAGTTCCTTCAGGAGCTCGTAGTTCTCCCCCCGGAGGCGGCGGAAAGTCTCCAGCGACTGCTTCGGCTTGCGGCGCGTGTAGTCCAGGTTGCGCGCCCAGGCGTCCTGGTCGTAGGCGACGATGGTGGGATTGTCCTCGGCGATGATCTGCCGGAAACGGTGGGCGCTCACCAGCTCGGAATCGGCGAGATGGGCGATGATCTGCCGGGCGCTCCACTTGCCGGGCGCGGGGGTGAAATCCTCCTCGGCGCCGAAGACGCCGGTCAGCACGACGGCCAGGAGTTCCGGACCGCGGCGGAATCGTTCGAGCAAAGCGGGAATGTCGGACATGGCCGAGAAGATTATACAGCGCTTCGGGGCGCCGCCGGGCGAAGCCTGCCACACGAGCCTCACGAAGCGGCCTCGCCGGGGGGCGGCCGGATTCACATCACGACCTTCGCCCGTGCGCCCTGGGCCTCTCCCTTTCCGCCAGCCGGGCCTCCAGTTCCTGGACCCTGTGCTGCAACTCCTCGATTTCGGCGTTCCCGGCCACGAGCCGGCGCACCGAATCCAGCGGGTTGGAGACCACCGATTTCGCTCCCTTGAACAGTTCCAGCGCGCCGTTCAGATAGGACGTCAGGAACTCGTGGGTGGCGCGGTCGGATGCCATGACGATCTGCCGCAGCAGTTGCAGGGGAGGGCCGGACTCCTTCTCCCGGGAATCCTCCACGATGATCTGGGTGAGAACCACCCGCGTCAGGTCCTTTCCCGTGCGGGAGTCCACCACCACCACGTCCGCCCCCCCGCGCACCATGCCCTTGATATCCTCCAGCTTCACGTAACACTTGCCGCTGGTATCGTACAGCCGCCGGTCGCCGTACTTCCTGATCACGATTTGCGAGTTTTCGGCCATTTGATCTGTTTTCATCTTGACTCCGGATCGGCCCCGCCGTATACTCATACTGCATTGCAGTATAACACAATGCGAGAAGGAGAGTAGTTATGAGTGCAGCAGCAACGGCCCAGGCGCGGCTCTCGGAGTCGGTGGGCCAGCTGGGGAATTGGGCGCGGCAAGGGTTTCAGAGCTTCGCCGCGGCGCAGAGAATCCTGCTGGACCTCACCGCCCAGCAAAACGCGCTCGCCATCGGAGTGCTGCGGGAGCGCATCCGTATTCCGCAGGTCCATCCGGGGGACGCTGTGGCCGAGGTGGCCGATCACGGCGTGGCGGGCCTGACATCCGCGGGCAAGATCCTGTTGGACCTGGCCGCCGGTGAGACGGCGCTGGTATTCGAGGCCGTGAAGGAAGGCCTGCGTCTTCCCGCCGCGGCCGGGGCAATGACCGATGTGGTCCTCCACAGGATGGAGACGTTCATCGACATGCACCGCCGCCTGCTGCAGGCCACCGCGGAACAGACTCACGCGGCAGTGGAATCTTACAAGGACGGCCACGGCATCCAGGCGGCCAACCACGCGCTGGAGCTGACACGCAGCGGCATCGAAGGCTTCGTAGCCGCCGAGAAGAAGTTTCTGGATCTCGCGGCCGAAGAGGTGACCACGGCCGTGAGCGGCGGCAAAGAAGGCCGGAAGCCCGCGAAGGACCGGACCAAGCTGCTCGCGGGCCTGGCTCGGGAGGGCGTGGAAAAGTTCGCGGAAGCACAAAAGCAACTGCTGGTGCTCGCCATCGACGAGGCGGAAGCGGCTTTCAAACCCGGTCCGAAAGAAGAGCCGAACACGGAACCCCGCACCTCTCTCGCCGATCTCACGCAAAAAACCGTCCAGAACTTCGTCACGGCGCAGAAATCCCTGATGGATCTGGCGGTGAAGCCCCTCCGGAAGGCCCCGACGCCGGCGGCGAAAAAGGCTGCCCCTCGGCCCCGGCGCAAGAAATGATCGATTCGCTCGCCTACGCGGCGCGGCGCCGGGATTGAGATACTAATCCCGGGCTGGCGCGTCAAACGCGTCGAAACAGACAAAATCGCACACCGGGCCGCGTATGGCGTCCGATAGACTATAAACAGATGAGGGGGCGCCGCCGCGCGATAAAAGAAGGCCAACCGGATAACGAGCCCGTTTCGCTGCCGATCTGGCAAGAGCTCATGGTCGGGGTCGAAATGCTTTATCTGCGGATCTCGCCGGTTTATTGGGGGTGGGGCGTGCCTCGGGGCGATGGTTCGGCGGTGATGGTCGTTCCCGGTTTCATGGGAACGGATCACTATCTGGCGCCGTTCCGGGACTGGCTGCACCGCATCGGCTACGAGCCGTACTTTTCGAACATCGGGTTCAACGCGGAGTGCCCCAACCTGCTGATCGAGTACCGCCTGCGCGAGAGCATCGACCACGCGTACGAGGCTACCGGGAAAAAGGTCCACTTGATCGGGCACAGCCTCGGCGGAATGATCGCGCGCGCGGCGGCGGCGCAAAGGCCGGACCGCATCGCCTCGGTGATCACGCTCGGGGCCCCGTTTCGCGGCGTGCGGGTGCATCCTTCGATTTTTCGGACGGTGGAGGTCGTGAGGCGGCAGATTCTGGAGCGCCACGGCGAGGGCGTGCTGCCCAACTGTTACACCGGCAAGTGCACCTGCGATTTTTTGCAGTCGTTGATTGGCAAGTTTCCCAGGGGTGTGCGTCAGACAGCCGTGTATACGAAAACCGATGGCATCGTGGATTGGAAGGTCTGCCTTACAGGCGACCCGGCGGTCGATTTCGAAGTTTCGGCTACGCACCTCGGAATGGTTTTCAGCCCTATCGTGTACGACCTGGTGGCCCGCCGGCTAGCAGGGGAATAGAGACATTGGGGAGCCGGAAGCGTGACCGGCCTGGTATCGGGGCGGGGCTAAAGCCTTGCCCGGCGCCGGGCCTGCGTACAGGGTTGCGCTTCGAAAGGCCCGAGACATGAGCATGAGCGAGGCGGAACTGCGCGACGCGCTGGCCGCTTTCCTGATCCGGTACGAAACCACGGAGGCGCGCACCCAGGCGCTCCAGGCGGCGCTGGAAAGCATCGCCGGCCCAGCCCTGCGGCGGCAGCTTGGAGAGTGGGTGGTGCGGCTGACGCCGGTGGAGCGGCTGGTTCCGGAATCGTACGGCGCCTGGCGGCCCCTGGTGCGCGACGCCATGATTTTCGTCGTGACCCGCCTGTCGGCGGCCCGGCTCGCCCCCAAAATGGTGGAGCAAATCGAACTGCCGCCGGACACGCCGGCGGAAACGCGCCTCCTGCGGCTCATTTCCAGGGTGCCGGGCCTGCAGAAAATCGGCCAGGTGCTGGCGCGCAACCGCCGTCTCCCGGCCGCCCTGCGGGATGCGCTCTCGCAATTGGAGAACGGCATCTCGGACGTGACCCCGGGGGAGATCCGGGAGGCCATCCACCAGCGGCTGGGGGGGCGGATCGCGGAGTACGGCGTACGAATCGATCCCGCCATCTATTCCGAAGCGAGCGTCAGCGCCGTCGTGCGCTTCACCTGGCGCAACCCACACACCCGGCGGCGCGAACGCGGCGTATTCAAGGTTCTGAAGCCGTACGTGCCGGAGTGCTATGCCGAGGACATGCGGATCCTCCAGCGGCTGGGCGGGTACCTGGCGCGAAGGCATCGCGGCGGCGGCATCCCGCTCACCGGCCTCGCCGAAACGCTCACCGAGATCCGGCTGCTCCTGGAACGCGAAGTGGATTTCCGGCGGGAGCAGCACACGCTCCGGGACGCCCTGAACGTTTACCGCAGCGCGCCGGGGGTGCGCATCCCGCACCCCATCGACGAGCTGTGCACGGACGCCATTACCGCCCTCACCCACGAAACGGGGGTCAAGGTAACGGAGGCTTCGATCCGTCCCGCCGGGGCGCGGACGCGCGTGGCGGAACGCCTGGCCGAGGCGCTGATGGCCATCCCCACATTCTCCCTGGAACGGGAATCCATTTTCCACGCCGACCCGCACGCCGGCAATGTTTTGTACGACACGCGGCGGCGGGAAATCGTTCTCCTGGATTGGGCCCTCACCGACCGCCTCAGCCGGCGGCAGCGTGGCGCCGTATTGATGCTGGCGCTGATGGCCGTGCTGCGCGATGTGAATGGGGTGTGCCGCGCCATCGAACGCCTTTGCCAGGGTCCGGACTGCCGCAAAGCGCGGAGCGCGGCGATCCGCCGCCGCGTGACGGATTTCCTGGAAGACCTGCCGCTGCTTCGCGCCGCGGGGGCGATGGATGCGATGCGCCTCTTGGAGGCCATAGCCCTGGAAGGGCTCCGGTTCCCCGCATCGCTGCTCATGTTCCGCAAAGCGTCATTCACCCTGGAGGGTGTTCTGGCGGACGTGGCCGGATCCGGCGTACGCATCGATTCCGTGATCGGCCGCTACGCGCTGACTCACTGGGTGGCGACCGGCGCGACTCTCTGGTCGCTGCTTTCCGCCTCCGACTGGCTCGCGCTCCAGTGGAGCGCATTGACCTTCGCTTCCCGCCTGTGCGTGCGGGCGCTGGCGCAGCCTTGGCGACGGCTAGCCCAGCTACCCGCCGCATAGCGGGAATAACGCCGCCGATCTCGCCGGTGGTGGGCTGAACGGCCGGCCCGAACCCACCGCCGGTAGGGACCGGCGGCGTTACCTCAGTCCCGGCACGCGGCGCAGCAGCCGGACCAGCCGCGTCATCCAGCGGGCGTAGAACTCCGCGGTCATGCCGTGCGAAGGGGCGATGGGCAGGAAGCGCTGAATGGCCACGGTCTGCGCTTCGGTGAACCGGAGCATCCCCTCCGCCCCGTGGCGGCGGCCAATACCGGATTCCCTCATTCCGCCGATGGGCGAATCCACCGAGCCCCAGGCGGCGGCATAGGCTTCGTTGACGTTGACGCTGCCCGCCCGGATGGCGCGCGCCATGCGGAGGCCGCGTCTCACGTCGCGCGTCCAGACGCCGGCGTTCAGGCCGTACGGGGTCGCATTGGCGCGCTCCAGCGCCTCCGCCTCCGTGGCGAAGGGATAGACCGACACCACCGGCCCGAACGTCTCTTCGGCATAGACCAGCATCCCTTCGCGCACATCCGCCAGAATGGTGGGCTCGTAAAACAGGGGTCCGAGGTCCGGCCGGCGCCGCCCCCCGGCCACGAGCGTTGCGCCCTTATCCAGCGCGTCGCGCACGTGCGCCTCGACG
>JAIQFU010000106.1:0-12139 GCA_020073115.1 Terriglobia bacterium
CCATGGCCTGGATGATCTGTTCGCGCGTCGGCCGCGGCGTTTTAAGCAGCAGCGCGTAGGCGTTCATGATCATGCCGGAAGTGCAATAGCCGCACTGGAAGGCGTGATGTTTCAGGAACGCGTCCTGAAGCGGGCTCAGCCTGTTGTTCTGGCTCAGCCCTTCGATGGTGGTGACGCTCTTGCCGGCGACGTCTTTGACCGGAAAACCGCAGGACCGGACGGCCTGCTTATCCACGACCACCGTGCAGGCCCCGCACAGCGCCTCGCCGCACCCGAATTTCGTCCCGGTGAGGCCCAGGTCGTTGCGCAGCACCCATAGCAGCATGCGCTCGTCGTCCACCGTCACGCGTGTAGGTTTGCCGTTGAGCGTAAAGGAAATCGTTCGCTCCATTTGAAGCTCCGAATACCTTTATAGCTCTTTTGACATGTGGGGCGGGGCTTCTGCCCCGCAGCCGGGCTTCTGCCCGGCTCCGCCCCACCCTAAAATGCCAGCCCGTCGATCAGCTTATTCAACTCCCCTTCCAACGCCGCCTTCTTCTTGTTCTTTCAGTGCTACCCCACGTTCCAGCGGTTTGACTGCAAGGTGTTTCTCAGTGACGCTCTGCGCTACTTCTCAGGCGCGCCGGGCCGGATCATGATCGACAACACGCATGTTGTTGTGCTGCACGGCACGGGGCGTGAGATGATCCCGGCGGCTGAAATGGCCGCCTTTGCCGAGCATTTCGGCTTTCAGTTTGCGGCCCATGAGATCGGCGATGCCAACCGCTCGGCGCGCGTGGAACGGCCCTTCTGGTTTATCGAGGCGTCAGGTTGATCACCGCGTAGCTCTCGAGGAAAGTGCGCTCTTCGGCGACCGGGAACTCCTGCGAGCCTCCGGCGGCCAGCGGGATCTCGAATCGGTACGCCACGGGCGTCTTCTCCGCCGGCTTCTGGTTGAGCAGCGTATACGCCGGGCGCAGCGGGTGCTCCAGAATCAGGGTCTTGGCCTTCTTGTCCACGTTGCGGATGGTGTAAGTGCGGGTCTCCTCGGCCGCCTCTTTCAGGTTCAGGATGCCGCGGCTGACGTGCATCTCCCGGACTATCGCCGCCTTGCTGCCGAACGCCTCGGTGATGCGGGTTCCGAGGTCCACCGCGTAGCTGATGAGCCGCTTGTCGCCGGCCTTCAGGGTTTCCATCAGCGCCTCGCCCCCGTACGCCCCGCCGTCGTAGACCGTGATGGGTCCGCCGTCCAGGGTCTTGCCGCTGTTGTTCGTCAGCTCCGCGGCGTTGGTGGGGTGCTGCGAGCTGTGGTCGGAGTAGATCAGCAGCTTGCGGCCCTCGATCTGCTGCTGCAGGAACGGCAGCATCGCGGATTCGCTCTTGCGGATGGTGACCGGCTGGGCGATGCGGTATTCGAACAGCTCCCCGAGTTCGCCCGCGGAAGCGCTGGCCACAATGGTGCTGGGGGCGACCTTGGCCCGCTCCATCGCGACGCCCTGCTCCATCATGGCGAGCCCGGCCGAGGGGCCCATCGCCATCGCCCGAGGTGCAGGAGCAGCAGCCGGCACGCGGCCGTTGATCCCGCCAATCACGCCCCCAGGCGCACCCCCACCGATCCCTGCGCCCCTCCCCGACCCTATTCCTCCGCCGCTGCCCGCTCCCATTCCGCCGTACCCGCCCTCATGCACCACCGGCCGCGCCGCGCTATCGTCCGCCAGCTCCGCCCCCGGCCGGTTCACGTATTTCGGCGGATAAAGCTGGCTCACGAACGAAATCGGCCGCCCCGAAACCAGCGACAACGCCACGTTCATCCAATCCTCGCCGGTGGTGTTGTCCACTATGGCCCATCCTTCCAGCGTCGGCGGGCCGGCGGCGCCCAAGATCAGCCGGTAGCTCGATTTCCACACCGCCGCCGGAATCATGTAGCGCGCCACCACTTCCCGGTCCTTGGCGTCCGTGGAATCGATATAGACGCTCCGCTTCTCCTTCGACCGCGCCGCCGCCAGCGCCGCCAGATAATCCTTGAACTGCTGCTGGAGCTTGGCGTCGGGAAAGCGCAGGCCGTTGGCGGCGCCCAGGTCGAATGTGCGCATTTCGCCGCTGTCCAACAGCAGCGTCAACTGCTCGCGTTCGGGCTGCTTTTCGTTGCCTCCGAGCGTGCGGCCGCTGACGATGAGGCCCGCCACCGTCTGGTCCCCGAACTTCATCTCGATGCGCGCGCCCTTGAGTTGGTCCAGCATGCCGCCCAACGACTGGGCTTCGCCGATCTGGAAGGGGAACTCGGCCAGCTTGTGGCCCAGCGGGTCTTCGGAATCGTAGCGCAGCCCGGAGATCTTCCCGCCGCCGCGCTCCTCAATCGTGAGCGATTTCAGAACGTCGTTCATCTGCACGGCGTCGAAATCCAGCCGGGCCGATTCGCCCGGGGCCAGTTTGCCGGAACGCTCGAAAAACCCTACGCCGTGCTTATAGAGCACCACCTGTTTCACAGGCAGGTCCGCGCCAAACGCCACGGCCAGGGGCAGGATGCACAACACGATGTGATTCATAATGACTCCACTTTCGCTTTAGACGCCGGAACTGCTGATGATGAATGCCTTCGTTCGCCCTTCCCTTTCAACTATTCCCCCATCACCTTGATAATGACTCTCTTCGCCCGCTGTCCGTCGAACTCCGCGTAATACACCTGCTGCCACGGGCCGAAATCCAGCTTGCCCTTCGTCACCGGCACGATCACCTCGTGGTGCACCAGCAGGCTCTTCAGGTGGGAATCGCCGTTGGTTTCGCCCGTGCGGTGGTGGCGGTAGTCTTGGCGGAAGGGCGCCAGTTTCTCCAGCCACTCGTCGATATCCGCAATCAGCCCGTCCTCCGCGTCGTTCACCCACACTCCCGCCGTGATGTGCATGGCGGAGACCAGGATCATCCCTTCCTGGACGCCGCTCGTTTTGAGCGCGCTCTCCACTTGTGGAGTAATATTGATGTATTCGCGGTGCTTCGCGGTCTTGAAAGTCAAATGCTCGGTATGAAATCGCATACCGCGATCATACAACCGGCGCGCCATGGACAGAGTTTCAGGACGAATTCTTATCGTGGACGACGAGCCTGCTCTCCTAAGAATGGTTAGCGTCTATCTCGACCGCCTGGGCTATAAGGTCGAAACCGCCGACAGCACCGGCGAGGCCTGGACCCGGGTGGAGGCGGATCCCGGCGGATATGTCGTCGCCGTGCTCGACGCCACCATGCCGGGGCTGAGCATGATCGAACTGGCGCTCCAAATGCTCCGCGCGAGCAAGGAACTGCGGATCGTGGCCGCCAGCGGTTATCCGGTGGACATGAGGGTACTCGAAGCGGTGGCCCCGGGGCGCGTGGCCTTCCTGCCCAAGCCATTCGCTCCGGAAATGCTGGCGTCCGTGGTGCGGAGGATGCTTGGATCGGAAGAAGAAGGTCTTTGAGCTGGGCAAGGAAGTGAAGGCGATTGCCCGCGAGCGCGTGGGCCGCGTCCCCGCGTCCCGGACTATCCAGCCGAAATCGCTCCGCAAAAAACCCAAACACAAGAAACCCCCCGAGGAACCTGAGGAATGACCGGCGAGAGGGTCTCCCGCCGCGACTTCCTCGTATTCGGCGGGATCCTCGGCTCGCTTTTCGGCTGGATTCCGTTTCTCCGCCCGAGCCACGTCAGCCTGGCCGGGGCGCGCTTCCGTATCATCCGGAAGGGCCATTCCAACCGGCGTTACGTCGTCATCCACGGCGATGAGCAAACCGCGCGCCAAGCGCTCCGGCGACTCATGCAATCGCAGGAAGGCGCGGCCTTCGAGATCGAAAACCAGTCCCGCAACGTACCCATTGCCGGAGGCCGGATCGACCCTAACCGGATGTTCTCGCGCGCCGGCGCGGAAGCCGATCTGAAAAAGTTGAACCCCGATTGGACTCGGGCCCAAATCGGCGCCGCCTTGGATCTCCTGGACCGCGGCCGCGCAAGACTGATCCATGCCCTGCTGCCGCCCCGGGGCGGCCTTCTCGTGGCGCTCCACAACAACACCGGCGAATATTCCGTAGCCGACGAGGAATCGCTCAGCGATCGGGGATTCGTCCCCCGCCCGGACCACCCCCATGCCTTCTACCTGTGCACGGATCCCGCGGATTACCAGGTTCTCGCGGCTTCCGGATACAACATCGTGCTCCAGCAGCACGGCCCCGAGGATGGCTCCCTTTCGCGCCTCTGCGCCACGCGCGGCGTCCGCTACGTGAACGTGGAGACTGCGCGCGGAGATCTGACCACGCAGGTGGATATGCTGAACTGGCTGGAATGGAAGCTGGCGTAAAACAAGCTGTCGCCATTCAGCTTTCAGACATCAGCTACAAAGGCCGGCTTTCAACCGGCTTCCTTGAGATGGAAGCTGACAGCCGATCGCTGACAGCTTGTTTCTCACATGAAGTAGTCCTTCACCTTCTCGAACAGCCCCTTCTCCGCCGGGGCGTTGTCCACCGGAAGCGATTCGCGCAGTTGTTCCATGAGCTTGCGCTGCTCGCGGGTGAGCCTGCCGGGGATTTTCACCTCCACGTGCACAACCAGGTCGCCGCGCCCGCCGCCGTTCAGGTTGGGGACCCCTTTGCCGCGCACGCGGAATTGCGCCCCGCCCTGCGTGCCTTCGGGGACCTTCAGCTTGTGGGGCTGTTCCAGCGTGGGGATTTCGATCTCCGCTCCGAGCGCGGCCTGCGCGATATTGACTGGAATGGTGCAGTGCAGGTCGGTCTCATGCCGCTCGAAGAACGGGTGCGGCTTCACCTTGAGAAAGACGTAGAGGTCGCCGGGAGGGCCGCCGTTCGCCCCGGGCTGCCCTTCGTGCGCCAGCCGCAGCCGGGTACCGTCGTCCACGCCCGCCGGTATGTTCACCTTCAGTTTCCGCTGGACCTGAACGTAACCCTGGCCGTGGCAGCGGCTGCAGGGAGTGCGGATGACCTGTCCGGCGCCTCCGCAGGTGCTGCAAGTGCGGCGGATCGAAAGGAAACTCTGCTGATACCGGATTTCCCCCGCCCCGTGACAGGTCGGACAGGTGGACGGTCCCGTCCCGGGCTCGGAGCCGGTTGCCTGGCAGCGGTCGCACGCCTCCATCCGCGGGACCTGTATCTCCGCGTTCAGGCCGAAAGCCGCCTCTTCGAACGCGATCTCCAGGTCGAAGCGGACGTCTTCGCCCTTCTGCGGCCGGTTGCGGCGCCGCCCCGAGGACCGGCCCCCCCCGAACAGATCGCCGAAACCGAAGAAGTCGCCCAGGATATCGCTGAAATCGGCGAACGCATCCGGGTTGAAGCCGCTTTGCGCGCCCTGCAGCCCGGCGTGGCCATACCGGTCGTAGGCGGCGCGCTTCTGCGGGTCGCTCAAGACGCTATACGCCTCCGACGCTTCCTTGAACTTCTCCTCCGCGCCCGGATCGTCCGGGTTGCGGTCGGGATGGTGCTGCAGGGCCAGTTTCCGGTAGGCGCTCTTGACCTCCTGGTCGCCGGCCTCCCTGCCCACGCCTAGAACTTCGTAGTAATCTCGCTTCGACACGGAATCCATCGCGCTACGGTTTGACCGCCACCTTCACCATCGCCGGCCTCAGGAGTTTGCCCCTGAAATTATAGCCTTTCTGGAATTCGTCCAGGACGGTCTGGTCCTCGGTCTATTCCGTCTCCACCCGCTGGACTGCCTGGTGCTCGGTGGGGTCGAATCGCTTCCCTACGGCCTCAATCGGCTCCAGCCCCAGTTTCTTGAGAGTCTCGGACAGCCGCTGGTAAATCAGCTCGACTCCTTTGGCGTATTCCCGGTCGGCGGTCTCGGTCTTCAGCGCGCGTTCGAAATCGTCCAGAACCGGCAGGATCTGGAGTACGAAGTCGCCCGCGGCGAATTGCAGGTACTCCGAGCGTTCGCGCTCCGCGCGCCGGCGAAAGTTCTCGAATTCCGCCCGGGCGCGGAGCAGCCGGTCCTGAAGATCGGCCTTCTCGCCTGCAAGCTGGTCGCGTTCCGCCGAAACAGCGGCGAGCTGACCCTCCGCCGTTTCGGCGGGAAGGGGCTCGTCCGGAGACACATCGGGCACATTCTGGTCGGATTTCTGGATGTCCACTACTCCTAGATTAGCAAAACCGCTGATTTTGGTGCGGGAGTGGCGCAGGATGTCATCCGCCGCGCAGGCGCCTCTAGAACTGCGCGTTTTCCAACGCCAGACTGGTTTGGCGCACGGCGGCCATCACACGCTCGTAGTGCATCCGCATGGGGCCCAGCACCGCTACCTTGGCGGGCAATCCGCTTCCCAGCCGCACCGTCATCCCGATGAGCGCCAGGTCCTTCATCGCCGGATGCGCATCCTCCAGACCCACGTGGACTTGCAGTTCGCCCGGCGGCTGTTCCAGGAACCGGTCCAGGATCTCGATCAACCGCTTCTTCTCCTCCAGGGCGCGGAGAAGGTCGCGCATCTTCTCCCGGGTCAGGTGCAAGTCCAGCCCGAGCAGGTTGGAAGCCCCTTCCATGTGCACCTCGGGCGCGGTGTCCATGTCCAGCAAGCCCTTGCGGCACAGGTATTGCAGCTTGCGCACGGCGTCGTCGTACAGTTCGCGCTCCTCCAGCATGCGGCGCAGCAACTCGCGCCGCGCACGCCCCAACTGCCATCCGCTGAAGTTGCGGTTGACATAGTTGCGGATGGAGACGAGTTCCTCGGGAGTCGCGGGCTCGTCCAGCAGTACCACCCGGTCCCGTACGATGTGGTCGCGCGTGGCCAGGATCATGAGGACCCGCCGGTCCGCCAGGGGTACCAGTTCGATCTGGTCGAGCACTTGTGACAGGTCCGGAATAACAGCGGCGATCCCCACGTTGCGCGTGATTTCCATCAGCAGATGGCTCGATAGTTCCATCCCGGCCTCCACCGAATGCAGGTCGCTGAACTCGCTCCGCAGGCGTTCCGTATCCGCGGCGGCGATCCGGCCCGCGCTCAGCGAGCCCACATAGAAACGGAATGCCTTCTCTGTCGGGATCCGTCCCGCCGAGGTATGCGGCTGCGAGAGGTACCCTTCCTCCGCCAGATCCGCCATGGCGTTGCGGATCGAAGCCGGGCTCAGCGCGTCGCTTCGGCGCTTCGAAATCGTGCGCGAACCTACCGGTTCGCCCGTCTCGATATAGGCCCGGACGATCGCATTCAGGACTTCCCGATGTCTGGAGCGTAGCGGCGCGTCGCTCATAACCTCTTACCGGTATTGTAGTGGGCTGAAAGCAAAGGGGTCAATGGGCAGTGTGGCGTGGGCATTCCTGCCCGCAGTGTCGGCAGTCTTGCCGACATCCGGCCCCTGGGACATCGGCCCTGCCAGTTCCCGCTCAAATTCCTGATAGAATAGCCCTTCCAACTCATGAGGAGGTCGCCCCAGTGAAGGCGCTCTTGCGCTATTTTAGTTACCTTTTCCATGGACTTTTGGCCCTTGTCCTGCTGGCGGTCTCCAGCCTGGCTCTGGCAACCGGCCCGAACTCGCTCCGCCTCCAGGTCCTGCCGTGGACCGGGTCCACCCTGACGTACATCGTTTTCTTTGGCGCCCTGTTCGGACTCGCCACCGTCGTTCTCGCCGTCCTGCGCAGAATGCGTTGGCTCTTCTTCATTTGGAGCGTCTGCGTAGCCGTGATGTTGGTTCGCGGGTCTGTCTCCAGCAGCTACCATTTCGAGACGGGACAGGTCGGCAATGTCCTCGGCTTCATTCTGGCCAGCCTCGTCGCCGTCGCGGGCGCCTGGTTCCAGGTTCGCGACCCGCGGAGCGGGATGCCCAAGAAGAAGCTCTACTGAAGCCCGCCTGGCCACCGGGTTATCGTGGTAGGTGGTGCACAAAGCCATCTTCCTCGACCTCGGAAAAGTTGTAATCGATTTCGACTTCCAGCGCGGCTACCGGGCGCTCGAAGGCATCTGCCCCCACGCGGCCGCCGAGATACCCAAGCGGATCGCGCCCACCGGGCTGGTGGAACGTTTGGAGTGCGGATTGATCGAGCCGCGCGACTTCGTCAGCCGCCTTTCCGGGATCCTCGAACTCCGCGTGGATTACGACCGCTTCTGCGCGATCTGGAATCACATCTTCACCGCGCCCCTGATTCCCGAAAGCATGCTCGCAGCGCTCGCCCGCCGCTACCGCCTGCTGCTGCTCTCCAACACCAACCGCATTCACTTCGAAATGATCCGCCAGGCATACCCCATGCTTCGCCATTTCCACCACCTGGTGCTTTCCTACGAAGTCCACGCCATGAAGCCGCGCCCGGAGATCTATCGTGCGGCTCTCGATCGGGCGGGCTGCCGCCCGGAGGAGTGTTTCTACACGGACGATATCGCCGCCTACGTGGACGCCGCCCGCACTTTAGGGATCGACGCCGTCCAGTTCCAGGGCTGTGAGCAATTGGAACGGGAACTGCACGCGCGGGGGATCGCTTTTGCTGACGACTAACGACCAACGACTCGACAAAAAAACCGGGCATCACGAGGACGCCCGGCTTGAGGAGCACCTGAAATCCGCTCGGAGGAAGCGCATTCCAGGGGTGGAGGAGCTTGTTTAAGCCAGCAGCCCGCCGTGTCCCAGGCAAGCGATTTCCCAGCCGGTCACGTGGTATCGGGCCAGCAGCGGCGGCAGCGCCAGGTCTACCACGTTCGGTTTGGCAGACCGGAAGCAGCCTGGCGCCGAAATGATCGGCACGTCGTCTTTGTACGCCAGCAGCAGCAGGTTTCCCGGCTCCACCGGCGCCAGGAACCGCTCTACCTGGCCATCCACCCGCAGAATGGCCTGGCCGATCACGTCTTCCGGGCCGGCCGGGGCCGTCGTGGAGGCGACCAGAATCACGCATGGCTTGGACCGCAGCAGATGCTGCAGGCACCGCGACACGGAGTTTTCGTCTTCCGTGCACGCCAGAACGAAATTGGCGTTCACCCCGAAGCGCTCCAGCCGCTGGCGCATGATGTTCTCGAACAACTGCCGGGCCCGTTCGCCGCTGATCGGATCCGTGTAGAGAACTCCTACACTAGGGGTGCGTACCGGGCGCGCCTGGAGAATCGGACCTCGCTCTTTCAGGATTCCGGTAACCGCCTCCAACTGGTCCTTGGCGACGGCGAACGGAGCGCTCTTTACGGTCGCGATCCGCTGGCCGGCGACCGCGTAACTGAAATTCAGGGCCGTGGCGATCACCACGCTCGCCGTGCAGTTGATCTGCTTCAGGAGTTCGTCATCCACCAGCACGCAGCAGTTTTCGGTCGCCAGCAGGTTGGCGCGGCCTCCCGCCGCCAGGCGGATCTCGAAGCTCCCGCAGCCCATCTCGCTGGCTACCGCGCAGACCGCGTCGTCCTCGCCGACCTCACCATCCTCCAGTTCCGTAACCCAAATGGTCTCCATACCTTCGGATTCCAGAACACGGACGTCCTCTTCGCTGATGACATGCCCCTTTGCCAGCAGCTTTTTCCCACCGGGCCGAAAGACGGTGCAACAAAGGATCCGTCCAGTTGAGGATTTCACGTCAACCGTCTGCGCTTTCATGTATGCCTCACAAGAAGTTCGGTGAAGACTTTGAGGTGTCTTTGTCCCAAACGTAATAATACATCCATGCTAGCCGCAGGGCGTTGTAAATATCGTCGGTCTTTTGTGGGGAATGAGGGGAGTCCCTACTTTGTGGGTATTTACCGATACCCGGAACCGGGTACCAGGGCCGGATGCGGGATCTGGATGAGCTGCTCGTCGGGACCGGGAGCCAGTTGCTCCCAAGCCTGTTCCCACCGGCCGGGGCGCAGGACGCGCAAGACCGCCACCTCGTCGCACGCCTGGAACTTGGGGCAGCGCACGCAATCCTTCCAGGCTTTCAGGGGCAGCGCCCCGCGCTCTACGGCGTGGAATCCCACTTTTTGGAAGAACTCCACCACGTAAGTGAAGGCGAACACGGCATCCAGTTCGTACTCCTGCGCCTCGCGCACCAAAGCGTCCACGAGCCTGCGGCCGACGCCCTGTGTTTTGGCGCTCTCGGAAACTGCCAGGGAGCGGATTTCGCCGATGGTGGGGCTGTAGAAATGCAGGGCGCCGCACCCCAACAGCTCGGGGCCGAGGGTGACCACGGTGAAATCCCGAATGCTTTCCGAGAGTTCGAACTCGGTGCGCGGCAGCATGAGTCCCCGCGCCGCGTACCCGTTGATGAGGGTGAGGATCGGCCGGATGTCGTGCATCACCGCCTTGCGGACGGTCATCGGCCGGGCGCCGCCGGCGGGGTCCATGAAGGCATCGGCCTGAAGGGAACTGATCATGCGGCGTGCACCTCCGACAGCGTCAGGCGGGTGCCGATCCCGTCTTCGGCCAGGATGCGTTCCAGGACATTGGCCGCCGCGCCGGGCGCGATCCGGACCTGGTCCACCCCGCTCCGCAGCGCCGAGACCGCCGCGTTCAGCTTGGCCTGCATGCCGCCCGTGGCAATTCCTTGGGCGATCAGGCGCTCGCTTTCGCCCGCCGTCAAATCGGGCCGAAGCTTCCGGGCGCCGTCCAGCACGCCTTCCACATCCGTAAGAAAGACGAGCCGTTCGGCTCCGAACGCCGCCGCGCAGGCGGCCGCCATCTGGTCCGCGTTCACGTTGTACACCCGGCCGGACCGGTCGCCCGCCACGCAAGCCACCACCGGCACATAACCCGCGCCTGCCAGGAGATCGAGCAGCGCCGCGTCGGATCTGACCACCCGCCCCACCGCACCCAGGGCGGGGTCCATCTGCTCGGCTTCCACGAGAAGCGCGTCGATGCCGGAAATTCCTACAGCGCGCGCGCCGGCGCGGTTCAGGCTGGCCACCAGTTCGTGATTCACGCTGCCGGCAAAAACCTTCAGCACCGCATCGATGGCCTCCGGCGTCGTGACGCGCAGGCCGTTGACGAACCGGCTCTCGATGCCGCGTTCGGCGAGGTAGCGGGTCATCTGCTTGCCTCCGCCGTGGACCACCGCGATTTCCGTCCCGCGCGCCCGGATCGCCGCAATCTGGGCGGCAAGATCGTCGCGGGAATCGGCCGAATCCAACAGCGCGCCGCCGAGTTTGACCAGGACTTTCACTTCAGCCCCTCGGTCTCCGGTAATCCCAACATCAGGTTCATGTTCTGCACCGCCTGCCCCGCCGCCCCTTTTACCAGGTTATCAATCGCACAGACCACGATGGCGCGCCCGGTCTTCGGGTCGAGGGCGGCGCCGATATCGCAGAAGTTGGTGCGCGCCACCGCGTGCAGGTCGGGCATGTGACCGGGATTGAAGAGACGGACGAACGGTTCGCCGGCGTAGCGCTTCTCGTAGACGGCCAGCAACTCGTCGATATGCGCCACGCCCCTGGCGCGGAAATAAATGGTCTCCAAAATGCCCCGATCGAGCGGTAGCAATTGTGCGGTGAAACTGAATTCGCCTTCCTCCAGGCCGGAAATCCGGAGCACTTCCGGAACATGACGGTGTTTGAGGATTGAGTAAGCGGTGAAGTTCTCCGTGACTTCGCAAAAGCTGGTCTTGAGACTGGGCTTTCGTCCCGCGCCGCTGACGCCGGATTTGGCGTCGCAGACGATTCCGGCGGAGCGGTCCACGACCCCGGCCTCGATCAGCGGCCGGAGGGCCAGATTGGCGGCGGTCGGGTAGCAGCCGGGATTGGCCACCAGCCGCGCCCCGGGGATGCGATCCCGGCAGAACTCAGGCAGCCCGTAAGCCGCCTCCGCCAGAAGTTCCGGCTGGGTGTGGGGCTCCTTGTACCACGCTGTATAGTTTTCCGGCGTGCCCAGGCGAAAGGCCCCGCTGAGGTCCACCACGCGCGCGCCGGCATCCAGCATGGCCGGAGCGAGTTCCATGGAAACCTCCGCGGGCGTGGCCAGGAAAACAACGGCAAGCTGTTCCGAGCGAACTGCTTGCCGATCGCACGCCAGACGCCGCGGGGGCTTCACGTTGCGAAACACAGGGCTGCCGGCGGCATCTTCGCGATGCTCCATCAGCAACGGTTCGGCGTGCGGGTGGCGTGCCAGAATGCGCACCAGTTCCGCGCCGCTGTAACCCCTGTATCCAACGATGCCGACCCGGTGCTTCATGAATGATTATTCCCTGGGATGAATAAAAATACCATACCACGAACCAGTACTGCCGGTGGCCGGTTCTTGCCAACGGCTCTCTCGGGGGTCCAGCAGT
>JAIQFU010000106.1:12165-24594 GCA_020073115.1 Terriglobia bacterium
GTCTTCGGCTACGGAGCGGGCGGCGAGCTCGCCGATGATGGGGAGCGAGTAGGCTTCGTCGTGCGCGGCTTTGACCATCATGAAGATGGCGGCGAAGAGCAGGATCAGCGCCACCAGGCCGTAGATCCCCATGTGGGGGATCGGCGACCAGACCCACCGCAGCACGTATTGGTTCAGCAGCCAGGCCACGAACAGATAGAGTCCCTGGAAGGCATGGAAGCGGACCGTGCGGTCCCGGCGGAAGCGATCCGCGGATAGCACCACGATCGCCGCAATCCAGCCCATCCAGGGGATGTAGCACAGGATGGAGGCTGTTCGCGGGCTGATACCGGTCAGCGGGTCGGCCGCCCGCGGGTAATCGCCCGGAGCCCCCGGCGCGCTCACCGGTTGGCGGGCTCCGCAACGGCCACAGAACGTGTCGGCCGTCCCCACCGTGTTTCCGCATTGGCTGCAATAAGGCATCTGTTATTTCATACGTTAAGCAGGAACGGACTGTTCCCGCAAGCCTGTGATAAGATCCATGGCCATGCGGAGACTGATAGCCTGCCTGCTGTTTCTCGCCGCTGCGGGCGCGGCGCGGGACCTGGAAGTATATTTCGTGGACGTGGAGGGAGGCCAGGCCACGCTGGTGGTTGCGCCCTCGGGCGAATCCCTGTTGATCGACACCGGCTGGCCGGGTTTCAACCAGCGGGATGCCAATCGCATCGCCGCGGCGGCCAAAGCGGCGGGAGTGAAGAAGATCGATTACCTGGTGATCACCCACTACCACTCGGACCACGTGGGCGGCGTGCGCCAACTCGCCGCCAAACTGCCTATCGCCAACTTCATCGATCACGGACCGAACGTCGAGCACACGCCGGAGGTGGACGGGCTTTTCCAGGGGTATGAGGAAGTTCGGGCCAAGGGCAAGCACATCCAGGTGAAACCGGGGGACACGATTCCCCTGAAGGGCGTGGATGTCCAGGTGGTTGCGGCGGGCGGGGAGACGATTTCGTCACCGCTCCCCGGCGCCGGCCAGCCGAACCCCGATTGTTCCACGTTCAAAGAACGCGATCCCGACCCGACCGAGAACGCGCAATCGGTCGGGCTGGTGATCTCCTCGGGCGATTTCCGGATGGTTGACCTGGGCGACCTGACCTGGAACAAGGAGTACAACGTGGTCTGCCCCAACAACAAGGTCGGCGCGGCGGACTTGTTCGTGGTATCGCACCACGGGATGAACCTCTCCGATTCCCCCCAACTGGTCCATGCCCTGCGTCCGCGAGTGGCGATTTTCGATAACGGCGCGACGAAAGGCGGTTCGGTGGAGGTTCTCCAGACGGTCCGCGCGACGCCGGGCGTGGACGACGTGTGGCAGTTGCACTACGCCGTAGACGCGCCTAAAGCCCTCAACGCAGCCGATACCTTCATCGCCAACGTGGACCAGGCCTGCCAGGGGAAGTGGCTCAAACTGACGGTGCAGAAGGACGGCTCGTTCAGCATCGTCAATGCGCGAAACAAGTACGAGAAAACCTACAGCCGGCGGTAAAGGTGGAGTGGGGCTTCTGCCCCGCGGCGCCGCGCCGGGCCCCGCCCCCCGTTACTTCTTTACCGGCGGGGGCGGAGTTTCCTTGGTCTTGTCGTCGGGCAGCGGAGGAGGCACGTCCGTGTCGAACTTCAGCTCGGATTCCACCTGGTACTTGCGGTAGTTGCGGAATTCGGTGTCGTTCCTGCTGAAAAACTCGGAATCCGCCATGTCGGTGCGCGCCTTCAGCGGCAAGAGAAATCTATGGCCCGAAATGTCCTGGTAGTCGTAATCCAGAATCGTTCGCGCCATTTTGACGGGGAACTCGGGCGGGAGATTCACGGCTTCCAGCGTGACGCGCGTCAACTCGTGCGTCTTGGTGTTCACGTAAATCAGGCCGCGATAGGCGGGCACGATGTCGATGCGATTCTCATAGGTAATGTGCCACTGCGAGTGGGACTGATCGACGTGGTAGGCGAACACCATGGTCGAGAGGTCGCGCAGGGTGGCCCAGTGGTCCCACTCGTAACGCGCCTGGGTGATGGGTTCGAAGATCTCCCGCATCATGCTGCCGAAGTCGCCGGTGGTACGGGCGCCGCCGAGGTTGCGATAGGGCGTAATTGCGGACCTCGTCCATGATGGCGCCCTGCTCCACGGATGAGGGCGGGGGCGCCATCCGTGGATCGGACGGCGGCTCCACCGGCCTGGCGGCGACCATGGTCCGCGACTGGTCGCGCAACCGCAGGAGGGCCTCGCGGGTCTTGGGCCCGATGCCGAGGCTTTCCATCTGCTCCACCGAGCGGTCGTCCAGCCGCTCCGTGAGCGTGGTCCTGGTCAGGTAGTCGGCCAACTGCTTGTCGGTCATGGTGCCCTGCTTGATGAACTGGACGGAGGACTCGATGAAGGAGAAGAGTTGCGCCACGGACATACTCCCGGCCCAGGCGGCCAGGCAGACCGCAAACACTACGGCCGGAACACGGAAACGCATATCTCCATTTTAGACGCGCGGCGCGGGGGAACGATTACAGCCGAATGCAGGAGGAGCGGCCGCGGCCGCCCGGAGCGCGCGCTACGCGGCGTAGTGCGCCCTGACCTTGCGCGCGGCGGCGCGGCCCACTACCGCCGCCAACTGGTCCTCCGACGCCGCCCGCACCAGCTCCGAGCTGCCGAACTCCTTCAGCAGCCGCTGCACGGTTTTGCCGCCGACTCCCTGGATGGCGTCCAACTCGGAGGTGAGTTGCCGCGCGTTGCGGCGCGAGCGGTGGAAGGTCACGGCGAAGCGGTGCGCCTCGTCGCGGATGGATTGCACCAGGTGCAGGATGGGCGAAAAGCGATCGAGCGCGATGGGCTCGTCTTCCTGGCCGTAGACGTAAATGATTTCCTCGCGTTTGGCGATGGAGGCCAGCGCCTGGTCGCTGATCCCGATGGCCTCCAGCGCCTCCGCCGCAGCGTGCAGCTGGCCCAGCCCGCCGTCGATCAGCACCAGCCCGGGGAAAGGGCGCTTCTCCTCCTGGAGGCGCGAGTAGCGGCGCGTCACCACCTCGCGCATGCTGGCGAAATCGTCGTTGCCGATTACCGTGCGGATGATGAATTTGCGGTAGTCGGACTTCTTCATCCTGCCGTCCTCCCATACCACCATGCTGGCGACTTTGTCCGTCCCCTGGATGTGGGAGATATCGAAACACTCGATGCGGGAGGGTGGATCGGGCAGATTCAAGGCGTCCTGGAGCGCCTCCTGAATGGCCTTGGAACTGGGCTTGAGGACGCGAAAGCGGGAATCGAAGCTGTGTTTGGCATTGGTTTCCACCAGCGCCAGCAAGGCTTTCTTCTGGCCGCGCTGCGGCGTGCGGATCTCCACCCGCCGGCCGCGTTTTTCGGAGAGGAGTTCCTCCAGGGCTTCGCGGTCCTCGAAGTCCGCGGGAACGTGGATCTCCGCCGGCACAAACTGCTGGTCGAGGTAGAACTGCTTCAGAAGGGACGAAATGAACTGCGGCTCGTCGAAATCCTCGCGGTCCTCCCAGAAAAATTCGCGGCGGTCCACGATCTGGCCGTTGCGCAGGTGGAAGAGGTTCAGGGCGACCAGCGGCGGCTCGGCGTAACAGGCGAAGAGATCGACGTCGTCCCCCTTGGCGGCGGCCATCTTCTGGCGCTCTGCGATCTCCTGCACGGTGGCCAGCAGGTCGCGGAGCGAGGCGGCCTCCTCGAAGCGCATCTCCGCGGACGCGGCTTCCATGCGCGCGCGCAGCCCGCGGGCGAGATCGCCGTGGCGGCCTTCCAGAAACAGCTTGGTATCGCGGACCGCGGCCTCGTAGGCCTCATCCGTGGTGAGGCCTTCCACGCACGGCCCGAGGCAGCGGTGGATGTGATATTGGAGGCACGGCTTGGGGTGGCGCCGGGTGAGATCGACCTTGCACGACGGGACCAGGAAGTGGCGGTGGATGAAGTGCACCAGGCGGTAGGCCAGGTTGGCGGGGAAAAAGGGGCCATAGTAGATTCCGCCGTCCTTGCGCAGGCGCCGCGTCACGTAGACCCGCGGGTACTTCTCGTGGGTGAGCTTGACGTAGGGGTACGTCTTGTCGTCGCGCAGCAGAACGTTGAAGCGCGGCTTGTACTGCTTGATGAGGTTGTTTTCGAGGGCCAGCGCCTCTTTCTCGTTATCGACCAGGATGTAGTCGATTTCGCGGGCCTCGGAAATGAGGGCGCCGGTCTTGGCGTCGGCCAGTTTGTCTTCGGAGAAGTAGCTGGAGACGCGGTGGCGCAGGCTCTTGGCTTTGCCGACGTAGATCACGACGGCGCCGGCGTCCTTGTAGAGATACACTCCGGGCGCGAGCGGAAGTTGGGCAGCCTGTTCGCGCAAATCCATGGGGGGAGGGCTACTTTCAGTATAACGGCCGCTGCTTGGGCGGCGGCTGCGCGTAGAGCAGGTTCTGTGGACCGCTCCCCGGGGCCGCGGGTGCAACGCGCGCGGCGGGAGCGACGGGAGGGAGCGGTGAGCAGGGGCCGCCCCCGATTGCTAACATTGGATTATGCTCCGCTGTCTTGTCGCCCTGCTGGTAGCCGGAGGGATCCCTCTGGCGGCTCAGGAATCCAAGCCGCAACAGCAGCCGGACCAGAAACAGGGCGAGCTCAAGAGAGAGCGGCGGCCCCAACCCACCCGCAATAACGACACGGAAAAGCCGCCCGAAGAGGACGAGTCCGTCGCGCATACGAAGTTCGCCTTCAACCCGCTGCAATCCGAGAAGGACGTGCGGGTGGGCAACTACTACTTCAAGCAGCGCAACTACCGCGCCGCTTTCGGCCGGTACCGCGACGCCACGCAATGGAACGACGCCAACAGCGACGCCTGGCTGCACCTGGCCGAAGCGGCGGAAAGGACCAAGGACCTGGACATCGCCAAGCAGGCGTACGGCAAGTACCTGGCGCTGGAACCGGAGGCGAAGAACGCGCCGGAGATCAAGAAGAAGCTGGACAAGCTGAAGTAGAAGCGGATTGCCGCGAGCTATTTTTTCCTGATCAGCTTCACGAGCCCGTAGCAGACCAGGCACACCCAGAAATCGATGGCCAGGCCCCAGTCGATGTGGTACGGCTGGTGCTGGGCGCGGAGCGGCAGGTAGCGTTCCACGCTGAAGTAGATCGCATTGCCGGCGACGACGGCGATCAGCGACCGCCAGAAATTGCCCTTCATTGCAACAGGTTGCGGGACGTGAAGCCCAATTGGTATAATCGCATTTCTACGTCGAGGGAGAATCCTGTCCTATGGCACAAGTTTGTGAAGTATGCGGCCGCGGTCCGCAGTTCGGCAACCGCATCAGCCACGCGCACAACGTGACGAAGCGCCGCTGGAACCTCAACCTGCAGAGCGTCCGCGCCTTCGTGAACGGCGCCAGTCGGCGGATCCGCGTCTGCACCTCCTGCATCCGCTCCGGTAAAGTCAAGAAAGCCGCCTAAGCGCCGCCGATCGAGTCCGCGGGCGGTACTCTAAGGGATTGAAACCCGCAATTCGCGCGGTGGTCTGCTTTTGCCTGGTCTGTGCTACCCTTTCCGCGCAGAGTTCGATCATTGGCGGCGCCCTGGAAGGCATCGTAACCGACCCGAGTGGCGCCCGGGTTCCGGGCGCTACGGTGATCGCGCGCGAACCGGAAACCGGCCGGACGCGCCAGGTTTCCACCGGCGGCGAAGGTGTTTTCCGCATCCCTGAACTGCCTCCGGGCACGTACCAGATTTCGGTTTCGTTTCCCGGCTTCGCCCCGTACCGCCATTCCGGGGTCGGGCTCCAGCTTGGCTCGACGGTCCACCTGGATATCGCCCTGACGCTGGCTGGCACGGAAGCGGTCACCGTCTCCGCGCAACCGCCCGCCCTCGATCCGGCGCAGACCTCGGTAAGCTCGGCCGTGGACACGGAGCGCATCGAGGAACTGCCCGTCGAAAGCCGGAATTACCTGAATTTCGCCCTCCTGGCCCCCGGGGTGTCGGGTTCGGCGCAACAGGCCGGAAACCGGCCGTCGACCGCGCTGGCGGACAGCGGTTTCAGTTTCGGCGGCTTGCGGGCGCGAAGCAACAACATCTCCATCGACGGCCTCGACAACAACGACGAATACACCGGGGCCAGCCGCACCGAGCTATCCCTGGAGACCGTGCGGGAGTTCCAGGTGGTGACTGCGGGACTTTCCGCGGAGAGCGGCGGCGCCTCCGGCGGTTCCATCAACGTGGTGACGCGGACCGGCGCCAACGACCTGCACGGGGACGCGTTCCTCTTCGTGGAAAACGGCGCGCTGAACGCGAGGGAGCCGTTCGGGACGGAGCCGGGCAAGCCCGGTCTCCACCGGTATCGCACGGGAGCGGCGCTGGGGGGACCGGCGGTAAGGGACCGCACCTTTTATTACGCGGCTTTCGAACAGGAGCACAACCGCTCGCAGGAGGAAGATTCCATTGCTCCGGCGGTTGTGGAGACGGTGAACCAGACGCTGGCGGCCGGCGCGTATCCGGGAGTGGCGGCGCGCCGCATCGGCGACGGTTCTTTCCCGGCGGCGCGGGCGGAAACGGAAGCCTCGGCGAAACTCGATCACCGGCTGGACGAGAACAACTCCCTCATGCTGCGCTACGCGCTGACCAACAACCGGGAAGCCGGCGACGCCTTCAACGCGGAAGGCTGGAACGATGCCAGCGCGCGGGGAAGCAGTTTCATTCGCGACCAGGCGGTGGCTGGCGCCCTCACCACCGTCTTCGGCGGGCGCGCGGTCGGAGACTTCCGGTTTCAGGCGGCGGACCGGCGGGCAGTCCTGCGCACCACCGACGGCGCCGGGGCGGGAATCGAAATCGCCGGTCTGGTGAACTTCGGCCGTCCTTACACGGGCAACGGGCGCCGCGGCGAGGACCACCTGCAGGCCACCTACACGTTCGCGCGCTCCGCCGGACGCCATCTGTGGAAGGCCGGAGCGGCGGCGAATCGCGTGGCGCTCGACGCCGCCATGGCGGACGGTTTCGGAGGCCTATACCGGTTCGCGACGCCGGCGGATTTCGCGGCGGGGCGCCCGGACTCCTTCCGGCAGGCCTTCGGCGCGCCCGAAACCCGGTACGCGGTTGCTACCTTTGGGGCGTTTGCGCAAGATCATTGGACCGCAACCCGTACCTTGACCCTGGACCTGGGGATCCGCGCCGACGGGGAGCGGCTTCCGCGCCTCTTCCGGGAAGCCGGCGTCAATTTCGGTCCCCGCGCCGGGATGGCCTGGCAGGCCGGCCGGGGATGGGTCGTGCGCGCGGGGTACGGCGTCTTCTTCGACCGGTACGTGCTGGCGAATTTGAACCGGGCGGTCCAGAAAGACGGCGTCCAGGCGTTCGAACTGGTCCTGGACGCCGGCGCCCGGGCCGTTGGGCCTTCGATCTACCGTCCCGATCCGCGGCTAGCCACGCCCTACAGCCAACAGGCGGATTTCGCCATAGAGCGCCTGCTGGCGCGCAATATGACGGCCACCCTCACCTACCTCTTGGTCCGCGGGGTGAAGCTTTCGCGCACGCGCAATGTCAACCTGCTGCCGCCGGGACCTGTTTTTGACCCGGGCCGGGCCGACCCGCGTTTCAACGACATCTACCAGTTGGAGGATTCCGCCTCGTCGGGCTACAACGGCGTGAGCTTCACGCTGAACCGCCGGATGGCGGACGAATTGGCGTTCTCCGCGAGCTACACGTTTTCGAAAACCCGGGACGACGCTTCCGATTTCGACGAGCAGCCGCAGAATCCGTTCGACCTCCGGCCGGAGTGGGCCCTTTCGCGGCAAGACCAGCGGCAGCGGCTGGTCTTTAACGCCCTGTGGGAATTGCCGATTGGCGATGAAGAGTCAGGCCGGGCGGCGAAGAGCCCATGGGAGCGCGTTTTCGGCCACCTGGAAGCGGCGCCGATTTTCACCGTGGAGAGCGGAAGGCCGGTGAACCCGTTAACCGGCATCGATAACAACCGGAGCCACGCCTTCCCGCTTGCGGCCCGGCCGCCGGGGATGGGGCGGAACTCGCGGCGCACGCCCATGCTGGCGAACATGGACTTCCGGCTCGTGAAGTATTTTCCAACCGGGAAGACGAGCCGGTTCGACGTGGTGGCGGAAGCGTTCAACCTGTTCAACCGGACGAACGTGGCAGCCAGCAATCCGGTATTCGGCCCGGCTTTCCTGCAGCCGCTGGCGGGAGCAGGCGCGCGCCGGGTGGAGTTTTCGCTGGATTTCGAGTTTTGAACAACCCCGGGCAAGCCGTATGCCTGTTGAACCAGAACAGTGGGAGCAGGCGGATCGAGTGCCCCACCCCTCAGGGAAGCCAGAGCCGGGTAAAATCCTCCAGCGAAACGACTGTGTACGAAAGTACTATCAAGTAAGAAGTTCCTTTGCGCGCAGGCGAGGGCGGGAATCCGGCGGAATTCGGAGAAAGCCGCCCAAAATCCGCGCGGTACGGGAATTGCAGTACGGAGGGTGGAGAGCAAAGCCAATGGAAGCCTTCCTGATCACCGTGACTCTGGCCGGCGCTTTCGCCGGCGCTTTTGTGTTGCAGAAGGCGGCGCTGGAAGGCTTGTTCCGGATCATGAACGCGGAGCGCCGCGCCCGCGATTGACGCTTACTTGCGCGAGCCGCGCTGCGGATTCTTCAACTGCGACTGGCGCACCTTCGTCCTCTTGCGCTTCGGTTTGCTGAAGACGAACGTGCCGCTTCCCTGATACTCAGCCCTGTAGGTTTTGTCGTCGGCCAAAAGAAATCTCCTGCGATGGAAATCGAATGAGCACCCATTGTACCGCGCTATGCTGAAGGAAGAAAATGGCGTTCCACAGACCGAGGGGCGGGTCTCCGGCGTGCCCCATACACAGGGCCGGCCGGAAAGCCGCCCCGCGGACTGCGCTGGCGGCGGCCCTCACGGCCCTCCTGCTGGCGGCTGCCGCACCGGCGCAGACCGATCCGCGGGCCCGGGCCGTTTGCGCCGAGGCCGGGGCGATCGTCCATGAACTGACCGGGATCTCCGGGATGCAACTCCGCCACCCCGTTCCTTGCGACTTCATTACCAAAGAGAAAGTAAACGAGTTTCTGAAGAAGCGGGTCAAAGACGTGGCCAGCCCCGAGGAGATCCGCGCGGAAGAATTGACCTTGAAGAAGTTCGGCCTGGTTCCGCCGGACTTCAACCTGGAGAAGACCACGGTCGATCTGCTGACGGAACAGGCCGCGGCGTTCTACGACTACGAGAAGAAGAAGCTGTTCATCACCTAGACCACGCCCTCCGACACGCAGGAGCCGGTGCTGGCGCACGAACTGTCGCATGCCCTGGCGGACCAGAACTTCAACCTCTCGAAATTCATCCGGCAGGGCCGCAAGAGCGATGACGGCTCGGCGGCGCGGTTGGCCGTGATGGAGGGGCAGGCCACCTGGCTGATGTCGGAGTACGTGGCCCGCAAGATGGGGCAATCGCTGAAGACGTCGCCGGAACTGGCGGCGGCGATGGGTTCGGTGAGCGAAGCCGGCGGCCAGTACCCGATATTCCAGAATGCGCCGCTCTACCTCCGGATGACCCTGGTCTTCCCGTATACCAAGGGCATGTTGTTCCAGAACGCCGTGACGGAGCGCGACGGGAACGAGGGATTCGCCGAGGTGTTCCGCCACCCTCCGGTCTCCACGCAGCAGATTCTTCATCCCGAGCGGTATTTTTCGTCGGTGAAGCCGTCGCAACCGGCCGTACCCGAACCGCACCTGCCGCGCGGCTACAAATCCCTGGTGGGCGGGACCATGGGTGAACTGGACCATGCCATTCTCATCGAGCAGTTCGCCGGGAAGCAGGCCGCGGCGGAGATCGCGCCGCACTGGCGCGGCTCCACTTTCGAACTGCGCGAGGACCGGCAAGCGGGCCGGGTGGCGCTGCTTTACGCGGTGGAGTGGGACAGCGAGGAGATGGCGCGGCGGTATTTCGCGTTCTACAAGGACGCGCTGCGGAAGAAGGGAAAGAACGTCGTGTTCCGGACGGAGGAGGCGGATGCGGCGTCCGGTTCGAGCGACGACGGCCGGTTCGAGCTGCGCCGCAACGGGGGGATGGTCACCAGCGTGGAAGGGCTTGCGCCCTGAGCTACACTGGAGGCGAATGCAGAACCGACGAAGCGCCCTCGCGGCTCTAGGTGTCTTCGCCCTGGCGGCGCCCGCCCTGACGGCGGCGAATCTCCCGCGTCAAGCGCCCGATTTCGCGGTCAACCTGAATAACGGTAAACAGGCGACGCTCAAGCAGTACCAGGGCAAGGTGGTGGCCCTGATCTTTATCCTGACCGCCTGCCCCCATTGCCAGAAGACCGTCCGTTGCCTGATCCGGGAGCAGGACGAATTCGGGGCGCGCGGATTTCAGGCGTTGGGATCGGCCATTGAGCCCATGGCGCAGATCAACCTGCCGGAGTTCATCCGGCAGTTCAAGCCGACGTTTCCGGTGGGGTACAACCCGCAGCGGCCCGTGCTGGACTTCATGCAGCACGTGCCGATGGTGGGCCCGCTGATGCCGCTCCTCGCCTTCATCGACCGGCAAGGGAAGATCCGCGCGCAGTACGAGGGCAACGATCCGTTCCTGGCGGAAGACCAGATGGAGAAGAACATCCGGGAGAAGATCGCGGCGTTGTTGGAAGAGGGCGGCCCGGCGCCGCCCGGCAAGCGGCCGACGAAGAAGACGGGCGCCCCGGGGAAGAAGCAGACGATCTCTCAGCCGCCAGCGGTCAGCAGCCAGCCGTAACGCGCCGGCCTTCCGCCGGGCGCGGGCGGGTGAAAGCGGGAAGTGGAGTTTACAGTTTCTCGAGCACGGGCTGCAGGCGCTCTTGATCGGGCACGCTGCCTTGCGCCATGCGGGGATTGCCGCCTCCGCGCCCGCCGGCCGCGGCCAGCGCGGCCTTGAGCGCCTTGCCCGCGTCGATGCCGGCGTCCTGGGAGACGGCGAACAGCACGGAGGGCGGGTCGGACAGGGCGGCCGTGAACACCGCTTTCGATTGGGCCGTGAAGTTCTGGGCGAGGGCGCGCAGTTCATCGAGGCTGCCGCGTTCCAGCCGCCGCACCACGCGGCGGAACCCATCCGGGCCGGGCGCGGTAGTTTCATAGAGTTCCCTGCCGCGATAACCGGCCAACTCGAGTTCCAGCTTGCGCCGCGCGCGCTCCGCCTCGTGCGCCGCCTCCAATTGCGCGGCCGCCAGCGCCGGGACGTCGTCGAGCGGCGCGGAGAAGGCCTGCGCGGCCCTGGAGAGCGACTCGAAATCCGCGCGGGCGCGCGCCACGGCGCGGCCGCCGCAGAGGAACTCGACGCGTGAGGTCTGGCGCACCTTGTCGAGTTTGCGCAACAGGACGGGACCGATCTCTCCGGTGGCGCGCACGTGGGTGCCGCCGCACGCGCTGCGGTCGAGGCCTTCGATGGAGACGATGCGCAGGGTACCCTCGCGGCCGGCCGCTTTGCGCAGGCCCTCGGCTTCGGCTGCATCCTGAAAGCGGACCGTGACCGGGCGGTTCTCGAAGACGGCCTGGTTGACGCGCCGTTCGGCCTCGCGCACCATATCCGGCTCCAGCGGGGCGCCCTCCAGGTCGATGGTGGAGCTTTCCGCGCCCAGGTGGAAACTGACCGTGCGCAGCCCGAAAAGCTCCTCGAACACCGCGGAGAGGGCATGCTGGCCGGAGTGCTGCTGCATGTGGTCGAAGCGGCGCTCCCAGTCGAGGGCGCAATCCACGGGCCCGGTATGCAGCGGGGCCGCCAGGCGATGCGCGACGCGCTCTTCCTGGTCGATGACGTCCACCACGGGGACGCCGCTGATGACGCCGCCATCAGCCGGCTGCCCGCCCGAAGCGGGATAGAAAGCGGTGCGGTCGAGGTAGACGAGCAGGCCGTCGTCGGAGCGCTCGACGATGCGCGCGGCGAACTCGTGCAGGTAGGAATCGGTGTAATAGAGGCGTTCGGTCATGGGAACACTGTTATTGTGGCAGAGCGCGGGGTTCGGGCGGAAACCGGACTTGCAGGGGGGCCGCGGGTTTCGGTAGAGTAAAGGGACAGCCTTCCCCGCAAGCGCCCGTAGCTCAGCTGGATAGAGCGTCTGGCTACGAACCAGAAGGTCGGGTGTTCGAATCACCCCGGGCGCACCACAAAACAAAGCATTTACGGGTCAAACGACTCTCTCCAAAACGGGTTTGGTAGCCACCTTGGTAGCCACGGGCTTCGGCGCGAGAATTTCGTCCATCTTGGTAGCCACCTGCTTCTGGACTTCGAAGCCGCTGGAACCGGCGATCCCGACGAACATCAGCAACGCGCCCAAATGGACAACTCGCGCTCCCTGCCAACGAAGACGCGCGGAGAACGACCGGCCTGTCCGGCGTTGGACATACCGCTGTACGAAATCGACCACTAGATTCAAGGCGACAAAAGCGCAGGCGACGAAGTAGGCAATAGCCAAGCTG
>JAIQFU010000643.1 GCA_020073115.1 Terriglobia bacterium
CAAGGAGTTGCTCTCCGTCGATCCGAGCCATGCCGGGGCGCAAAGCCTGGCCTCGCAGATCGCCGACCACAAGCGCGAGGAGTTCGTGTCGCTCTGCCTGGCGCAGGCGCGCCGGCTGCAAGCCGAAGGAGAGATCGGCCGGGCGCTGGCGGCGGTGTCGCAAGGGCTGGAGGCGTATCCGAAAGAGCCGCGGTTCGAGCAACTGCAAGCCACGTTGCAGCGCGCCCTGAAACCCGCGGAGCCGCCGGCGGCAGTAGGGCCGGCCGCCGACCTGCCCATAACGGTGACCAGCACGGTGGTCCCCACTACCGCGCCGGCCGCGGCCCCGATGCCCGAAAGGGCGGCCGCGGCGCCGAAGCGCCGCCCCCCATGGTTGCCCTATGCGGCGGCCGGCGCGGCGGCGGTTCTACTTGTCGGGATCGCCGTGGGAGTCACGATTCTGCGCCAGCACGCGCCACCGCCGAAGCCCGTAACGGCGCACAAATCGGCGCCGCCCTCCGCTCCCCTGGCCGCCGCCGCGCCACTACCCGCTGCGCAGCCCACGCCGGCCGAGGCTCCGGCGGAGAACGCGGCGGCGCCCGAACCCTCTTCCGCCGCGCGCGCCATGGGGACCCTGCGGATCGAAACGGGAGAAGACGGCGTGGCGGTCTACCTCAACGGCGAGAAATACAGGCGCGCCACCACCCGCGGCCGGCTTTCCCTTTCGCTGCCGCCCAAGCCGTACGCGGTGCATCTCGAAAAGCCGGGTCTGTGGGCGGCGGACCAGGCGGTGGATCTGCGCGGCGGCGACGAGGCGCGGCTGGCTTTCCACCTCGTTCCCGCCAAGGCATCGCTCGAAATCCGCAACGCTCCGCCCGGTGCGGAGGTGTGGCTGGACGGCGCCCAGGCCGGCAGCGTGGGCCCCGGCGGCGCTTTTTCCACCGCCAATATCGAGCCGGGAAGCCACACTGTGGCCCTGAAAAAAGACCGCTTCAAACCGAGCCGGGCGGAGTACGTCTTCGACCACGGCGCGACCGTGACGGTGGATGGCGCGCTGCAGAGCGCGGTGGGGAACCTCAAAATCGAAGTCAGCCCGGCGGGGATTCAGGGACTGCAAGTCCGCCTCTCGCGCGAGGGCGACGCGCAGGACCGCCCCGTCGGCGAGACGGAATTGAGCCTCATGGAAGGAACCTACCAGGTGACGGCCTCCGCGCCGCAGTACAGCGCGGCCGGCGCCACGGTGCGGGTCGTGGCCGGCCGCGACGCCGCCGCCGCGCTGGTTCTGAAGCGCATCCCCTCCGCGCCGCAGCCCAAACAGGCGTTCACGATGGAGGACTGGGTCAAGAGCGAAGCCCCGGTCCCCAGCTTGTCGAGGTGGACGCGCGAAGAGAAGGTCTGGGTGCGGCGCGGCGGCGATTTCGTGTTGGCGCCCGTCAAGCCGGCCGCCGGAACGTATCTCTTCACCGCCATCGTGATGAAAGGCAAGCGCCTGGAATGGGTGCTGAATTTCAGGGACGACAAGAACTACGACCTGTTCCAGATGGACGATAAGGAACTGGCGCGCACGTGGTTCGTCAACGGCAAAAAGACCGGATCGCTCAAGATCCCCCATCCGGCCAAAGCCGGCGATTACGTGAGCGTGATGATCGCGGTCACCGCCGGCTCGGTGGTACACAGCATTTTCGCGCAGCAGCAATGGCGCGTCATCGACAAGAGCGAGCGCAGCGGCCTGCTGGGCAGGTTCGGGTTTCACATCCCCGGGAAAGACCAGATCGGCGTGAGCGATTTCCGGTTTATGCCGCAGTGACGCCGCCGTTCCCCGGCCTGCCCGGCGGGCTGTACTGTCCGCGTTTGGGGGCGGCGTACTGGCGACTGTGCATTCAATTGTCAAAGATCGGCGGAGGCTGAAAGGCGGTCGGGAGTCCGGCCAACGCCTTACTGCCCGTTTTTGGGATTGGCTTCGTTTGGTAAATTTTGTTTGCACGCCCCCTGTTGCCGTTTTTTCCCCGACGGACAGCGAACTGCCGACCGGTTCGATAGTAGCAGGCGCATGCGAGAAAACCGAACACCGGCCCGGTTGCGCCGTTGACAGCATGGCAGATAGCGCTGCCGGGTGTTCTGTGACCGCCGGGCAGCCGTTCCCGATTTTCGGCGTTCTTCTTTGACCGGCCGCGCCCTGATCGAATTCGCCTCCGCCTCTGTGCGCGACGAGATTTTTCCGTGATTATCTACTTGACAAAGTGAGCGACCAGCACCATACTACATCTTGAGGTCGCCGAAATGAACCTGATAGACGTTTCCAAGCAGTTCGCCAGCGAGGAAACCTGCGTTCAATACTTGGCCGCGATGCGCTGGCCCGACGGCGTTCGTTGCCTGAAGTGCGACAGCCCGCTGGTGAGCTTCATGGCGACCAAGAGCAAGCCGAACAGCAAGGGCGAACAGAAGACGCGGTACATCTATCAGTGCCGGGAATGCGACCACCAGTTCACCCCCACCACGGGCACGCTGTTCAACGATACCCACCTCGATCTGAGCAAATGGTTCGCTGCGGTTGCCCTGATGACGAACGCAAAGAAGGGCC
>JAIQFU010000644.1 GCA_020073115.1 Terriglobia bacterium
GGTCGATTTCGCGGTTGCCGATACCGGCATCGGCATGACGCCTGAACAGATGAGCAAACTGTTCGAGGATTTCGCGCAAGCCGATCAGACTACAGCTCGCCAGTATGGCGGAACTGGCCTCGGTCTAGCGATTACGCGTCGGCTCTGCCGCATGATGGGCGGCGACGTCACCGTCCACAGTGAATTCGGGAAAGGCTCCACATTCACCATCCACCTGCCCGCGGAAGGGGCTCCCGCCAAAAGAGAGGATGCCCCCGCGGCGCAGCGGCCGCCCCACCGCCCGGAGCAGCGCGCGGGGATCGTGCTGGTAATCGACGACGACCCCGCCGCGCGCGACCTCATGCAGCGCTTCCTCGCGCACGAGGGCTTTCAGCCGGTGGTCGCCGGCAGCGGCCAAGCCGGGCTGTCCGTGGCGCGCGACGTTCGCCCCAACGTCATCATCCTGGATGTGATGATGCCCAGGATGGACGGGTGGACCGTGCTTCAGCAGTTGAAGGCCGACCCGGACCTGCGCGAAATCCCGGTGATCATGACCACGATTGTGGACGATCGCAACCTGGGCTATACCCTGGGCGCCGCCGAGTACCTCGCCAAACCCATCGACCGCGAACACCTCGGCGCCGTCCTGCGGCGCTACCGCTGCCCGGACCCACCCTGCCCGGTGCTGTTGATCGAAGACGATCCCGCCACCCGGGACATGATGCGCTCCACGCTCGCGCGCGCCGGGTGGCGAGTCCTGGAAGCCGCGAACGGCCGCGAGGGTTTGGCGCGCCTGGCGGAATCCCGTCCCAACGTAATCCTGCTGGATCTGCTGATGCCGGAGATGGACGGCTTCGAGTTCCTGGCCGCCCTGCATCGCCACGCCGGCTGGCACGACATCCCGGTAGTCGTGATCACCGCCAAGGAACTGACCGCCGAAGACCGGCGCCGGCTGAACGGCTCCGTGGAGAACGTCCTGCGGAAAGGCGCCTTCACGCGGCAAGAACTGCTGGCGAAAATGCGGGAACTGGTGGCGGCGTGTCTGGAAAAGTAACATGTGGAGCAAGCCGGACCCCCGCTCCACCACATTCCGCCGCTGCTACGCCCCCGTTATCTCTTTCACCAGCCCGAAGAACGCTTTCTTCCGGTCGGTGTTAATCCCCCAGTTCACCGGCGGGCACTGGTACCCATCCGCGTAATTGCTCTGGCCGGGATCGAAAAATCCCCACGAGGCGTACGCGCTCAGGGCCGCGAGCATGTTGTTCTCCGGCCGGTCGAAGTCGAAATGATCGTCCTCGTTGAACAGGATCGGCATGGTCCGGTACCCGTCCACCTGCCGCGCCTGCGCCGCCATCTGCGCGATGCGGCGCGGGTCCCCTACGCCGTTGCCGTGCATCAGCAGAAAATCGGAGCTCTGGACCACGTTCGGCGTGGGGACGGCGCCCCCGCCGAAACTCGTCCCCACCAGAAGCCTCCGCCCGCCGCTCCGGATGCTTTTGGCCAACTCGATCAGCTCGTGCACCCGCGCCGGCTTCAGGATCTCGTGATCGTAGGCCTTCACGTCGCACTCGTTGTCGATCTCCAGCAGGACATTGCGATAGCCGCGGCCCAGGATCCACTGCACCGTATTCTCGACTGCGGTGATGACTCCCGTTTCGTCCTTGACCTGCTGATCCTGGCCGAAGTAAAACACGCCCACGATCGGCGCCATGCCAAGTTGCGCGGCGCGGTCTAAGATGGACGCGAGCCGCGCCATGGATTCCGGACGCAGCGCCCCGTCGGGCGCGATGGCGCCGTTCACCCACGGCTGCGCCTGGGAATAGCCCTGGGGATTCCCGCCTTGCAGGTTGATGGTGAAGCTGAGCAGGCCATGACGGCGCCATTCCGGCATGGCGGCCACGAACTCGCGCGTGTTCCGATCCGGGTCCCACTTGCCCGTATCGGGATAGGCCCATTTGGACCGCGTCTCGGGATTGTGGTCGTCGAAGATGCCTTGGATCATGCGGGAGTTGAGGAGCAGTCCCTCGATGCGCATCCCCTTGTATGATCGGGCGGCGTAGGTAGGCTTGCCGTTGATCAGGAACCGGCCGCCATCGACCGCAATTTCGGTGGCGGGCGCCGCAGCCGCCGCGGCTCGTTCTGCCAGCGGCAGGGCGGCCAGGGAAAGGAGATCGCGTCGCGTCATCCCCGCCATGGTACTACGCCACGCTTCGATTCAGGTTAGAATACGCCTTCCCCACGAGGGATCTATGCGCCACATCATTGCCAGCGCAGCCGTCGCCGCTGTCCTCACGTTTGCCGCGCTGTCCGGCATCGGAGCGGAGAAAACGCCCGCCCCCCCGGCCAAGGCCAAGACGGCCAAAGCCGCCCCCCTCCCCAGCTTCGGAAACGCCGATACCATCAGCGAAGACGAGCTGAAGATCTACCTGTATTTTCTCGCCTCCGACCAGTTGGAGGGCCGTAACCTGCCTTCGCGCGGCTACGACACGGCTGCCCTGTACATCGCCAGCCACCTGGCGGAATGGGGACTCAGGCCCGCCGGAAGCGCCAGTGAGACGAACGGTCCGCTGCAACCTT
>JAIQFU010000645.1 GCA_020073115.1 Terriglobia bacterium
TCTGCCGGCGGCATTCGATCGATGAACTGCCGCAACTCTGGCACGTGCTGAAGGGCGAAATGTCGCTGGTTGGCCCGCGGCCCATGACCGCTGCGGAATTGCAGCGCTGGTATGGCGCGGATGCGAAACAGATCCTCCTGTGTAAGCCCGGCATCACGGGCCTTTGGCAGGTCAGAGGACGGAACTCGCTCAGCTACAGCCAACGGCGCAGGCTCGATTTGTTCCTGGTGAGAAACTGGTCGCCTTCGCTCTACTTCCGCATTCTGCTCTCCACGGTTCCCCGCGTGATTAGCGGAGAAAACGCATACTGAGCGCCGCGCAGACGAGGGCGGCGGCGGCCGCGGCGATCAGGACCGGCGAATACCCGAAGCGCGAGATCGCCGCTCCTCCCAGCCAGGCCGCAAGCGCGGCGGCGAGGGAAGTGGCGGTGCAGTAGAGCGCCGAGGCGCCGCTGCGCTCCCCGGCCGCGACGCCGCCCATCAACATGCTGAACACGCCCGGCTCCGTCATGTACTGAAAGCAGCAGTAACAAATATAAGCCGCGGCGGCGGGAACCGGCGCGGAGGCGAAGGCCAGCGCAAACAGCGCCACTCCGGCGGAGAATTGCAGGGCCGCGATGCCCCTGCCGTTGCCCAGGCGCCGCAGCAGCGGCGGGGCGCAAAGCAATGCGCCGGCCTGCAGCGCCTGCGAACAGGAGTAGACGACACCGATGCGCCCCGCGCTCATCCGCAGGCGCTGGGCGAAAAACGAGTTGAAGAGCGGGTTGAACGCGCCTACGGCCGCGGCCCATACGGAAACGATCGCCAGGAACGGAACCAGGAAGCCGCCGCGCGGGCGAACCCCGGCTTCCGCGGCAAGGGGCTTGGGAAAGCGCAACCGGAGCGCCGCCATGGAGGCCAGGCAGATCAGGCCGGAAGCGAGGAACAGCGCGCCACGCTCGGAGGCGGAGACCCCCGCCGTCTGGAAATGCCGCTGGAGAAAAGCCGGCAACGCCCCGGCCGCGAGTCCGCCGAGCGAGCAGACCGTCATCCCGACAGAGGCGGAGATGCTGAAGGCGAAAGGACGGTTGTCCTCGTCGCTGAGCGCCGCGATGGCCGGGGAGTAGACGACGGCCCACCCCGAAAAGAACAACCCGCTGAGAAACGCGGCGCCAAGTTGCCACGAGGCGGAACCGCTCCACGCCCGGGCGAAGCATGCCGCCGCGGCGCCCAACATGGCGACCAGCAGGGCCGCACGGAGTCCCACGCGCCGCGCGAGAGCGGCGGCCGGCAGGGAGCCCGCGACAGTCCCCAAGGTGGTGATGCCCGCTACCTCGCCGAGAAAACCTTCCCGGAAGCCGATCGACAGCAGGAAGAGGTTGTGCAGGACCACAAAGATGACGACGCCGAAGCCGTAAAGCGAAGCCGCCATCTGGAACCGCAGGAAAGAGCGGTCCAGACGATTGCGCCGCCAGCGCCACCGGATCCCGCCGAGCAGCGTAGGAAACAAAGCCCGGAGATGATGCTGGAGCCTGGCGGCGAGGAACATCGCACGCAACCGCGCGGAATAGGCGGGGTTGTTGGGACAGGCCGTTCCGCCTGTCCCGCCCTGACGGCGGAGGCCCGGAAACGTCCGGCGGAGAAACACCGCGCGTTTCTCGCGCGCCGAATCGAGCAGCGCGAGGTGCAGCCAGATCTCGTCTTTGCGGGGGTGGAACAGGCCCTCGAGGGGCGAGAGCCCGTACCGGTCCAGCCACAGGCGGACGTCGCCCGGCAGGCGGCCGATCTCCTCTTCGGCGGCCGGCGAGAGGGCCGCGCCGAACCACCCGGCAGCCAGGTCGAAAATCACTGCCTCCAGCCGGCGCAATGGCGGCGCGTGCAGCGAGCGCCACAGGCGCCAGAACGCGCCATCGCTTCTGCGCGCATGCAGGAAGCCGGCGATCTCCCAGGCTCTCTGCGGCCGGAGATCGCCATGCAGAATGTGCATCAACAGGTGTAGGCAGGCGAACCCGAGGGCGTCGGGCGGCGCGAGTACGGGAAGAGACCGCCCTTCAAAAGCGACTCGGACGCGACGTTCCCAGAAATCGCCTGCGCCGGGCGCGGCGATGTACTCCGCCGCCTCGTCCCACAACTCGTAGTGCAGTTCGACCGCGATGGGCAGATCGGAGGCGAAGTAATTCCCCGTCCATTCCCACCGGTCTTCCCGCACCATGGGGGGCAAATGCCGTCCCGGCGATTCGCCCGCAACGCGAAAGCCGAGTTCGGCCAGCGCATCGCGCGCGTCCAGCACCCGGTCCGCGTCGGCGATGCGATTGATCTCGGCACGGAATTCGGCCGAGCCGGGCAATCCCTTGGTGTACCAGCAGACGTGCTTGCGGCCGATGCGCACCGCGGTATCGCGGCCGTAATGGGCGAGCATGTCGATATAGTGCCCGCGCAGGATCGCATACTGCTCGGCGATGGGCGGGTCCGGCAGACGGCGACCGGTGGCGAGAAATTCGACGGCCTGCCCGAGGAACCACGGCCGGCCGCACGCGCCGCGACCGATCATCACCCCGTCGGCGCC
>JAIQFU010000646.1 GCA_020073115.1 Terriglobia bacterium
GCCCTGATCGGCGCCGCGGTGGGGGTGGCCAGCGGCGGCCGGGCCGGAGAATACGCCATGCGGGGCGCCACCACCGGCGCCATCGGCGGCGGTATCCTGGGAGGCATGGGGGGATTGGGCGGCTTCTTTCCGCCGATCCTGTTGGGCGCTTTTCGCGAACGGCTGGGAGTGATCTGGCCGGGCTTCCTGCTGCTGGCCCTTGCCGCCCTGGTCTTGTGGTGGGCCAATCATCGCGTGTTCGTTCCCCGCGGGCTAATGCTGGAAGCGGGCCTCCCGGCCGAGACGCGCCGCACGCGCGACCGGGCGCGGGCCGGCGCGTGGGCCACGCTCTGGACCGGCCTGCTGGTGGCCGCCATCGTGGTGGGATCGCGGAACCTGGAGAACTTCGACCCGGCGCTGGTGATCTACACGTTCGCCGTCATCTTCGCCGCGTGGGGCGTGGTCTACCATTACAATGTCTGGCTGGAAAAGCCGCCGACGCGCGTCTACTGGAGCCGCGGCTGGGAACTCTACCGGCGGCGCGGGGTTCTGCGCAGCCTGGGCCGGATCGTCTCGCTGGCCGCCACCCACCTGGCGGCGCAGACGTTCATCGCGCGCCGCTCGCGGCTGCGCTGGTGGATGCACCAATGCCTCTTCTGGGGCTGCCTGCTGGCCGTGGCGATCACCTTCCCCCTGGTCTTCGGCTGGATCTCGTTCCGCTCGGCGCCAAACGACCAGATGACCTACGTCACATACCTGTTCGGGTTTCCGGCATTCCAGTTCCCCGTGCACAGCCTCCGCGCGCTGCTCCTGTTCCATGGCCTGGATATCTCGGCTTTCCTGGTCCTGGCGGGGATTGCGCTTTCCCTGTGGCGGCGCATGGCGGATAAGGGCGCGCGTACTCTCCAACAGTTCGGCATGGATTTTCTGCCGATCATCATGCTCTTCGCCATTTCCGTCACGGGGCTGGCGCTTACGGTTTCGCAGGAGTGGCTGGCCGGCTCGGCTTACAGTTTTCTGGCGATCCTGCACGCCATCACGGTGATTGCGGCGTTGCTCTACCTGCCGTTCGGAAAATTCTTCCACATCTTCCAACGCCCGGCGCAGCTTGGCGTGAAGCTTTACCAGGACGAGGGATTGAAAGACGCCGGGGCGATCTGCGCGCGCTGCGGCGAACGCTACGCCTCGCGCATGCACGTGGACGATTTGAAAGCCATCCTGCCGCAGTTAGGGTTCGATTATGCGCTGGCGGGACCGGCCGGGAACTGGCAGGAGTTGTGCCCGGCATGCAGGAGGAAGACGCTGTCGATTGCGCAGATGAGGATAGGGACAGACGTTAGTCGTTAGTCGTTAGTCGCTAGTTTCGAGCTGCCGCCGGCCGACTAGCGACTTGGGAAGACACAGAAGGAGGACGCTTTCGATTGCCCAGATGAGGATATCGACAGACGTTAGTCGCGCCGCCGGTTGCGGCTAACGACTAACGACTAGCGACTTTGTTCGTTAGACTACTTGGGGACAGGAATGGCTAAGCCTCCGCGGGATATCGACGAACTCCGGGCCCAGTACGGCCCGCACCTGAACTATACGCCGCCGGGGGGATGGCAGGACGAATCCCGCAACCCCGCCACGCGGCTGGTGAAGACCCACTGCTGCTTCTGCGGCCAGCAGTGCGGCATTCAGCTCAAAGTGCGGGACAACCGGATCATCGGCTTCGAACCCTGGGAAGACTTCCCCTTCAACCGCGGCATGCTCTGCCCCAAGGGCGTGAAGCGCTACATGCAGGACTCGCACCCGGACCGCCTGCTCGACCCGCTCCTGCGCACCGGGGACGGCTTCCGCAAAGCCTCGTGGGACGAGGCGCTCGATTTCACCGCGCGCCGCCTGCGCGAAGTTCAGGAGAAGTACGGTCGCGACGCCGTGGCCGTGTATGGGGGCGCCTCGCTCACCACCGAAAAGACCCTGCTCACGACCAACCTTTCCTTCATTGCCGTCCCGGCCGGAGCAGCCACTTCTTCCGAGACCGTCGCCATAAGCGGAAAGCTTTTTGAGGGGAAGACAATGTATACCCTGACCACGCCTTACGGTGTCCTCGTCTACGTTCAGAATACCAAGGATGCAAAAGTGAAGGCGGCATTCACGGCGCTTGGCGTGAACACCGATTCAGTGGAGCTTACCGGGACCCATGTGCCCGGATCGCAGTTCATTACCGTGACCGCGGTGAACGGAACAGCGCTCTAGCCTCAGGAGGAAATTCCCAATTTTTCGTAATATTTTCCGATGCCGAGGATATCGGCCGCCTCGCGCCACCAGTTTTCCGCGGCCGGACAGGTTTCAATGGTGTAGCCGTCAGGCAAAACGGCCAGCAACTCGGCTCTCAGTTCTGCATTCTGCATTCTGCATTCTGCATTTGGTATCCTTGCCCAGACAAATTTTTTGCCGTCGAGCGCCACTCCCCACTCGAACCAGGTCTTCTTCGCAGCGTCCCAGCCAAACCGGCGGACGGGCATGGCGTCCAGAAGTTCGTTGCTGAATATGATTCCGTTGAACCGTTGAACCGTTGAATC
>JAIQFU010000647.1 GCA_020073115.1 Terriglobia bacterium
CTATGACGGCATCCTGCTGCCCGGCGGCGCGTTGAACGCCGACCAGGCGCGAATGAACCCCAAGGTACGCGAGTTCATCACCGAGATGGATCGCGCCGGGAAGCCGATGGCGGTCATCTGTCACGCGCCTTGGGAACTGATCTCGTCTGGAGTGGTTCGCGGACGGAGGCTCACGAGTTGGCCCACCATCCAGGATGACATCCGCAACGCGGGCGGGCAGTGGGAGGACCGCGAGTGCGTCGTGGATCAGAACCTCGTCACCAGCCGCGGCCCCCAAGACCTGCCGGCCTTCAAGCGCGAAATGGTAGCCCTGCTTTCGCGTGTTCCGGCAGGCGCCGCCCGCTGACCCATGGCCGACGGAGTCACCCCCGTGAACTTCAAGTCCGTTTGGAGTCTCATTAAGGAAACGGCGTCGAGGTGGAGCGATATCAACGCGCCGCCGGGCAGCAGGATGCCGTCATAGTCGCCGGGTTTCGCCTGGTCGAGCGTGCGATCCACCGAGACCTTGCCCGCCTTGTCGTGATGCCGGAATCCCTGGATCTCGCCAGGCTTCTCTGAGAGCACTTCCACGTTTGCGCCGTTCTCCTTGAGGGCCTTCATGGGCTCGGTGAGTTCGACTTCCTCGAATCCATCCATGGCGATAATCGCCACGCGCATGTTATTCAGATCACGCATAATGACTTTCTCCTGCAAAACAACAGCGGAGCGTTGGTTATGAAAAGCACTGGGAATTAATCGGCGCTCCGCTACGATCTGTGTTGCAAGCGGTGGGCCATCCCGTGGGGCACGCCGGGGACCTGCCCCCGTGCGCGTTACTCCTCGGGTACGATGGGCTCGCTCCCGTAGCGTTGCGCCAAGGCGCGGAACTGCTCCGCCACTTTACGCGGCTGGCGGTCCAGCGTGAACAAACCGTTGCCGTTGACCGTGCCCCGAATCTCGCGAAGCTGGATATCCCAGTCCACCTGGTCGGTGAGGCTATACCACGTAAAGCCCATGATGGGCACGCCGCCGGAGCGAAGATCCTGCGCGCTCTGCCACATTCGCCAGATCCAGGATGGGGCTTGCTCCGGATCGAGGTGATTCGTCTCCGTCAGCATCATGGGCTTGTGGTAGCGGTGGAAGTAGCTGAGGCCGATGGCGTGCCAGCCTACCGAAGGCCCATCCGCCTCTTCGCTCCCGTCCGGGCAGGCGTACCGCTCGTTGCGCGCGTAGTAATCCAGCCCCAGGATACAGTGCGGGTCATTGACTTGGCCGTGATGCTGGAACCACTCGAAGTCTTCGCGCTTGAGACCGTTATCGAGGAGATACAGGAGCACCCGGCCGTCCGGCGGATGGCCGTACAGGAGATCGAAGGTGACGAAGCGCAACTGGTTGGCGAACTCTACCTTGGGGCGGGTTTCGGGCCACCGCTCGTGAACCGCTTCCGCCGTCTCGCTCTGAATGAACACCGCGTCCGGGACCACGTGCAGAATGCTCAGGGAGGCCAGGATTGTAGCTCGGCAGAGGTTCCGCAGGGCAGTGACCAGCGCGCGGTCGCTGGTGGCCTGCTCGTTCCACCATCCGAGCTTGGCGCTGAAACGCGCGCAGACCAGGATCTCGTTCACGGGCGTGTAATATTGGATCCACGGGTAGCGTTCCGCGAACGCGCCCGCGTATCCGGCGAACAGCGCGGGCCAGTCCGTGTTCTGGAAATCCCCCAGCCAATCGGGCAGGCCGAAGTGGCACAGGTCCACAATGGGGGTCAGGCCCATGTCCCGCATGACGGGCAGAACCTCGTCCGTCCAGGACCAGTCGTACTTGCCGGGTCCGGCGTGCATGCGGTAGTACGGCGGGCCATAACGCACGAAGCGGGCGCCCACGCGCCTGCACAATTCGAAGTCCTCGCGCCACCGCTGGTAGTGGCGGGTTTCCTCCAACTCGTCGCGGCGGCGGCCATGCTGGACCTTGGGGTAGCTGCATTCCAGCCCCGTGGCCATCACCAGCGGCTCGGAAGTGAAGCGGAGGATTTCGGCCTTGTGCTGCCTCATGGGGCCGGGCAGGCGGCGGCGTGGCGGATTTGCGCGTAGGACGCCAGGTAGGCGCCGGTCATCATCCCGGCGGTGAAACCAAGGCTTCGCCGGCGGGCGCGTGCGGCGAGATCGATTCGTTCCTCCGCCGAATCGATCAGCCGCCGCAGCGCCTTGGCCAGCGCCCCCGAATCGCCCGGCGGTACGAATGCCGCCGCTCCATCCCAGTTCTCGCGCAGACTGGGGATATCGCCCAGGACCAGCGCGCAGCCCGCGGACGCGGCTTCCAGGATGGAGAGCCCAAAGGGCTCGTAGAATGCGGGGAGAGCATAGACGGCGGCCCGGCTCATCCACGCGGCCATGGCCGCGGAATCGAGCTTGCCTAATAAGTGGAACCCGGACGCGGTTGGGGCAGGCGGTTTCGCCTGTCCGGACTTGCCTGGCTGCCGGGTATCGCCCGCCACGTAGACGGGCCAGGACAGTTGGGGAGCGATCTTCTCCAGGGCGGCGATGTTCTTGGCCTCGTCCCAGAG
>JAIQFU010000107.1 GCA_020073115.1 Terriglobia bacterium
ACGGCCTGCCGCAGCAGGGCGGGCACGCCCTCCACCGGAATGCCCTTGTTCTCCTGCGCTCCCTCGATGTAGATGCGCTCCAGGAGCTTGCGCGGGGGAATCGGGTTGCGCATGGCGGGCACGTTGCCCGTCACCGCGCAATCGCCGAGCGAGACCACCATCTTGCTGCGCTTGCGGATGGTCTGCACTTTTTCCAGGTCTTCCTGGGAGCTGATGGCGCCTTCGATCAGGGTGACATCGACCACCTTGGGGAACTCCTGCGCATCCACCAGCGGCCCGTACACCACGTCGGTGCGCGCGGCCACGTTGAGGATGGCTTCGTCCATGTCAAGGAGGGACATGTGGCAGCCGGAGCAGCCGTCCAGCCAAACGGTGGCGAGCCGGATTTTCTTGATCATTGACGGCCTCCGCGCCGCGCGGCCAGGCGGGTCACCTTGACGTCGCACTTGACCATTTCTTCCACGGCGAATCCCTTTTCGGCCATCGCGCCGGTGGGGCAGACCTGCACGCACTTGCCGCAATTGGTGCAGTTCCGCGATTCGCCCCAGGGCTTGTTCATATCGCACACCACCATGGAGCGGATGCCGCGCGAGCTGATGTCCCAGACGTGCGCGCCCTCCACCTCCGCGCACACGCGCACGCAGCGCGTGCAGAGAATGCAGCGGTTGTGGTCCAGGACGTAGCGCTCGTGCGAAACATCTACCGGCAGCCGGGGGTAGGCGTAAGCGAAGCGGACGCTGTTGACCCCCAGCCGCTGCGCCATGGCCTGCAGCTCGCAGTGGTTGTTGGAAACGCACACGGCGCACTGGTGGTTCCGCTCGGCGAAAAGGAACTCCAGGGCAATGCGGCGGTAGGCCTGGAGTTTTTCGGAGTTGGTGGTGACGCTCATGCCGTCCTGCGCCGGGGTGGTGCAGGCGGGGAGCAGGCGGTTCACCCCCGAGACCTCCACAATGCACAGGCGGCAGGCCCCGACGGGGGTGATGCTTTCCAGCCAGCAGAGCGTGGGGATGTATTTGCCGTTGGCCCGCGCCACTTCCAGGATGGTCTGGCCCTGGTGCGCGGCGACGTATTCGCCGTCGATGCGGACTGAGATTTTTTCAGGCAAGGGTGGTCTCCTGGGAGTACCGCCGGTGGTCGGTTTTCGCCACCGGTTGGCGGAAGGGAGAACCAAAAGAACCGGTCGCAGGAACCGGCGGCCGGCGGCACTGGCGTTTCATGAATGGTGCTCCTTGACGTCGCAGCGGAGGCAGCGGCTGGCTTCGTCCAGGGCTTCCTCGGCGCTGAAGCCGACGGTCGCCTCCACGAAGCTTTCCACGCGATCGAGCGGCGGCAACTCGTCCGAGGTGTTGCGGCGGCTCTCCACCGGCTCGGGCGGCGTGTTGTCGTATTCGAACGGCGGCGCAATCTGGTCCCAGCGGTAGGCGCCCATCAGCCGCTGGTCGATGTTGCGCGCGGCTTTCTTGCCGAAGCCCATGGCGTTGGACACGTTGGAGGCGCCGCTGATCAGGTCGCCGCCGGCGTAAAACTTGCTGCGCGAAGTCTCGAGCGAGTAGCGGTCCACCTCCAGGGCGCCGTTCTCCCGGATGCGCAGCCCCGAGGCGCGGACGAAATCCATATCCACGGATTCGCCCACCGCCAGGATCACGGCGTCGCATTCGAAGCGCTGAATTTCCTTGGTGGGGACCGGCTTGCGGCGGCCCGAAGCGTCGAATTCGCCCAGGCGCGTCTTGACCACCTCGATAGCCTTCACCCTGCCGTCCTCGTCGCCCACAATGCGGTGCGGGGCGGCGAGGAAAACGAACCTGGCGCCCTCGGCCTCGGCGGCGTCGGTCTCCTCGGGGATCGCCGGCATGTCCTTGCGCTCGCGGCGGTACACCACGGTCACGTCGGCCCCCATGCGGAGCGAGGTCCGCGCGGAATCGATGGCCGCATTCCCGCCGCCGATCACGATCACCCGCTTGCCCGGCCGGATGGGCTCCTCTTTGGCCACCCCTTCCAGGAAAAGAAGCGCGGGGAATACGCCTTTGAGCTCGGTCCCGGGCAGGTAGACCCAGGATTCCTTCCAGGTTCCGATGGCCAGGAAGACGGCGTTGTACTGCGCGTCGAGATCGTTGAGCGCGATATCGGTTCCCACCGCGACGCCGCACAGGAACTCCACGCCCATGCGGCGGATGAGCTCCACCTCGCGGCGCACGGTTTCGCGCGGCAGGCGGTACTCCGGGAGGGCGTAGCGCAGCATTCCGCCCGGTTCGGGATTGGATTCGTAGACCGTGACCGAGTGGCCCAGCAGCGCCAGGTAGAACGCGGCTGCGAGTCCGGTAGGTCCCGCCCCGACCACCGCCACCTTGCGGTCCGTGGGCGGCAACTTCCGCGCGGCGATGCGCGCGGCCATTTCGTCGAAGCGGTCGGATCCGTAAATGGAATCGGCGATGAAGCGGTGCACCTCCCGCATGTTCACCGCCTCGTCCACGGAGCGGCGGCGGCAGCGGTGTTCGCAGGGGTGCTGGCAGACGCGGCCCGTGGAGGCCGGCAGCGGGTTATCGAGCACCACGGCTTCGAAGGCGTCCTCCAGCCGGCCCTCCTTGTACAACTGGAGGAAGCGCGGGATGTTCATGTGCAGCGGGCAGCTGTTTTCGCAGGGCGAAAGCGCCAGGTCCTCGCACACGCCGGCGCGGCAGCGGTGCGCGCGGATGTGGTCCTCGAACTCGTGGCGGAAGTGCCGCATGGTGGTGAGCAGCGGGTTGGGCGCGCTCTGCCCCAGGCCGCACAGCGAGGTGTCGCGGATCATGCGGCCCATCTCGTCGAGGCGGTCGAGGCTGGATTCCTTGGCCTTGCCGCGGGTGAACGCGTTGAGAATCCGGAGCGACTGGTCCAGCCCCACGCGGCACGGGATGCACTGCCCGCACGATTCCGAGTGCGTGAACTCGATGAAGTAGCGGGCCACATCCACCATGCAGTTGTCTTCTTCCATGGCCACGATGCCGCCGGAGCCCATGATGGAGCCGAGCTGCGCCAGGGTTTCGTAGTCCACCGGGGTATCGAACATCTCCCGCGGGATGCAGCCGCCGGAGGGGCCGCCGGTCTGCACGGCCTTGATCTGCTTGCCTTCGGGGCCGCCGTCGCCCACGTCGTAGATGAAGGTCTTCAGGGGCGTGCCGAGCGGCATTTCCACCAGGCCGGTGTTGTTGATCTTGCCCACCAGGGCGAAGACTTTGGTGCCGGCGCTCTTGGCGCTGCCGGTGTCGCTGAACCACGCCGGGCCCTTGGCCACGATCGGCGCGATGTTGTACCAGGTCTCGACGTTGTTGATGTTGGTGGGCCTGCCGTGGAGCCCCTTCTGCGCGGGGAAGGGGGGACGCGGACGCGGCCGGCCCGAAAAGCCCTCCAGCGAGGCGATCAGCGCCGTCTCCTCGCCGCAGACGAACGCTCCGGCGCCTTCCACCAGCCGGATGTCGAAGTTGAAACCGCGCCCCAGGATGTTTTCTCCGAGAATGCCCGACTGGCGGGCCTGGTCGATGGCGCGGGTCAGGCGGTGGACGGCCAGCGGGTACTCGGCGCGGACGTAGATGATGCCTTCCGTCGCGCCCATGACCGAGGCGCCGATGATCATGCCTTCCAACAGCGCGTGCGGGTCGCTCTCGATCTCGTTGCGGTTCATGTAGGCGCCGGGGTCGCCTTCGTCCGCGTTGCAGATGATGTACTTGCAGTCGGCGACGGCCTTGCGCAGGAACTCCCACTTCAAGCCCGTGAGGAAGCCCGCGCCGCCGCGCCCGCGCAGCTTGGCGCCCTTGATCTGCTCGATCACCAGCTCCGGGTTGGCGTCGATCAGGACCTTATACAGAGCCTGGTAGCCGCCAATGGCGATGTATTCTTCGATATCGTCCGGGCTGATGAGGCCGCAGTTCCGGAGAACGATCTTTTTCTGCGGCTTGAAGAACGGCACCTCGTTCCAGAGCGGGATTTTAGGAAAACCCTCGCCGTACTGGACGTGAGCGGTGAGGTGGTCCCACTGCTCGATTTTGCAGAGCGCGAGGTCCTCGGGGACCTCGCCCACGGCCATATCGTCGAGAATTCGGTGTACGTCGCCCGCTTCGACGCGGCGCAGGATCACCAGCGGTTTGCCCGGCAGCCGGACATTGACCAGAGGCTCCTGGGCGCAGAAGCCGAAGCAGCCGACGGAGGCCAGCTTGACGTCGCGTCCGCCCTGGTCGATGGCTTCGGCGAAGGCGTGGTACACGCCCTCGGCGCCGTTGCCGGCGCCGCAGGTGCCCATGCCGACGCCCACGCGCGGGCGGGAGGGAACGAGTTTCGCCAGCCCGGCTTCGCGGACCGCGTTGAAGGCGCCAAAGTCCTGGATCCGGGTCACGCTTTCTTCCTCCCGTCCTGATCCAGGTGCTCCAGTTCGCGATGCAGCGCCTGTTCGTTCATGTGTCCGAAGATGCTGTGGTCCACCTCCACCACCGGCGCGAGCGCGCACTGGCCGAAACAGGCCACCGTGCGCAGGGAATAGCGCCGGTCCAGCGTGGTAACGCACAGCTTGTCGGCGCCGTCCTCGCTTTCCTCCGGCAGCCCTAGCTCCAGCCGGAGCCGCTGCAGGAGATTGCGCGAGCCGCGCGTGTGACAGGCGGTTCCGCGGCAGATGCAGATGGTGTGCTCGCCCTGGGGCTCCAGGTTGAACAGCGCGTAGAAGGTGACCACGCTGTAGATCCGGGCCAGCGGGGTATCGGTCTTCTCGGCGACGTATTCCAGGATCTCGGATGATAGGTATTTATGCGGATGGTGTTCCTGGAGGTTCTCCAGCATGCCGAGCAGGGCCCCGGGTTTGCCGGAGTGAGCGGCGATGACGCGATCCGCGAAGGCCTGTTCTTCGAGCGAAAGCGCGGATTGGACCGCAGTTGTAGCCATGACGACTCCTGTGTCCGAACGATGCGAGTGACCACTGAGGAGATTCGGACGTTGTTATCTTTATCTTCGCGCCGCGGCGGGCGCGGTGTCAAGTTTTCGGACGAGATGCGCGGCCGGCGAGTTCCCTGTGTCACCATGGGACTGGACCATGAACCCCGAGCGCATCCGCATCCTCATCACCGGCGGCACCTTCGACAAGGATTACAACGAGCTTGCTGGAGAGTTGTATTTCAAGGAATCGCACGTTCCCGACATGCTCCGCCTGGGCCGCTGCCGCCTGGATGTCGATGTCAGGACGCTGATGATGATCGACAGCCTGCAGATGACCGATGAGGACCGCCAGCAGATCCTGGCGCACTGCGCCCGCTGCGGCGAGCGCCGCATCGTGATCACCCACGGTACCGACACCATGGAGCAGACCGCCAGCCTCCTCGGCCGGAACATCGGCGACAAAACCATAATCCTCACCGGCGCCATGGTCCCTTACACCTTCGGCAGCTCGGACGGCCTCTTCAACCTGGGTACCGCCCTGGCCTTCGTGCAGACCCTGCCCCCCGGGGTTTACGTGGCCATGAACGGCCGCGTTTTCCCCTGGAACTCCGTCCACAAGAACCGCGCCACAGGAGTATTCGAAGCCTGAGAGAGCCGCGGCCGGAGGAAGTCGCCATCCGCGCCCTCAAAAAAGATTGAGCCAATCGCTGTCAATAATTCTAAACATTTGGTATTCAATAGTTTACAACAAAAAGTTGTCACTCCAGTGCCAACTGTGCTAATAATAATTACCGGGAACCCAGGGGTTAACTTGGGGCCCACCCGTTAGGCAAACACAACAAATTTCTACTGTGGAGGTAGTTGTTCCATGAACATTCGTCCGCTCTATGACCGCATCGTGGTCAAACGGATCGAGCAGCAGGAGCAGATGCAGGGCGGCCTGTACATTCCCGACTCGGCCAAAGAGAAGCCCCAGGAGGGCGAAGTGGTAGCCGTGGGGAAAGGCAAGCGTCTCGAAGACGGCAAGATGACCGCGCTCGACGTCCAGGTCGGCGACCGCATCCTGTTCGGCAAGTATTCCGGCAGCGAAATTAAGCTGGACAACGAAGAGTACCTGATCATGCGCGAGGACGAGGTCCTCGGAATTCTGCAAGGCGCCGCCAAAACGGCGAAGAAGTAACAAAGGAGTCGAAAAGCGATGGCGAAACAGATTGTATATTCCGAAGCCTCTCGTCAGGCCATTTTGCGAGGCGTCAACCAGCTCGCGGACGCAGTCAAGGTCACCCTCGGCCCCAAGGGCCGCAACGTGGTCCTGGAGAAGAAGTTCGGCGGTCCGAACATCACCAAGGACGGCGTAACCGTAGCCAAAGAGATCGATCTCAAGGACCCGCTGGAGAACATGGGCGCCCAGATGGTGCGCGAAGTCGCATCCAAGACCAGCGACGTGGCGGGCGATGGCACCACCACCGCCACCATCCTGGCCCAGTCGATTTTCCGCGAAGGTGTGAAGGCGGTCGCCGCCGGCGCCAACCCCATGGCCCTCAAGCGCGGCATCGAAAAGGCCGTTGAAGCCGCGGTGGAAGAAGTCAAGAAGCTCTCCAAGCCGGTTTCCGGCGAAATGATCGCCCAGGTCGGCACCATCTCGGCCAACAGCGACGCCACCATCGGCAACATCATCGCCGAAGCCATGAAGAAGGTCGGCAAGGACGGCGTTATCACGGTCGAAGAGTCCAAGACCATGGTCACCGAGTTGCAAACCGTGGACGGCATGCAGTTCGACCGCGGCTACCTCTCGCCCTACTTCGTGACCGACGCCGAGCGGATGGAGTGCGTCCTGGAAGAGCCGTACATCCTCATTCACGAGAAGAAAATCAGCAACATGAAGGATCTGCTGCCGCTGCTGGAGCAGATCGCCCGCTCCGGCCGGCCGCTGCTGATCATCGCCGAGGAAGTCGAAGGCGAGGCCCTGGCCACCCTGGTGGTCAACAAGCTGCGCGGCACGTTGAACGCCTGCGCCGTGAAGGCCCCCGGCTTCGGCGACCGCCGCAAGGCCATGATGGAAGACATCGCCATCCTGACCGGCGGCAAGGCCATCATGGAAGACCTCGGCGTGAAGCTGGAAGGCGTCCGCCTGGACGACCTGGGGAAGGCCAAGCGCGTTACGGTGGACAAGGACAACACCACCCTCGTGGACGGCGGGGGCGCCCAGAAGACCATCGAAGGCCGCATCAAGCAACTCCGCGCGCAGATCGACGAGACCACTTCCGACTACGACCGTGAGAAGCTCCAGGAGCGCCTGGCGAAGCTGGCCGGCGGCGTGGCGGTGATCAAGGTCGGCGCGGCCACCGAGACCGAAATGAAGGAGAAGAAGGCCCGCGTCGAGGACGCCCTGCACGCTACCCGCGCCGCGGTGGAGGAAGGCATTGTCCCCGGCGGCGGAGTGGCCCTGCTGCGCGCCGCGACCGCTTTGAAGACCGTGAAAGCGGAAGGCGACGAGCAGATCGGCGTCGATATCGTGCGCCGCGCCTGCGAAGAGCCCATCCGCCAGATCGTGGTCAATTCGGGTACCGAAGGCGCCATCGTCGTGGAGAGGGTCCGCGGCGAAAAGAATCCGAACTTCGGGTTCAACGCCCAGAGCGACCAGTACGAAGACCTGGTCGCCTCCGGCGTGATCGACCCCACCAAGGTGACCCGCACCGCGCTCCAGAACGCCGCCTCGATCGCTTCCCTCATGCTCACCACGGAAGCGATGGTGGCCGAGATTCCGGAGAAGAAGCAGGCCCAGATGCCCGGCGGCGGCCACGGGCCCGAGATGGATTACTAAGAACGACTGAGTAACACGTTTTGAACCGCTCCCTCACAGAGGGAGCGGTTTTTCGTTTCTGTATCGATTTGTAAACCTCCCGCCCTCCCCGGCAACCCCTCCCTCCCCCCGTACATCTACATAAGTAGGAAAGAGGGGTTTAAAAATCAAATGCTTAGCCTCTTGAAAACACCCGTCCGGGCCGCCGGAACCCTGTTCGCGGCGGCGTTGATGGTCACGGCCCAGGCGCCTGGGGCCACCATTGCCCGGCCGGGCACGGTGAATTACATCGAAGGAGAGGTCACTCTGAACGGACGTGCGCTCGGGGCCAAATCGCTCGGGTCCACGGAGGTCGCCCCAGGGCAGGTGCTGGCCACGGCCCACGGGAACGCCGAGATGCTGCTGACTCCCGGGGTGTTCCTGCGTTTGGACAACAACAGCGCCGTGAAAATGGTTTCCCCCTCCATCACCGACACCCGGGTGGAACTTCTGCGCGGCAAGGCGATGGTCGAGGCAGCCCAGGTCGAGAAAGAGAACCACCTCGTGGTCCAGGACAATGGAGCATCCACGGTTCTCGAAAAACACGGACTCTACGAGTTCAATGCGAATCAGCCCGCGGTTGCGGTGTACGAAGGCAAGGCCAAGGTCGAAGAAGACGACCATACCGTGGATGTCGGAAAGGGCAAGGAACTGCCGCTCCAGCCCACCGCCACGGCCAAGCTGAAACCGGAGAAATTCGACAGGAAAGACACCGACAGCCTGTACGCCTGGAGCAAGCTGCGTTCGGAGTATCTGGCGGAAGCCAACCAGTCCTCGGTGCGGACGATTCTGGCCTCTGGCCCGTCGTGGTATTACGGCACGGGCTGGTATTGGAACCCGTACTTTGACACATTTGCGTTCGTGCCCGGCGCCGGTTACTGGGGCAGTCCCTTCGGTTGGGGCTTCTATTCGCCCGCGTACTTCTCCTATTACCCACCGTTCTACGGGTATTACGGCGGCTACGGCGGGTACCGCGGCGGCCGGATTTGGAGAGGCGGCAGGGTCGCTGGTTCCACCGGCGCGGTGACCGCGCGGCCGCCGGCCGCGGTGGGGGGCTCCGGGGTGCGATTCGGGCCGTCCGCCGCGCCTCGCGCGGCAGCCCCGGCGACGCACGCCCCGGCGATGGGCGGCGGCGGCGTCCGCTTCGGCGGGCGGCGGTAAAACGCGGGCGAAACCGCCTGCGCCGCGTTTGTGGTGGGGCAGGCGGTTCCGCCTGCCTCGCCCATTCGCGGGCGCTTTCCTTCCTTTCAATCCCCCGCCTACATCAAAAGCCCCACCTACAAACCTTTAATCTGGAGTTAATTGACCCGCCTTTGTACCTCTGCGTACAATTGTGTTTTGCCCCCCGAGGGTTCCTCAGGTTCTACGTTCTCCCTTCCCCCTCGTAAAGCCGAATCGTACGCATGTATCGTCAATTCCGCGACCTGCTCCGCCCTTTCCGGCGCGAGTACAGGCGCTTTATCGCCGGCGTCGTCCTGCGGCAGGCGCTCGTTGTCCTGGGCGGTTATTCCCTCGTCTGGGCCCTGCGGCTGTGCCTGGAGCGCGTCTTTATCCCCGAGTGGAGTTTCGTCGCGGCATTCATTCTCTTCGACGCCGCCTACATGGGCTTCGACCTGAAGCTCAACTACTTCTTCTCCTCCCGCGTCAGCTATCCGCTGTTCGGCAAATTGCGCATGAGTTCGATGGAAAAGACCCTGCGCATGCCCATGGAATGGCACCAGCGGCAAAGCTCGGGAGAGTTGGTCGGCAAGGTCAACAACGGCGTGGGCAAGGTGGTGCAGACCGCCGAGGGGCTGAGCCGCGAGCTGGTTCCGGCCCTGATTCAGACTGCGTTCAGCCTGGCGCCGCTCGTGATCTTCAGCCCCGTCACTACTCCCGCCCTCCTGGTAGCCCTCGTCCTGTACATGTGGCTGACGGTGCTGGAGAACCGGCGCCGGCGGCCTTTCGCCAAGAAGCGGTACCAGGGCTATAACCGCGATTTCGGCCTGTTCTCGGAAAGCGTGCAGGCCATCCAGCCTGTGGTGCAGTACGGACAGGAAGCCCAGGTGCTGCGCCGCTACCGCCGCGTGCAGCAGCGGATTGTGGCCCAGGGCCTGGCCGAGGCGCGGATCGGGAACCGCTTCGGCTTCCGCCGGAACCTGGCGCTCGCCATCGCCAAGCGCGCCTGCCAGGGCGTGTGGATCTGGCAATACCGCCACCATGCCCTCGATGGCGCCATGATCATGTACCTCAACATGCTCACGGAGCAGTTGTTGGCCTCGTTCGGCGGCTACGCTTCCCTGCTGGAGCGGCTCTACGACGGCCTGGAGCCCACGCGCGTGCTGGTCAAGCTCATGGCCGAAAAGCCGGCGATCGCGGACCATCCGGCCGCCCGGCCCGTCTCGGTCCCGGAGCGCGTCGGCGTGAAACTCAAGGACGTTCGGTTCGCCTACCCCCGGAACAAAACGGCCGTCCTCCGCGACCTGCGGCTGACCATCACGCCCGGCGCCGTGCTGGGCCTCGTGGGCCGCTCCGGCTGCGGCAAGACCCCGATTCAGAACCTGCTGACCCGCCTTTTCGATGTGCAGGAGGGCTCTGTCGAGATCTGCGGAAAAGACGTGCGGCGCTGGCCTCTCGACCAGATTCGCGGCCTGTTCGCGCACGTTTCGCAGAACGGCGGCGTCTTCTTCTCCGGGACCCGGATGGCCGATGTCCTGCGGTTCACGCGCCCCGACGCCAGCCTGCGCGAAGTGGTGGAAGCGGCCAAGGCCGCCTGCCTCCACGACGATATCTGCCGCATGCCGGAGAAGTACAAGACGCGCATCGGGCAAGGCGGCCAGAGCCTCTCCAAGGGCCAGCAGCAGCGCGTCGCCCTGGCCCAGGCGCTGCTCTCCCTGACCGACGAACGCAAGATCCTGGTGCTCGACGAGTTTACCAGCGCGCTCGACAGCGAAACCGAAGAGCGCATCCTGCGCAACCTGGAGCCCTGGCTGGCCGGGCGGACCGTGATCATCGTGGCCCACCGGCTCTCCACGGTGCGCAAACTGGCCGACGAGATCATCGTGCTCGACCAAACCGGCATCGCCGAGCAGGGGACCCATGCCGAGCTGATCGCCCGCGGCGGCTGGTACGCCGAGATGGCGCGGCTGCAAGCCGTGGCACCCGGGGAATTCGCCAACCCGCGCCCGCGGCTCGCCAGGGTGGTGTAATGCCGGCTTCGGAGGGAGCCCTCCGGCCCGGCGCTACAATGGCCTCTCGGTTCCATGTTGCGCGCCCTCATTGCCGCGCTCCTTCTGGCTTCGGCCGCAACCGCCCAGGAGCCTGACTGCGCCGGCCTCGCCCCCTACGTATACCGCATTGAGTTGCGCGGCCCCAATGTGCGCGGCAACGGCGCCATGCGCTTCGGCGGCGGCTTCTTCCTGTCCGCAGACGGCGAGTTCCTGACCGCATACCACCTGTTTGAGGAGTCGCCCCAAGCCATAGCCGCCAGCGTCGCGGTTGATGGCGGCGATTCGGTATTTGAGAGCCCCATCCTGGCCATCACCTCGTACTCGCGCAGCCTGGACTACATCACGGGCCGTGTGCGCCTCGGGGGCGTGCGGGTCAGGGTCCCGGAAATCGGCGCCTCCGTCGGAATCGGGGACAAAGTGTTCGGTTTCACCATCCAGGTCCCCGGCCCGGTGGGGCCGCACGTCCGTCTCACATCCCGGGGCGGCTCAAGGCTACATCGCTATATAGTAATTATATTGGAGAAGAAAGCAATAATGGCTAAATTTGCAGTATTTTCTGGAAAACAAAAAGAATACA
>JAIQFU010000108.1 GCA_020073115.1 Terriglobia bacterium
TTGCCCTCTCGCAAATCGTGCTGCGTGGTTTTTGCGCGGCAGGAGTGCACAAGCTGCAAAGCGGGGACTGGCTCGAATTTCGCCGTCTTTGCGAAACTTCGTGCCTGTACCCGGTTTGCCCTTTCGCAAATCGTACCGCGTGGTATTTGCGCGGCAGGAGTGCACAAGCCGCAAAGCGGGGACTGGCTCGAATTTCGCCGTCTTTGCGAAACTTCGTGCCTGTACCCGGTTTGCCCTTTCGCAAATCGTACTGCGCGGTGTTTGCGCGGCAGGAGTGCAACGGTGATGCAGACGCGACGAACGGGAGATCTCATGACCAGATTTCTTTTCTTTTGACATGCGCTGCCGCGGCGGCGCATGGCGCGGGTCCGATCGCGCTCAACGCCGTCAACCCGCACTATTTTTCCTTCCGTGGGAAGCCCACGGTCCTCATTACCTCGGGCGAACACTACGGAGCCGTCATCAACCTCGATTTCGACTACAAAGTCTACTTGCGAACCCTGGCTAAGGACCGCCTGAATCTCACCCGCACGTTCTCCGGTTCCTATCGGGAGTCGCCGCAATCGTGCAACATCCGCGAGAACACGCTGGCCCCCAAGCCCGGCCGGTTCATCGCTCCCTGGCCGCGCACGGATACGCCCGGCGCCGCGGACGGCCTTGGGAAGTTCGATCTGCGGCGCTGGAACGACGCCTACTTCCGCCGTCTCAGGGATTTCGTCCGTGAAGCCGGCGCCCGCGGCATCGTTGTGGAACTCACCCTGTTCTGTCCCTACTACGGCGACGAGATGTGGAATCTGAGCCCTTTGAACTCGCGCAATAACGTGAACGGCATCGGCGATCTGCAGCGCGCCGAGGCATACAACCTCAGAGACGCGAAGCTCCAGCAGGCGCAGGACGATATGGCGCGCAAGATCGTCGCCGAGTTGCGCGCCTTCGACAACGTCATGTTCGAGATCTGCAACGAGCCGTACACCAACAACGTGGTGACGGCCGAGTGGGAGCGGCCCATTGCGGGCGTCATCGCGGAGGCCGAGTCCGCCGGCGGACCCCGGCATCTCATCACCCGGAACGTCGCCAACGGATCGAAGAAGGTTCCTGCTCCAGACCCGCGCGTTTCGGTGTTCAATTTCCACTACTCGCGCCCGCCCGAGAGCGTTTCGCTCAACCGCGATCTCGCGCGGCCCATAGGATGTAACGAGACGGGGTTCGACGGCCAGGCGAACGCCGTGTATCGCGTGCAGGGGTGGGAGTTCCTGCTTGCCGGCGGAGCGCTGTACAACAATCTCGACTATTCCTTCGCACCCGGCAGGGAAGACGGAAGTTACGCCTACCCGCAACAGCAGCCGGGCGGCGGCAGCGCCGCGCTGCGCGCGCAACTTCGGGTCTTGCGCGATTTCATGAATTCCATGGACTTCGTGCGCATGGCCCCCGCCCACAGCGTCCTCCGCTCCGGGGCGCCGGATGGGGCATCGGTCCAAATTCTCGCGGCGCCGGGTAAAGAGTACGCCATTTACCTGCATCACGGGAGCGAGCGGAATGGCCGGCGGCCGAAGTACGCGGTGGACCCGGCGCCGCGAACCGCCGAACTCACCCTCGATCTGCCCGCGGGAAAATACCGGGCGGAGTGGGTCGACACAAAGGACGGCAGAACAGCGAAGCGTGAGGAGTTTGCGCATCCCGGCGGCGCGCGCGCTCGGCTGGGCCGCGGTATGCGGAAGATATCGCCCTGCGTGTGCGAGCCTCCAGGTGATGGCGGAGGCAACATCGCACCTTGCCGGCTTGATATACGTCATCGCCATATGTATAATCGATACTTATGTCGGATGCTGATAGGAACCCGCGGAGCCTGCAAAAAGGAAGCGCGGAGATGATCGTCCTGGCGCTTCTCGAGGCTCGGCCGCGGCACGGGTATGAGTTGGCCAGGCTCATCGAATCGCAATCCGAAAACCGCGTCCAATTCCACGTCGCCTCGCTCTATCCGATGCTCTACCGCCTGGAGCGGAAGCGCCTGGTAGAGGGCCGCTGGGTGGAGAAAGCGGGTGAACGGCGGCGCCGCTTCTACCGGCTGACGCCCGCCGGCAGGCGCGCCCTGGCGGCCCAGCGCGGCGCATGGCGGGAGTTCGTCAACGCGCTCGACGCGCTCACGGGGTTCAGCCATGCCTGACTGGCAGCGCTATGTTCGCGACCGCCTGCCTCCTCTGCGGATCGGGCCCGAGCGGGAGAATGAGATTGTCGCCGAGCTGGCCCTTCAACTGGAACAAGCCTTTTCCGATGCCATCGCCGCGGGCGCGTCCCAAGCCGAGGCTGCTCTCCGCGCGGAGGCCCAGTTCCAGGATTGGAACGCCCTGGCCGGCGAGATCGAATCCGTCGAACGCCACACCTCGCCGCCGCCTCGCGGATTGCCGCGGAATGCCGTTGAAGGATGTTTGCAGGATCTAGGCTACGCAGTCCGCCTGCTGAGGCGCAGCCCGGCCGCCTCCGCGCTCGCAGTGGCCACGCTGGCTGCCGGGCTCGGAGGCAGCGCCGCCATCTTCGCCATCGCGGACGCTGTCGCGCTGCGCGGGCTGCCTTATGCGGACTCGAAGCGGTTGATGGCCGTCGAAACTCATAAGTCCCGGCAACCGGAGCTGGAGGCATGGACTTCCATGCCCGACCTCCTGGATCTTCGCCGGCGTACTGGCGCGTTTTCTCTGATCGCCGGCGTCTCTCCGGTTTGGAACCTGGTAATGACCGGACGCGGCGATGCCGAACGCCTCGAGTGTCTTTACGTGTCGGCCGAGTTCTTTCCCATGCTCGGCGTAAGGGCGGCGCTGGGCCGGACGTTTCTCTCCTCCGAGGATGGCGAGAAACCATCGGCAGTCGTAGTTCTCTCGGACGCCTTCTGGCGGAGACGGTTCGGCGGAGCGCGCGATGTCGTCGGCCGGGCCGCAACGCTGGATGGCGGCGTTTACACGATCGTCGGCGTGCTGCCCGCGGGCTTCCGGTATGTCGGCGAACCGCTCGCGGGTACGGCCGGCGAAATTGACGCATGGCTTCCCCTATCGGCGAACCAGCTTCGCGATTCGGCCCGCTCGCTTCGCTTTCTCAAGGCCATCGGCCGATTGAAGCCGGGCGTCAGCGTGGAACAGGGCCGGGCGGATGTCCGCCGCATTGGGACCGCTCTGTCGGCGGAGTATCCCGAAGCGTGCCGCGGGTACGCGTACGATGCCCAACCGCTTGCGGCCGTTAGCGCCGGCCGGGTCCGCACGGCCATGATGATGCTGTTGGGCGCCGTCGGCTTCGTGATGGTGATGGCATGCGCGAATGTGGCGAACCTGCTGCTGACCCGGCTCTCCGCGCGCCGCCGCGAGTTGTCGGTGCGCGCGGCGCTGGGGGCGTCGCGTTTCCGCCTGGCGCGTCAACTGCTCGCCGAAGGATTCGTGATGGCGGCCGCCGCCGCGGTGTTCAGCTCTTTTGCCGCTATCGGCCTCCTCCGGTGGTTGATGTCCATAGCGCCGCCGAGCCTGGTCAAGCCGGGCGAAGTCGCGGTGGGCGGCCGTACGCTGTTATTTGCCGCCGTGGCGGCGCTGGCGTGCGCGTTTGTGGCCGGAATGCCGCCGGCGTGGCGCGCGGCTCGCAGTGATCTCGAGACCGGTCTGCGCGAATCCGGGCGCAGCCTGGCTCCGGGGCGGCATCGTCTCCGTTCCGCGCTGGTCGTGCTTCAGATTGCGCTGGCGCTGGCCTTGACCACGGGCGCGGGCTTGCTGATCCACAGCTTCCGGCGTGTCCTGGACGTGGACCCCGGGTTCGATGCCCGCAACCTACTCACCATCTCGACCCAATTACCGATGTCGGCGCGGACGCCGCCGGAGCGCACGGCCGTCTGGCGGCGGCTTCGGGAAGCGCTGTCGCGCGCGCCCGGCGTGCGCGCTGTGGCGGCGGTGAGCCGGCTCCCGCTGCTCGGCAAGAATCTGAGTAGTTGGCTGTATGTCGAGGGCCGGCCAATGCCGGCCGCCGAACCCGGCTTTGACGTGGAGTACCGCGTCGCCACCGCCGAGTACTTCGCCACTATGGGGATCCCGCTGCGGCGCGGCCGGCGGTTCGACGAGCATGACGATGCGAATCCCGGCGCCGTACTGCTGGTGAACGAGTCGGCCGCGAGGACGTTCTGGCCGGGGCAGGACCCGGTGGGCCGCAGGGTCAAACTCGGCGCCCCGTCCGCGAACTCGCCGTGGATCACGGTTGTGGGAGTGGTCGGCGATATCCACCACGCCGGTCTGGAAACCGAAATGCGGCCCGAGATATACCGGCCGTACGCCGTGAACCCGCTTAGCGCGCCGATCCTCGTGATCCGCACGTCGGGCGATGCGGCCGCGCTGATGCCGATGCTGGCCGCCACGGTACGCTCCACGGCGGCGGGCATGCCGGCCTACAACATTTTTCAGATGGAAGAACTGCTGGCGCGCTCGATGGCGCAGCGGCGCTTCCTCATGCTATTGCTAACAGGGTTTGCGGCGGCCGCGCTGCTGCTGGCCGGAGTGGGCATCTACGGCACGGTTTCCCAATCGGTCGCCCTGCGCACCAGGGAAATCGGAGTGAGGATGGCTCTGGGGGCGGAGCCTGCCGCGGCCCTGCGGCTCGTCTTCGAATCCGGCTTTCGGCTCATCGGGATAGGGCTTGGGTTGGGTTGGGTTGCCGTGGCCGCCCTGACCCGGCTCGTCCGCTCTCTGCTGTTCGAAGTCCGCCCGCTGGACGCCGCCGCGTTGGCCGGAGCCGCAGTCGTCCTGGCATGCTTTGCCTTGGCGGCCTGCTATTTTCCCGCCCGCCGCGCCACCCGCATCGACCCCATCGCCGCCTTGCGGGAAGACGGTTGACCGTTCGCGGCCTCCCGGCCGACGCCCTGCGCGGCCAGGAATACGCGCCGATGCCACCCCTGATATGAGATATTCTGTGCTGTAATTCCTGCCCTGGCGACTTCGGAACCGGGGAACTTTTATGCCAAAGAGTGCGATCTGGCTTACGCTGCTGGCGGCGGGCGTCTGCCCGATGCCGGCTTACCGTCCGGCCGTCGATAGCGTTGGTCCTTTGACCGCGAAGATCGAAGGACCGGAGCAGATCACCGCGGCGGGCGCCCCGGTGGAGGTGACCGTGGTGCTCGAAAACGGGGGGGACGCCGCGCTCCAGGGCACGGTCGAGTTGCGGGTCATCGACCGTTGGCAGGCGTCGCCCGCCGGCGCGGTCCCCTTTTCACTGGCGCCCAAAGGCAGCGCGCGGCTCGCGTTCGCCGTTCGCGCGGCCGAGGTGACGTTCAACGCGCACTACCCGATCTCAGCATCTGCGGACTTTGAGTGGCGTGGCCGGCGGCAGCGCGCGCACCCGATCCTGATCGTACCGGTGAAATTGCCGAACCCTCCGCGGCCCAATCTGCCTCCGGATGCGAAGCCCGTATCGCCGCCGCCGGCCGCGGCCCGCGTGGCTCCCCGGTCTGCATTTCCGCCGGCAGGGGCATCGCGCGCGTTGGGGACCGCGGGTGGGTTCCAAGTCCGCGTGTGGCCGGGGCGGCGCGGCATGCTCGATGCCACCGTGGGTTTCCGGAACGGCGCGCGGCGCCTCTACTTCCGCGGCTTTCAAGCGAGCGTTCTGGGCGCGGCGCTGGAGGACCCGGCTTCCGCTATCGAATTGGTGGAAGCCCGGGAGGAGCCCGCCCACGGCCGCTACCGCGTTCGCCATCATTTCAAAGGCTGGGCTGGGCCGTTCGATGTACTGACGGAGGCGTGGATCGAGAAGGGCGCGCTGCGGGTGCGCTTTGCGCTGGAGAACGCCGCTTCGCGGCCCTGGCTCAATATCCATCTGGAGGACGTCGCGGCAGGTCCCTGGAGCAGCCGCGCGGCTCGCATCTATGCCGGAGCGGGCAACGTGATGCAGGATGCCGAGGCGTTCCGCCTGCGGTATAACGGCCACTTCCTCTCCACCTCCTACATCGGCATGGATTTCGAGGGCGGCGTCTCGATCGTCCAGGGCGTGGACGTCCCGCCGGACCACCTGGCCGCGGACCCGGATGCCGGCGCCTGCTCCCTGCATACGCCGCACAACCAGGTGATCAGCTTCATTCCGGGGCGGGACGTGTGGAACTCCGTCAAGCTGTTCCGCGAGTTGAACGCTCCGCGCGCGGCGGCAGGCGTGCCGCGGTTGGCCGGACGTTTCACCTTCGATCTGTGGAGGGGCCGCTATGCCGATACCGCCAAAGCGTTGCGGCAGGCGTTTCGGTACGGTCTTACGGATGCCGTGGTGATCTGGCACAGGTGGCAGCGATGGGGGTACGATTACCGCCTGCCCGACATCTACCCGCCCAGTCTCGAGTACGGCGCGCTCGATGAGTTCCAAGACCTGGTGGCGGCCTGCAAGCAGAACGGAGTGCTCTTCGCTCCGCACGACAATTACGTGGACTTCTACCCGGACTCGGACGACTTCAGCTACGACAATATCGCCTTCACCGCGGACCGCCGGCCACAGACGGCGTTCATGAACCGCGGAGCGGGAGCCCAGTCTTACCATCCGCGCTCCGACCGGGTCCTGCCATTCGTACAGCGGAACATCCGGATGATTAAGGATGGCTTCGCGCCGAATGCCTACTTCATCGACGTATGGTCCTCCGAACCGCCGTACGACTACTACACCTCGGACGGGCAGTTCTTCGACCGCATTCACACGCGCGACGTCTGGCGGAGCGGCTTCGCCTGGATTCGCGACTTCCTGGGCGGCGCGCCCCAGATCTCCGAAGCGGGCGCCGATCAGTACATTGGCTGGCTGGACGGCGGAGCGGGCGCTCACATGCGGGCGGAAGGCGGTCCCGAGCGGAGCAACGTCTGGCGCATCGAGACCAGCGACACCGAACGCGTCCCCTGGTTCGATGCGGCGTACCACGACGTGTTCGTGCTGCAAGGCGCCGGCTACCCGGGGCGTTACAACTCCGGGCAGGATTCGCGCACGCACGGAATCTACAGCGACGACTACATCGCCACCGAAGTGATGACCGGCCATCCCTCCATGGTCTGGGACGCCTTTTCGCGCGACGTGGTGCGCAAGTACTGGCTGCTGCATGACGCCATGCGGGGGCTGGCGCTACGCCGCATGGAGCGGTTCGCTTTCGCCGGAAACGACCTCCACCGCCATGAGATCCAGTGGGACAACGGGGGCTTCGCGCGGGTCAACCGCGGCGCGGAAGACTGGACGGCCGAGGGCCACGTCCTTCCGCAATACGGCTTCTACACGCGGATTCCGGGAGCGGGCGGAACGGTCGAGGCGGCCGTCGAACGGCGCGACGGGCTGATCGTCGAGTGGTCGCGTTCGCCTTCGACGATCTACGTGAATGCGCGCCCCGTAACGCCCGAGCCGGCAGCCCGTGGCGGCGGCCGCGCCGGGCAGGGGCCGGATCCCCGTCTTCCCCGCATGAACCAGGGAAACCGGGAAGTGGGCTTCGGCGCCGTTTCCACAAACGGGGGGCTCCGGCTGGTTCGCTCCGGGGAGTCGCTCGAAATCACCCCATTGCCGGACAGCCCGGCCTTCGCGCTAACCATCCGATGGGCGGAGTTGCCGTGGAAACTGGCGGTCCCGAAGACAGTGGAAATCATGGATGGCGACGGCCACGTCCTGCGGACACTCCCCGCGATGGGGAACGCCGGGCAACTGCGCCTCAATTCCGAAGCGGGCGCGTTCTCTTACCGGATCCACTGAGGCCGCGGATCGTGGTCGTCGCCCGCGAAAGGCTCCGAAAGGGCCATCAACTCGGTCTCGGCTATGCGCGCGAAGCTGAGATTGCAGACCGTGGCGGCCGCGATCCCGTGCTGGGGGCGCAGCAGCAGGAAAGCGCGCCCACCCATCGCATCGCCGCCATGGTGATACACCCGTTCTCCCGCGATGCTTGCCAGCCTCCATCCGAAGCCCACGCCTGTTTCCTTTCCATCCGTGGTCTTCTGCGAAGTGAATACCAGAGCGCGCGTCGCGGACTTCAGGAATCCGTCCGTCAGGTGCGCCGCGCCGAAGCGCGCCAGATCCCCGGCCGTCGAGAGAAAACCGCCCGAAGGTAGCCGGTCCGTCAAATCCACCGCCGGCGACTCTTCGATCCGCCCGTTCTGCGAATCGTAGAATCGGCTGCGCCCGTCCACCTGGCGCGACGGATCGTCCACAACGGTCGATTTCATTTTCAGGGGATCCAGCACCTCGCGCTGGATCACCGTCAGGTAGTCGCGTTTGGCGGCGCCTTCCAGCACCGCCCCCAGCAGGTTGTATCCGTAGGAAGAATACGCGTACTTCGTGCCCGGCGGCGCTACCAGCGGCGAGTCCTCGAATATTCTCAGGCTCTCTCGCACGGTTCTGTAATGGGTCCGGTTAACGTACTCGCCGCCTCCGTAGTGCCGGATACCAGCGAGGTGCCCGAGAAGTTGCCGCGCGCTGATCGGCGCTCCCTTGTCCGGAAACCACGGCGCGTAGGTCTGTACCGGCGCGTCCAGGTCCAGCATGCCACGTTGGTAAAGCCGCGCCGCCGCCGCTGCCGTGAGCAGTTTGGAGAGACTGCCGATGCGGAATCTGGTAGCACCGGTTGCCTCACCGAATGCCTCCGCATAGACCACCTTCCCGTTCCGCTCCACAGTGCCGCCCAGCCCCGGTATTTTCTGCGCTGCGGCCAACGCCGCGAGTACGCCGGTCTGCGCGCGGCCTAACACCCCCGCCAGTGGCAGCAACCACAAGTCGCGTCGTCTCATGTAGCCCCTGAGCCAGTGTAGCCTCGATACGCCTACCCCCACTTCGCCGTCCGCGTCCGGCACGTCCGCAGCCTGGCTTCGAGCCGCTCGACGACACGCGAGTTCGACGCCGCGACATTCTTGCTTTCCGCCGGGTCGCTCGCCAGATTGTACAGTTCGAGCGGCTCGCCCTGTTTGAGCCGGATGCCCTTCCAGTCCCCTTCCCGGACCGCCTGCTGAAAGCCCTTCTCGAAGAACTCCCAATAGTAGTACTCGTGCGGTCTTTGGTTCCCTGGCTGGCCCAGCAGCGTCGGGAGGTACGAGACGCCGTCCAGGCCGGGCGGCGGCGCCGCATCGAGCAAGTCGCAGACCGACGGCAGGAAGTCCCAGAAGGCCATCGGCTGGTTGGTGACGCCAGGCGTGATCACGCCTTTCCACGACGCCAGAAACGGAACCCGGATTCCACCCTCGTAGAGGTCCCTTTTCACGCCGCGGAATGGGCCACTGCTCTGGAACTGCTTGTTGGACATATCGCCGGGCCCATTGTCGCTGGCGAAGATAACCAGAGTGTTGTCTTCCAGGCCATGCTGGCGCAGCCGGTCGAAAATCATCCCTGAACTCGCGTCCAGCCTCGTGATCATAGACGCCAGATTCTTGGCTTGGGCGGGCCAGTTGCGGTCGGCGTAGGGCGCCGGATCGGGAACCTCGAACCTCCCATGCGGCGGCGTGAAGGGCGCGTAAAGGAAAAAGGGCCGGCCGCGGTTCTTGTCGATAAACGTCAGGGCGCGCTTCGTGATCTCGTCGTGCGAGTAGATCTTCTTGCCGCCGCCGAAGTTCGGCTCGTAGTAGTGCTCGCGTTCGTTGTCCCAAAGCATGTCCGGAAAGTAAGTGTGCGCGTGAACCTAGTAAAAAAAAAAAAAAAACGCCGGTCGCGTAGCCCGCTTTCTTGAAAACGTTGGCGACCGTAGTCTCATCGGGCAGCAGCGGCACGTGGGGGTCTTCGTTGCCCCGAATGGTAGCGTGCCCGGTGTGTTTTCCGGTCATGAGACAGCACCGCGAGGGCGCGCAGACCGTGCTCCCCGAATACGCCTGGGTGAACATCAGGCTGTGTTTCGACATCTCATCGAGGCGTGGGGTTTGGACTTGTTTCTGTCCGTAGCAGCCGAGGTCGGCGTACCCGAGGTCGTCCGCTAGAATGAACACGACGTTCGGCCGTCGAGCCGTGCCACCCTGCGCGGCGGCCCGGGCGCTCACGGCGGCGGCGCTCAGCGATGCGCCGGCCAGTACGTCGCGGCGAGTCATCCCTTCCATATCGTCAACTCCTTATTGCCGCTTCCAGGCGGTTACCCCAGATCGGCGGTGAGAATCGTTTCCTTCCCCGTCCCGAGGGCGCGCACGCGCGCTGTGGCGCGACGCGCCCCGCTATCCGGAATGGCATAAATCAAATACCGGTCGGTCGGCGCACTTACCGCGTTCGGCGTAACTTCCCGGTCATCGACCTTCAGGGAGACAAGTTCGGCTCTCGGCGTCCGGGGAACGCCTTGGCCGGTGTTGTCGGCCCACAGCCGGATCCGCAGGGACAGACCCGCGGTGGGCGCCCCAGCTTCGAATAATGAGCCGCGCCGCAGCACAGTCATGACCGCCGCCGGATGGCCCCTGGCTTCCTCCTGCTCGTCCCACCAGGCCCACTCGCTGCGATGCGCCAAAAGAAAATCCCGCACGTGCGGCAGCGCGCCGGCCATTTGCAGCTCCCCTTTTGTGACAGCGTCTCGCCGTACGGACGCGACGTGGTTCCGTTCGAGCGCGGCCAGCCAGCCCTCCCAGGTGGGCTCGCGAGCGATGAACAGCGTGCGGAACCCGGTCAGCCAGTCGGTCCACCACCACGGCTCCGTACCGTGGGCGTCCTGCAGCGCGACCATGGGGAGGCGGCCGAGCCATCGCTGCAGGAAGGGCTGCGATTCCAGGAAGTTCTCCAGCCCGAAATGGAAAGTGCTGATCGCGGAGTACGTCTTTTTGAACAAGGCCTCGTCCAGCAGCGCGCGCGTGATCTCCTCGTTCTCATTGAACTGCCAGACCATCCTGCCGCTGCCGTCCCGCAGTTGGCGGATGCGCGTCTCGCGGAACTCGCCCCAGGGATAAGCGAAGTTTTTCTTCGGTAGTTGCTCCCCGAAGTCGCGCTTCGGCGGAGCAACGAGATCCACCAGGTGGCTGTACGTACCGAGGCCCGGAACCGAGACGTAGGTCCCGTATTCCTCGTTTCCGGCGGCGAACAGAACGCGGACCTTGCGGGTGTCGGCAATGCGCTGCGCTTCGCCGATCCAACCGGGCGCGCAGTTCTTCGCACTCCAGACGTGGATCCCGAGCTTTCCGGCGAGGTACGCCGCTTCGGAAGGGCTGCCGGCGCCCGGGGCTTGAACTTGGATGGTGAAGACCCGCGCGCCGGCAGGAAGGACGTGCCGTGGGGCTCCCGGAGCCCGCTTGGCGGCGCCGGGCGACTCGCGCAGAAGCCGGAAACACTCCACGGCGTAATACGTAGCGGTGGGATTCGGGAGTCCGCCGGGGCGGTCCTGGTATCCGCCGTCCTCCGTCGCCAGCGAACCCAGCCAACTTAGAAAAGCGGCTTTCCGCCTGGGCTCCTGCCCCGCCCTATCCAGCAGCCAGAGCGCCGCCCAGGAGTAAATCACATCGTCAACCCCGCCTAACTCTGCCCGCGGGGCGTAAGAGAATCCCCCGGATTCCAACTGGCAGTCCTGCACCCAGCCCGCAAGGTTTTTCGAAACGGATACGCTCTGGCCGAGCGCTTCCAGCGCCCATGTGCCCCAAACCGTGTTCAGAATGTGCCCGCCAGAGCCATCGCTCGCGGGTGTAGTATTGAACGTCCCGTTTGGTCTCCGGCGTCCGGCGAAGTAGCGCCGCCACTCGTCTCCGGCAGGCCCGCTCTGGTCGATGCCGGTCAGCCGCCGCACGCATACCGCCATAGCCTGATGCTGGAGTACCGGGTTACCGTCCAGCTCGTACGTTTTGGTGAAGTCGGCCGGCTTCGTCCATTTCGCGGCCAGCGGCTGGAACGAGGCAACCGGCTCGCCGAGCCAGAGCAACGACTGCACCTGCTCGAAATCGAAGCGCCAGAGCGGCCGGTCGGTCCGGCGGGCCTCGGCTACCGGATAGTGAGCGCGAACGAACTCCGCAACCTGCCGCGCGTCCGGCACTTCTTCATCCAGGAGCCGATAGCATCCCACCGCGGCGAAGGTGGGGGAGATATGAGGCGGGTCGCCCGGATTCCACCCATACCCACCGCTTGCCGCGCGGCGCCGGCCGAGAAACGCAACCACTCTGGCCTTTACGTCTGCCGGCGCTCCAAGTAGACGGCCGGCGGCGCACGCGGATGCCCCGGCGGCTGCCAGCAGACCGCGGCGGCTAAGCGTCCGAGAGGCTGGAATCACATTACTTATATACCAGTTTCAGATCCGGTTGAAGAGATTCGATTGCAGTCTCGCACCATCTTCCCCCATACCGGGCAAAATCCACGGTAGGGGCAACCGACAGCGGAGGCGCCAGGGCTCCGCTCGCCGGCAGGGTCACGGCGCAAACGCCTGTCAACTTCACTGCTCTCGGCACGCCTTTCATCGGGCAACCATTCTTCGAATGTACGCGGGAACACTCTGGGCCAGACCCGGAGCGGCGCCGAGGGTCACTCGCAATCCGGCAACTGCCCGCCTCCGGCTCCGGCGCAGCGCCGCAAACAGCGGCCTGGGCCCCGAACCCCCGGCCCACAAGGCATCGAAGACAATTCGGCCTGAAATGCTAAGTATACGGAACAAAAGCATATACGATCTGAGGGCATTAAGTATACCGTTCGCCGCCGCCGGAACACCCAATGGAACCCCGGAGGCTGCAAACCCCATATCTACAGGAACTTGCCTTTACGCACGCCACTAGACGGGCAAGCTACTCGTTTTGTCTATGCCTTCTACACGATTGCGTTCGAACCAGCAAACTGGTATCTTCAGCATCGGAGGGTATACAGCCCGTGCACTTGCGCTACATTGCGATGCTAGCAATTGTCGCAGCCGCAAATGCACAAAACACTGTCGACGCGCCATTCCAGGTGCGATACGCGGCGAATACGGGCGTCGGCGAGTCGTATATCAACATCGTCAACGACGGAGCTAACGGAGCTCCCCTTCTGGGACCGGGCTTGGGCGACCCGACCGGCAACATCTGCGTGAACGTCTTTGCATTCGCGCCGGACCAGCAGTTGATGTCGTGTTGCTCCTGCCTGGTAACGCCGAACGCGCTCGTCAACCTGGGCGTCACCCGCGATCTCCTCTCAAACCCACTAACGCCAGTGACGCCGGTATCGGTGGTGGTGAAGCTGGTAGCGACGTTGGCAGGGCCCGGCGGAGGCGGGATCAGTTGCACCAATAGCGCGGCGCTGGTCGCCACGGCAACCAAGGTCCCCGGCATGCTTGCCTGGGGGACCTCGAATCACTCGCCGCCCAACGGGTCCGTCGGGTACCAGATGACCGAGACAGCATTCACCCCCGCGATTCTGAGCCAGGGAGAACTGGATAGCATGGCCTATCGTTGCGGCTTCATGATCGGCAATGGCGGGGGGTACGGAATCTGCCGGTCCTGCCGGGCCGGAGCCCTGGGCGCCGCCCGCAGATAGGCCGCCCTCCCCGAAGATCCACTTACAAGCCCGTTCCCCCCGTGTGTACTAAGCGTTATAGAACTATCATTCTGCGGCGCCCCGGGATTTACCGCCCGAACGTTACCCCCAAGCCCGTCGTATAGAGCCAGTCGTTAGTTTTCCGCCCAGGCGCCGGCTTGCTCAGGTAGCGATCGCTCAGTCCCAGGTTCCAGGAAAGCCACTTCTTCAACTTAGTGACGAGGTCTAGATCGAAGTTCACCCTGTAGATGCCGGTGTCCGAAAGGTTATTGAACATCCGGAATCTCTGGATGAGCGAACTGGCGCCCGCCAACTTCAGCGTGTACTCGTCGCCCCAAAAAGCCTCCGCCGAGTTCCTGGTTAAAGGAGTGCTGAAACTCGCATGGTCGTAGTCGGCGCCTGCGAGGAGGTCCAGTAGGCTGCGCTCGTTTTTTGCGGCGTGAAATCCGAGACCCCCGCCAATGGAGACCCGCAGGTCCAGATTCTGGAATTTGTCGTATTCGTAATCGTTAAAGACATTCACAAAGAGCCGGGAGTGAACGTTATGGTCATAGCCTATCCCGCCCCGCACGGCCTCCGCCGTGCTCGCGTTCTGGCCACTGATCAGCGCCGACGCCTTGATCACATTGAAGTGAATCAAAGCCTTGTCGGTTCTGGTCACTCGCGTTGCGTCGAAGCCTGCGGTGAAAGTCGAGGTCCTCGCGTTGCCGCTCGCGCCGGCCAAACCGAGGCTGGCGCCGCCGGACCAGAGCTCAAGAAACCCCGGTTTCAACAGCCGCTCATAAGCCTTCTGTTCGTCCGGATTGCGAATTGCGGCGACGTCCCCCGGGCTCACGTCCACCCTGGCCTCTTTGGTCGTGACTTCGATCTTTCCCTCCCTGGAACCGACCGTACCCACCAACGCCTTCCCGTCTTTGAGGACCACATTAACGGGTTGGTCCGCTATGAGCGACGCGACCTGGTCCCACGGGGCGGTGACCACCCCGAACACCTCGGTCTTGACGGTAATCGTCTTTCCATCCTGTTTGACGATGGTCCCTGTCACGCGATCGCCGTTCTTCATCACAAGCTGATCCGCCCAAACGGCGGGAAACAGAAGAACGCGCAACAGGATCACGAGGCCAAATCCGCGAGCAGCCCGACGCCGGCCGCCGCCGAATCCGGGATTTGTCATCGCCCCGCCACCTCCGATGATGCGAGTTGTGAGGTGCAGTGCGGGCAGCGCGTTGCCGCAAGGGGAATGGCGCTGCAACAGAACCGACAATCCTTCGTCGTTGGCGCGGCCGGAGCCGGCGCCGCTTTCCGCTGGAGCCTGCTCGCTTGCCGTACAACCATGAAGATCACGAACGCGACAATCAGAAAGTTGATGATCGTGTTGAGAAATTGTCCGTATGCAATGATGGGCGCCGCCGCGGTTTTGGCTGCCGCGAGGGTCGGATAGGACTGGCCGTTCAAGCTGATGAACAGGTCTTTGAAATCGACATGGCCCAGAACCAGGCCGATGGGAGGCATGACAATGTCGTTCACCATTGAGGTGACAATGGCGCCGAACGCCACGCCCATAATGACCGCGATGGCGAGATCGAGCACGTTCCCGCGCATCACGAATTCTCTGAAGTCCTTGAGCATTTCCTTGTCTCTCCTCTCTGCTACAGTTCCGCTTTAGCCCATGCGGAGGATGCAAGCCGCACCTCCTCATGGGGAAACTATTTCGCCACGACCAACCCCAGGGAAACCGCCGGGTTCAAGTGGCAGCCCGATATGTGGCCGATGGCATCTCGCTTGTCAGTACGCTCAGCCCGAATGCCAAAACCACACCCAGCAGACCAATGCGAGCCCGCCCGGGGAGCGTCGAGGACTCCGAATTATGATAAGCCTCTTTTGGCGGGCCCGAAAAGCCAAATGTTACGGGAACAACTCACGAAGGGCGGCAATTGGTCCGCGGGCCGCTTCGGGAACCGCGGCCGGCAATTGGAAAGGACGGCCCGTGGAGTCTTGGAGGACCCCACATGCATATGCATTCAGGGCGACTCCAGGGCCGCCCTGACAGTATAGCGCTGATACCACAGCCGCGCACCGCCCGCCAGTTCCAGTAGTTTTCTTGCGCGGGCAGGAAATGGCGAGGGAAAGGCCGCCCGCCCGGAAGTGGCGGATCCGGCAAGAGAACGTTCGTGTTGAAGTATTCTCCGGGGGGATGATCCCGGTGGCCGCCGCTGTCGCCGGCTGACGGTTCGAGCGCCCGGGATCCCCGTTACCAGAGAGGCGTCCGCGCCGATGACATTTTACAGTCACCCGTTCGCGCGGATGCCCGGGTTATACCCGAACCCTGGTAACGAGCACGAAAATCAGAGCACTGGCGCCGCAAAGCACCTTCTCCCGGCGTTTACGCTTCCTGTTGGCTGTTATTTTCCTCGAGCAATTTGCCTACTACTCCGGCTCGGGTTGTTACCCCCATCTTCAGCATGATGGTTCGCAGAAACGCGTTTACCGTGTTTGGACTGATGCTCATCCGGTCTGCCAGTTCTCTGCTGGTCAGCCCCAGGCAAACGCCCACCACCGCTTCCTGCTCGCGTTGCGTCAGTCCATACTCCATGGCCGCGCGCCCCGCCACCTCGGGCATCGAGACTTCCTCCTTGAGGTGGATCGCGAGCAGCGGTTGCTCGCCGAAACCGTCGTTGGGTTGCATCAGAAACACGCGGCAACTGTACTGGCCGTTTGACAGGCTGAGCCGCGATTCCGATGAAGTGGGATCGCTGAGCCGCCCGTTCCGCAGTATCTCTTTCAGTTCCGGGGGCAGGTCAAGACTCGCGTCTTCGGCCGCGCGGCCCGGTTTCATCTCCTGGAGGATCAGCTCGGCCCCGCCGTCCACCGCGACGGGTTGGAGCGAGAGGTCGAGCACAATGATACCCTCCGGCCTCTCCGGGGAGAGGCCGGACCCATTATTTGCGGCCTTTCGGCCCAGCCTTCTCACGTCATTTTCCTGAGGCCGCCTTGCGGCCCATCGTCCGGGCGATTCTCCCCGCCGCCCGTCGCGGGTTAAAGTGATCACGGCAATCTCCTAAAGATGTAAGTGTTCCAATTCGCATAATCGGTTCTCAAGAAGTTGCCGATGTATTCGGCGGCGAGCCAAATGGAACCGTCGGACGCGGCGACCGCGGAGTTGTAATCCCCCCAGCGGGCCACGCCCGTTCCGCCAAAATCCGGATATCCCGTAAAACCGTCCTCCGGCAGTTCGCCAAGCGCCGCCACTTCGATCGTCGCCGGCGTGGCCAACGTGTCGAAGGGGATCAGGGCCGCGCTGGGGAACCATTCCGGACCAGTAAGCGTCACCGAGATCGCCCCGCGGCCTTTAGGGTTTACAGCAATGGCGGGACGGAGTAAGTGGTTGCCGTTCATCATCAGATAACCTTGATTCAGCACCGAGGCCGAGAGCAGGTTATTGCGGAACGCGGGAGTCAGCACGACATAGGCGCCCCCGACGACAAAATGGTTGTTCTCGTCGGTGACGCCCGACTGCAGCGTGAGGAACAACCTCGCCGCCGCATACGAAAGCGATTGGATACGGGTGTCGCCGCCGTCCAGATAGGCCAGAGGCCGCGCCGGGAGGAAACTGGAGCCGTACTGCAGCGGGCCCGGACGTTGAATGGCGACGTCCGGAAACGTATAGGGCAGTGTGGGCACGATGATCCGGCTCAGCACGAGGTTGGCTGACGGCGTAGCCAGCGAACTGGTATTCCGGACCGACCACAGCGCCACGCTGCTACTGTAGGCGGACCGGGACAGACTGCTGACGAAGTATTCGAGGCCGCCGGCGGCCAGGAAGTTGCTGGCGCCGGGCGGCGTGCTCGCGGGCTGAATGGCGAACTCGTAGCCGGTCGTGTACGGCACAAAGAACTGGTAGGCGTTCGGCGCCGGACTGCCCGCCGCCAGCGCCGCCTTCGAAAGGCTCAGGATCGACGCATCGACGAAATAATAGCTATTCGGGCTGAACTCGTTCCACGCGATGTGGAACCCGTACTGGTCGGACCCAATCTGCGGATAATCGGCAATGCACGGGCAGCCGGGGTGATCGCTGTTCGTCGTCTCCATGACATAGATGTTGTAGTCCCCGGTCGGATCGCCGGTCTTACTGACCGCCAGGTAAAGATGCGACTTATTCAGATAGTTTCCGTAGATGTCATTGTCCTGGCTGCGCTGCACGACAAACCAGCGGTTGATGCCCTGGTCGTAGTACACGCGCATGTCGGTAAGGTAAACGCCATAGTGCAGCGGGCTTGTGTTCCAGTCGATCGCCGGACCCACTCCGAACAACTGGTTCGTGGCCACCACCGCAGGCAGCGCCGGCGAACCCGTGAGGCTGTAGACCTGGACGGCGTTATTGACCCCTTCCAGCAGGTAACCGTTTCCCACCGCGACGCTGGTGGAAGGCGGCTCGACGCTGAACTGGTTTTCCGCATATGCGAGCCGCTGGTCCCGGTGCGAGAGCGCGTTGAACCCCGTGGCGGCGGAGGGGGAGACGACAAGGCTATGAAGAGGCGCGGCGCCGGCGCCCAATTGACCGCCCACCGCGAGGCTCCTGGATACAGGGGGGCGCAGGCGTGGGAGCGCCGCCCTCGGCTGCTTCTCGCCGCCCTCGCCCATGGAGAAGAACGCCAGCGGGGTCTGGCTCTGCTGCCGCAAATTCACCACGCGCTGCCATTGCATCTGGCCGGTTGCGCTGGTCCCGGTATAGTCCACCTGGCCCTGTCCCCACAGAGGAACCGCAGCCAGGGCAAGCGCCGCCGCCGCTATCGAAGCGAACATCTTCCCTGCGGCCGCCCCTCTCTTCCCCAGCTGCGCGCGGCGCATCATAATGAAAAGGATCCCTATCATTGCCAATCCGAGAGCGCCCGGTTCCGGGACCGGCGCGCTGAAATTTGTGACTGTCAGGATGCCCGGGCCGCCTTGGTTGTCGCTCCCCAGCCGGAAACCGAACGAGTCATTAAGCCGCAAGGCGACGGAGACGTTTCCGGAATCCCCGACCAGCGGATAAAAACTGTCATTGACCAGGTACCCGGCGTAATCCGTCCCGGAGGAGTCGTCGCAAGTGTACAGGAAGTCGAAGAGGAGCCGACCCGATCCCGCGGAACGGGCGATCAGATCGCTATAGCCATCCAGCCCGCTCCCGTCGTCCGGTCCGATGAACTGGAGCGCGGAGCCGCTGTCGGTTACCGTGGCCTCCACGTTGTAGTGGCCATTATCGAAAAGCGTGAAGTTGCCGAGAGCGTAAGGTTGCACGAACCCCAGCGCCGAAGCCTGCGGCACGGCCGCCCCCAAAAGAATCACAGCCGCGAACACCGATCCTAAGCGCGCCGCCTCTGCGCGGGCCGTGCCGATGTTCGTCGATCCATACATAGACACCCTCTCCCAATTGACCTGCCACTCCGGTTATCTCCGCCTCCCTGGGCGCCGTGTGCCGTGATCTTCGCGGCTCCCGGGGCGGAAATGATGGCCGCTTGCGTATGAGCTGAAGACGTAAGTATACGTTCCAACTCGCAGTCATTCTACGATGTAGGGTTTTAAGGTGTCAATAACTCATTTAGTCGGTTCTTACTATATTGTACTATCCAGTCATCACTCTAAGCCAATCTCTTGTGCCTCGGTTAACACCCGCGGGAAGACACACGAACCTTCAAGTGCTTTTTCTCACATATCAAGACCTTATACTCCTTGACACCAGCCGGAGGATCCGCCGGATAGGCAACTTACTTGCTACGCCTCGCAAGAGTTGGCGAATACAGATTGAACAGCCGGTAAGTTAGCGCCGTTGAAATAGTAACTATTGGGGCGGGCGGAATGCCGCCGCCGGAGAGGAGGATGTTAGAACCGCGAAAGTAACCGTCGTCTTTGGTAGATACAGGACGTAGGTCAGGGGAGGTCTGGCCGCGCTGTTTTTCGCCGGCGCGCCCGGCGGATTCCGCAGGCTGCCAAGGCCAGGCTGAACAGGGCGAAGCTGGCCGGCTCGGGAGCCGTGGAGCCCGCCGCGAGCGTGCTCAGAAGCTGGTGGCTTTGGTCGAACTGATTGATGGAGAAAGCCTGCATTCCCGGTATCCCCAATCCGAGGTAGTTGAAGTCCACGCTGAACGTGGTGGTCGATGGAGAGTCCGTCTTCGCCAGCGCAGTGAAGTCGCCGTGCAGACCTGACGGATTGTTCGGCTGGAACAGCCTCACGTCGAAATCCGGACTCGGGGAGCCGTCCTCCAATGTGGCTTGGCCGTTCTGCAGATTGGCCGCCAGATCCGGCGAGAACTGCACATCGAACTCCTGATTCGCCATGAATACGAAATCCCTTACGCTGTACGTATACCGGAAAAGCGTGGGGTCTGACGGCGAGATCGGAACCACCTGGTATAGAATCACGGCGGCTTGCGATACGGCGCTGCAGAGCAGCAGGGCGCAGCAGAAAAGAGAGATACGTGCTACTCCGACGGACATAATCACCTCGCGTCTGACAGAACTACGTAGAATTAAGGTCCCGGTACTATTGGGTAACGATTTGGCGCTTTTGGTCAATGGGGTATTTACCCGAGTTCTGCCCAGGAGACCTACAAGCCAGCGTACTGCGCTGTGGGCCGGGATCAGCAAAATCCGAGGGTCCCGCTGCGGTTCCCGTGCCCGCTGGTTCAGCTCCGCGCACCGGCTCGCAACCCGCGGCCCCTCGCGCGGCGCCGCGGCGTGCGGCTAGGGCATTCCGGAAACGTCGCACCAGGAACTTACCGGAAACAGGGAGCCGGCGAGCCGGGCCCACGCCGGCGCCGCGCAACCCGGAACCGGGAGAGGCTACCCCATTACCGGCAGTACCGTATTCACAATCCGGGAGGCGGTGTTCACGTCGAGTTCTGAGATAGAACGGCGCTGCTCCAAATATGTAGCGTAAACGATGGCACGGAATAACTTATGCGTTGGACCAACGGAGATTTCCCTGTAGGCAGCGCTTCCTATTTGTGGCAATCTGGTGAAGTTACAAATGGAAGACGACTCGGAGCAAGTAAGGCGATGAGATGGCAATTACCTCGCCGGAAGTGATGGCGGACGGGAATACGCGGCAGCCGAGGTCTCAGTAAATGGAGAGGACAACCGCACGCCGGGATACGGGAGAGGCGCCCATGCGCGCCCCCGGTCCTGAACAGAGCGTCAGGGGCGAGGCAAAAGGAAGAACGCGCGTGGTGACCTTTCGCGTTTCCGGCGAGGAGTTCGGATTACTGACCCGCGCGCGGGTCCTGTCCGAGGCGCGCAGCCTTTCCAGCTTTGCGCGGAGGGCCGTCCTGGAAAAAGTGCGGACGATGGAATCGCCATCGAGGACGCTGAGCGGCGATCTGGCGACGCTTGCCAAAACATTGGCGGAGTTGGACGGGGCCCTGCGCGACGTCAGTAAGAGGATCCGGCGCGTACTGGGCCTCACCGAGCCTGAAACCGATGATCCGGAGGTCAAATAGGCCATGATCGGAACCAGGAGGACTGTCCCAGGCGCCGGTCTCTCGGCGCCAGATTCGCCCCCAGATGCGGCCGCCGATGTGGGAGTCGTGCTCATGGACCAGAACCTCCAGCCGATCGCCATCGACCGTGGCGCCCGGTCGATTCTCGCCGCCGTGTTGGACGACCGCTGCCAGACCCAAGGCGGCGTCCAGCGCGATGCGCAGCTCAGATCCGGCGCATTTGAGTTCGATGACCGTCCGTTTCTGCTCCGGGGACCGTCTCTACACGGGCCGCGCATTTCACGTCGCCGCCCAAAATGGCTCGTCCACGCGGCCGGCCTTCGTCGTTCACCTGCAACGCGAAGCCGAGGCGGACGACTCTCTGGTGCGGGTTTGCGAGGAGTATCGCCTCACCGCCCGCGAGCGCGAAGCGTTGAGCGGAATCGCGACCGGAATGACCAGCAAGGAACTCGCGGAACGCATGCGAATACGCCCCAGCACGGTCAAAGCGTTCCTCCGCGTCATGATGATCAAGATGGGCGTATCCAACCGCGCCGGCGTAGTGGCCAAACTGCTGACCACCTCCAGCTCGGCCCAGGAGTCCTCGAGTGCGCGCCCCAAGAGGGCCGTCGCCAGTGGCGAATGAAGCGGCTCGCGGGCCTGCATTGCACGCTTTCGGGATGGCGCGCGTCATAACAATCGGACTGCTGGTTCAGCTACAGCGGCCCAGACGAGCCCACCATATGAAGAACGCAATCCGCAGGCGCCTCCAGGAAATCTTCATCCTGAGTTGCGCCGCATGTGCGGCCGTAAGCGTGGCGCCGGCGCAGACCGGCCCAGCGCCGTGTTCCCCTCCCTTGTGCGTCACCCGGACCGATGACGCGCCGAATCCCGCGCCGGGAATGCTGCGTTACGCTATCGCCATGGCGCCCGCGGGAGCGGTGATCGCCTTCGATCCGGCGATGAACGGTAAGACCATCCAACTCGACGCCTCGGCGCCGAACCGTCACATCCGAATCGAGCGCGATGTGGTGATCCAGGGCCCCGGCGCAAACCTGCTTGCCATCAGCGGAGAGAACAGGACCCGCATCTTCTTCATCAGCGCGGGGGCGGTGTGGATCTCCGGAGTTACTTTGGCGAACGGGTTGGCCAAGGGCGGCGACGGGGCCGGGGGATCGGGCGGCGGCGGCGGCGGCGGAGGCGCCGCTGGGATGGGAGGAGCCATTTTTCTCAAGAGCGGGTCCCTGACGCTGTCCGGCGTGGCTCTCGTCCGGAATCGCGCGGTGGGCGGCAATGGCGGCTCCGCCGGCGGCAGCCTGGCCGCGGGAAACGGCGGAGCAGGCGCGGGCTTCGGAACCGCCGATCTGCTCGCCTCCGGAAATAGCGTGCCGCCGGGAAGCGCGGCGGGCGGCCCCGAACCCGATGGCGCCGGCGGGCGGGGAGGCGGTTCGGAGCTGGGCGGCAGCGCCGGCGGCGCCGGCGGGTTCGGCGCCGGCGGGGGCGGCGGCGGTTGCGTCCTCATCGACGAGGGCAAGGCCGGCGGCGCCGGCGGAGCGAACGGCTTCGGCGGCGGGATGGGGGGACCCGGCGCAACAGTGGATTTGCAGGGCGACGGTCCCCCTGCCGGCGGCGGAGCCGGCGGCGCCGGTCTGGGCGGCGCCGTTTTCGTCAGCTCCGGAACCCTTCGGCTGATCGATGCCGCCTTTGTGGAGAACGCCAGCGTCGCCGGCCTCGGCGGCCAGCGCGCCGCCGGCGGAGTGGCCAGGGGCGGGGCTCTTTTCCTTTGCGCCGAGGAACTCTGCGGCGCCCCCCATGCGGCCGCGGCCGTTTATGAAGGGGCCTCTTCCTTCCGCGGCAACGCGGCGGATACCGGCGCCGATCGCGTCTGCCCGGGACGCGACGATACCGACGTTTGCGGCATCCTGGCTTCCGCAACCGTCGCCCGGCTTTCGGTCCGAACCCCTGGCGCCGCCTTGCCCGGCGCGCCCTTCAAAGTGTCGCTCACCGCCCTCGACGCCAATGGCATTCCCGTGTTCACTTACTCCGGAAAGGTACGCCTCAAGAGCAGCGATCCGGATTCGGTCCTGCCGGCGGTAGTGGATTTTTCAGGAGGCGAGGCCGCCTTCTTCACTACGCTCCGGAGACTCGGCGCCCACACCATCACCGCCGTGGATGCCGCGGATGGATCGATTCAGGGGAGTTCGTCCGAAGTCGTTGTCGTCGCCAACTGACATCCCCGGCGGGCCGCCCGTAAAAACCGGGAGCCCGCCGGGAATCGCACTGCGGACCTCTTCTACTGCCAGAAGAACTGGGCCACCGCATAGCCCGCGGAGCCCTCGTAATACTCCACGGTGACCAGGTGGACGCCGGCGGTGAGCGCCTGCTGGAACTGGTACTGCCTCACCCCGCCGCTCTGCCACTGATCCAGGACCAGCTTCCCGTCGATGTAGACGCGCATCCCGTCGGAAACCTGCGCCACGAAGATGTGCGTACCCGCCGTGAACGTGTAATTGCCCTGCCAGCGCACGGAATAGGCGCCGCGGGCCACCGCCCGGTCCGGCGGGTTCCACGCCCAGGTGAAGTTGATCCGCGGGTCGGTCCTGATCAGCGCCGGCGCGCCGCTCAGCGTGGCGTTGTTGTAATAGCAGCCTGTAAACGCGCCGTTCGCGGCCGCGCAGCCCGCCGGAGAGCCCGACGAGGCCGGAGTGGCCACCTGGACCGTATTGCTCCAGGCGGACGTGTTCCCCGCCGCGTCCAACGCCCGCATCGAATAGGTGTAGCCCGATCCTGCCGTCACCGAACCGTCGTTGAAAGAGAGCGTCGTTCCGGAAACCGAGGCGAATAGGGCGCTATTGCGGAGTACCTGGTAGCCCGTGACTCCCACGTTGTCCGTGCTCGCCGTCCAGGCCAGATTCACCATCGTCGAGCTTGCCGCCACGGCCGAGGTGAGAACGGGAACGGTCGGCGCCTGTTTGTCGGCCGCCGCAACCACGGACACCGCCACGCGCGCGGTAGCGGTTCCCGCGCTGTTGGAGGCCGTCAGAGTGTAGGTTGTGGACTGGCTGGGCGACACCGCCTTGGAGGTGAGGGTCGAAACGTCGCCGACGCCGTTGTCAATTGTGATTTTGGTCGCGCCCGAAACACTCCAGGCAAGCGTAGTGGACTGCCCCGCCGTCACGGTCGATGCCGTGGCCGCGAAGGAACCGATCGTTGGGGCGGTTGGGGTCGGAGTGGGCGTCGGGGTCGGCGTCGGGGTCGGCGTCGGGGTCGGCGTGGTGCCGGGGTTCGGAATCTTTTGCTCCAGGTATCCGCCGAAGTCCGTCGTCCAATACCATCCGTAGGAGGAACCGCTGCCAAAGGCGCGAGCGATCCCCATCGCCACGAATCCCGGGTTCAGCATGTTCTTCTGATGCGCATACGTGCACGCGCCCGAAGCGTCCGGATCGCACGCCGTCTTCCATTGATTGAACGTGCTCTGGGCGTCGGAATAACCCGCCGCCAGGTTCTCGCCCCAAGGCGAATACGAATAGCTGAACGCGGCCAGGCGGTAGCCCGTCGACCGGCCCAAGCTGTCCGTGTGGCTGAAGTAGTTCTTCGCCGCCATGTCGCCGCTCATCCATTTGGACGAGTTTTCCAGCGCTACCGAAACCTGCAGCGGCCCGGCGCCGTTCTGCGCGCGGTAATTGTTGAGCAGCGTCAGGAACGCCCACTCCTCGGTATCCAGCGTGGGTGTGCCCGTAGGGGCCGGAGCAGGGCTGGGCGTCGGAGTCGGGGTCGGGCTCGGGGCAGGCGCACAACCGGTACCCGAGCAGGCTCCGGGCTCGTACGCCCAGTACGCGGTACCGCTGTCGTAGACGCACGACACGCCCATGACGTTGGCCGAGGAGGCAAGCATCGCGTCGATGTGGAGCCCGTCCTGCCAGACGTAATTCACGATATAGACCGGGTCGGTCGTGATATACGCCAGGTTCTCGCTCACGATGTTATAGCCCAGACTCGCGGCGTTCGTGTCATAGCCCTGATGCGGGTTGAATCCGGGCGATCCCGGAGGAGTCGTCCGCATGTACGTGGCGAACTGGCTGGCGCGCATCTCGGCGTCTTTCATGCCCAGCGTGGACATCGCCAGCGCCGGTCTTCCGTTGCTCGTTCGATATAGGTTGACCTGGGTGAACAGGCCGTTGATCATCGCATCGCTGCACCAGGTTTGACTGCTCGGCAGCGTGATCTGGTGGCTGATGGGAGCATCCGCGGCGAATGCCGGAACGGCTGGCCAAACGGCCAATGCCGAACAGATTGAGAGGAATAGCGAAAAATTCCGAAATGTGGGTCTCATAAGCGCGTTAGAGGCCTCCCGGGGCGGACGGTCCGCCAAGAATACGGTGGAACGGCGGAGCACGGCAGGCAATGTTCTCTTTGGTTACGAATTTGTGAAATTTATTACAAGTTCGCTTTCGTATTCCCAAATGCAATTTTCGGACCTGTTTGTAAGTTATTGAACAATCAGGGCCCATTGAAATTGTTCAGTAACGCGCTTTTACGGAATGAATACGCCCGTATACGTACTTTTTACCGAAATTCCGGCGCAGTGCCGCCCGTGGTCGGTTTTTGCCACCGATTGTCTTTGCGCGAGGACAAAAGCAACCGGCGCCGGAAGACGCCCCCCCGCCGCCGCCCTGAATTCAGTTAAGGGAACCCCTAAATCCGGAACGCCCCACTCCTCCAACTTCGAAGGTTCGGCGGAGCCTCTTGTCTCCGGGGAATACGCGTCATCGCCGGCGCCCCGACGGCCCGCCCTTGCCCTTTTCACTAGGTTCGCGGCTTAACTGATTTGCCTATGTCCTTTGAACGATTGAAGGCATTCTTATTGGGTGCTAATGTTCGACACGGAGGACTTAGCGCACATGCATTTGCGAAACGTATTGTTAGCGATCCTTGCCCTCGCGGTGGTCGCTCTTGCTCAACCCGTCGCTATTGACGCGCCGTTCCAGGTTCGTTATGCGGCGAATACAACTTTCGGGGAGTCGTACATCAACATCACGAACGATGGCGCCAACGGCGCTCCGTTGCTGGGACCCGGCTTCGGAGATCAGCGTGGCAACATCTGCGTGAACGTGTATGCCTTCTCGCCCGACGAGCAGATGATTTCCTGCTGCTCCTGCCTGGTGACCCCGAACGGTCTCGTCAATCTCGGCGTGAACCGTGACCTCACCTCGAAGACGCTCACGGGAATTATTCCGACGTCCGTGGTGATCAAACTGGTGGCTACCCTGTCCGGTGGCACCCCTGCCGGCAGCGGTACCAGCTGCACCAACAGTGCGGCCTCGGTTGTGGCCGCCGCGAAGGTTCCTGGCATGCTCGCCTGGGGGACCACGAATCACCTGGCCGCCTCTGGCGCTTATGTGGTTACCGAGACGCCGTTCAGCCCAGCTACTCTGAGCGAAGGCGAACTCGCGAGCTTGGGTGGCCGTTGCGCCGCGATTCTTGGCAACGGCAGCGGGTTCGGCATTTGCCGTTCCTGCCAGGCTGGCGCGCTCGGCGCCCCCAGGATGTAGTTTTCGCTGTAGTCGAGTTGTATCGGGTAACCGGCTCCCCCGGTTACCCGTTTTTCCAACGGGTCATTTTTGAGTGTCGAACTGCTGAGAGGAGAGAATGGAACCAAGAAATCGTCATCTATGGATTGCCTTTGGCGCGATCCTCCCCATCACATTTTTTGCGGCCGGCGCCGCCGATTCGCCCTCGGGGGGAACCGGCGTAGTCGCAGAGGTTAACGGCGCCAGGATCACGCTCGCCGAACTGGAACAGAAACGTCCCGCCGCGTTGTACCAGGCCCGCAGCAACTATTACGAAACCATCCGCAGGGCATTAGAGGAATATGCGGACGATATCCTGCTGGAGCAGCAGGCCCGTAAAGAGAACCTGACCGTTCCCCAACTTCTGGACCGTCACGTCAACCAGGCCGTTGCGAAAGATCCTTCGGAAGAAACGCTTCGCGTCTTCTATGAAAGCGCCGATACCACCGAACCGTATGAAACGGTCCGGGTGCAGATCATCGACGCTCTCCGGCAACGCCGCGTGGCAAAGGCCAAAACCGCGTACATCCAGTCCGTCCGCAAGGGAGCCGTGATTGCCATCGTGATGCCGGCGCCCCGCGCGCCCATTGCAGCCACCGTCGCTCCGCCCCGCGGACCGGCTAATGCGCGGGTGACCCTCACTGAGTTCGCGGACTACGAGTGCCCGTATTGTCAGCAGATACAGCCCACGATCGAGCGGCTGGAAACAGAGTTCAAAGGCAAGTTGGCGTTCGTTTACAAGGATTTCCCCTTACCGTCGCATCCCAATTCCGCCAAAGCCGCGGAGGCGACCCGCTGCGCGGAGGCGCAGGGAAAGTACTGGGAATACCACGATCTGCTGGAGTCCAGCAAGCGGCTGGATATGCCGTCGCTGAAAGCCCACGCCCGGCAGTTGGGTCTCGATGCCCCTGCCTTCGACAGATGCCTGGACGGCGGCCAGAAGGCGGAAGCCGTGAAGGCGCAGGCCGCCGAGGCCCAGGCGTTGGGACTCCAGGGTACGCCCACGTTCTTCGTAAACGGCCGCTACATTACCGGCTCGCTCTCGTATGACAGGCTTCGCGGCATCATCCTCGAGGAACTTGCGGCTGCTGAAAAGCAGCCCGGAGCGGCGTCTCAAGATGCGGCAGCGCGGCGCTAACACGAAGCGGCGGTTCCCGGCCGGGAGCGCCCCCATGTCGTCCCCAACGGGCGCCTCCCCGGTTTCCGCCGCCTTTCGGCCGCAGAGTCATGCAGCGCTCTGCGGCCGGCGTACGGCCCCCGAGGGCTCTCCGCGGACCAACGTGTTCAGCCTGGATGCCCGGCGCCCGTTCGACCCGGATCAGGACTTCCTTATGATTCCGTCCGCCGCGTCGATCGCTCCCGCACCAGGCAGTTTTTCGATTGGCGCCTTGGCGCTGATTGCTGGCGGCGTCCACAGGGCCGTGGCCGCCGCCGTTAGAAAACGGCCCAGATAGTTCAACACCATTCTCGGATTCGGCCTGACGTGAGGTCATTATGCGATACGTGTGCTCGGCGGCGGCGGTCGGCATCGCCCTGCTAATGTTTGCGCCATCCCGTGGGTTCGGACAGCCTGGTTCCGGACTGTCCGTCGTCAATTACAGCCTCGTGGGTGAAGAGCGGTTCACGCGGACACAGTGGTTCGTCACCTACCGCGCGGACATCATGAATACCGGCGTTGCGCGCTCCGGCGTCACTGCCAGCGCGTCCAGCGTCTCCCCGGCGGCCCAGGTGGTCGCCGGACAAGGTATTCTGCACTTCGCGCCCGTGCCGGCGAACAGCCGCGTCACCAGCATCGATACCTTTACTTTGCTGGTCGATCGCAGCGTGCCCTTCGATTTTGCGAACATCGTCTGGTCGTTCGTCAATCCGTTCGCCAACGCGGGGCCCAACCAGACCGCGCACATGGGCAACACGGTGATCTTGAACGGCAGCGGGTCGGCCGACCCCGGGGGAGGCGCGCTCACGTACCACTGGGTCATGGAGACCCGGCCCGCCGCATCTCACGCGGCGGTGACGGGCGCGACGAGCGTTACCGCATCCTTCGTCGTGGATGCTCCCGGGACTTACACGTTTTCGCTGACCGTCGGCAACGGAGCGGGATCCGACAAGGCGATCACCACGGTCACCACCGTGAACTCGCCGCCCGTGGCCAACGCCGGCCCCAATCAGAGCGTTCCCGTGAACGCCACCGTCTATCTCAACGGCGCCGGCTCGTCGGATGTGGACGGGGATTCGCTCACGTATACGTGGACCCTCATCAGTCGCCCCGCCGGCAGCGCCGCCATACTCTCGAATCTGCGTTCCGTCGCCCCCTGGTTCCTCGCCGATCAGCGCGGCGCCTATATCGTGCAACTGGTGGTGAACGACGGACACGGCGATAGCGTCCCGGCCACCGTTACCATTAATACCGGCAACACTCCCCCCGTCGCCAAAGCGGGCCTGCCGCAAACCGTGGACCCGGGCGCCCTGGTGCAGTTGCACGGCGACGGATCTACCGATGTGGACGGCGATCCGCTCACGTATCGATGGAGCCTGGCAACGCGCCCCGCAGGCAGCGCCGCCACGCTCAATAATCCGGCCGCGGTGAACCCCACGTTCACCGCCGATCTCGCGGGCTCCTACGTGGCCCAGTTGATCGTCAACGACGGTAAAGTGGACAGCGCTCCCGCGACTGTCTCCATCACCGTCAACGGCTACCAGGCGCCCACCGCCAATGCCGGACAGAACCAAACCGTGGTGCACGGCGCCATCGTGAATCTCAACGGCTCCGGCACGGATCCGCAATCGCTTCCTCTGACCTACCTCTGGTCTCTCATCACGCGTCCCGACGGCAGCGCCGCCGCCATATCCAATACTCATATCCAGGCGCCGACGTTCATCGCCGACAGGCCCGGGACCTACGTCGCGCAACTGGTTGTGAGCAACCAATATCTGAGCAGCGTCCCGGCCACGGTTACGATCACTACCACGAACACCGCCCCGGTGGCCAATGCCGGCTCGAACCGGAACGTCAACACCAACGCGGCCGTCCTTCTGGATGGAACCGGATCTTTCGACGCCGATCACGACCCCCTCACGTACTCGTGGTCGTTCAACAGCCGGCCCCAGAGCAGCTCCGCGACCCTCCTGGGCGCGCTGACCAGCACGCCCTCGTTCGTACCGGACGCCGCGGGGACCTACGTTCTCCAGTTGATCGTCAACGACGGGTTTGTGAACAGCAATCCCGCCACCGTGACCATCACGGCCAGCATCAGCGCCCTCGGGATAACGCTCAGCCCGAATCCGTTGAACCTTCTTTCCAATTCGCCCGGCACGCTCACGGTGACGCTCTCGGCGCCTGCGGGCGCCGGTGGAGCCGAGGTCTCTTTCTCTGGCTTCAACGCGGGCGTCATTTCCGTCCCGTCAAAGGTTGTCGTACCGGAGAACTCGACCGGCGCCAACGTTACGGTCACTCCCGTGGCCGCCGGCAACACGACCATAACTGCCCAGGCCACCGGTTACCAGAATGCTTCGGCCGCGGTCAATGTGACCGCTCCGGTTATCGCCATGACCCTGGACCAGACGTCCGTCGGAATCGGCCGCGCCATTGGCGGAACCCTGACCCTGAGCGCGCCCGCGCCTTCCGCAATTCAGGTCGCGCTGCAGCCCGCCAACGTATTCTGGTGCTTCATAGGATGTCTGCTCGGCACCATCGTTGGCGTGCTGCCGGGGCTCGGGCCGGCGGCGACTATCGCGATGCTGCTGCCGCTCACATACAAGATGGATCCCGCCGGCGGCA
>JAIQFU010000109.1 GCA_020073115.1 Terriglobia bacterium
TGTGGAGCCAATAGGCATCCCACCAGGCGGTAAACCAAGATTCCCGTTGTGGCGTCATCTCCCGGTTTGGTTTGGTGTGCTTCTTTGGTTCCGCCGTAGGCGAATCAGTCACCCGTGCATCGCCAGATGCACATGTATTTGTTTTTGTATTTATTGGGTTTGGGTTTGGGTTTGGATCCGTTTGCGATCCGTTTGCGATCCGTTTGCGACCCCATCGGGCATCATTTCCTACCCTTCCGGCTTCGCTTCTTGCGGCCCTAACTTCTTTCTGGTATTCACGTTCCCGCAAAAGCCGCTCATTGTAGAGCCGTCCGTTGCGCGCCGTGAACTGTGCGCGCAAAGTCGCCAATGAATGTACATTTTTTGTACGCCCTAACTTCGCTAAGCGTGCAAGCACGTCATCATCGTCCGGAATGCCGCAGTCCTCCGCTTTCCAGCAGTGAAGTAGCAATCGAAGGTACCCGCGCTCCTCCGCGGCCGTCATCAGGTCTATTGCCGTGGAAGACAGCCAATCGTCAACGTAGAGCAAGAATGCTCCATACCGATCTCGTTTTTCCATTCCCATCCATTCCCCCATCCAAAAAACAACGAGCGCGCACCGCCGGCCGGCAATGCGCGCTCAATTCCCCCGTAGGCCGGGATGGGTCGGCCCCGAGGGGAAGGCTGATAAGTATTCCTGTTCAATACAACGGATTCAGGCGCGCAGATTATTCACGCGCCGCTCGCGCCCTGTCGTGCGTTTCCTTGACCTATCTGTATGTGTTTCCCTCTCGGGTGCTGAGAATTGAACTGAGCGCCTCTCCGCGTGAAAGCGGGGCGGATAGTAATAATGATAGTAATAGTAATGCGGATAATTATGATGTTCAAGATCCTAAAATGTTATAATCCCGCTCATGACCACTCAACTCGAAAGACGTGGGGTGATACTCGCCGGCCTGATCCTCTTGTTTACGGGGATTCCCTTTGGCGCTACGCCCGCAGAAAAAGCACCCTCCATTAAGATCTTCATCGAACCCCAAGACGGATTCGAGTCCTACATCGCAGCCGCGATCTTCAAAAAGAAGGTCCCCGCCGTGGTGACACAGAACCGCGACGATGCCGAGTTCGTCATGACCAGCAAGGTTACGTCAAACCCAGAATCAACCGGGTCAAAGATCGCGCGTTGCATCTTCGCCTACTGCGCTGGCATTAACGGGGACCAGACGGCGACCGTTCAATTGATAAACGCGAAAGGCGAGGTGACTTGGGCGTATAACGTGAAAAAGGGCGGACACAAGAACTTCCAGAGCAGTTCCGAGGCGATAGCCAAACACCTCAAGAACTACCTGGAGCGGCCGCCGAAGAAATAGGCCCCACTGCGCTGGCCGGCCTACTCAATACAACGGATTCAGAGGTGTGGTCTATTCATGGCCTCGCTGTCACGGTCTGTCACACCGCCACGCCAGAAACCCCATAAATCCGTGGTGGAGGCGGTTCAACGTGGTGGAGGTACTTGAATCCGCGGGCTCCCGTGCGGTACTCTAACCGCAGTTCCGCCGTGTTTCTCGGAAGGCGGTTCAATGCCCCAAAAGGCCCACCCCCGAGAACCTGCCTCCACCACGCACGGCCCACCGTGACAAATCGTGACAGCACCCCTAAAATTCGTGTCAAAAGTGGAATTTATGGAATTGTAGAATCTGTAAGTTCCATGTTTTCAAGACCCCAAATTACTTCAACTCCCCCCGCCTCCACCACCTTCACCATGCCGTCGGCACGCGATATTTTCGGATTTGATCGTCTGACGTGGCGAGGGCCATCCCTTCGGCGCGCGCCTGTGCGATGAGCAGCCGGTCTGCACGCTGGCGGTGGGCCGCGAGATGACCGCCCGCATTCGTCGCGTCAGCGCACGGTCGTCGTTCAGGGCCCAGATCAGTACATTGGTATCGAGCAGTATTGGGCGTGTCACAAATACGGCTCAAATTCCGAGGGGATGGCGTCAAAATCCTTCGCCAGCCCGCGAAAGCGCCAATCAGGGCAGTGGACTTGTGGTTCGACAACCGCGTCAACCGTGCCATCGGCTTGCCGTTCTTGGCGATCAGGATCTCTTCCCCCGAAGCAGCCCGCTTCACGAGGCGTGAGAGACTGCTTTTGGCGTCGTGCATGTTGACTACCGTTGAGCGCGCATCCCGCAGCGCCGAGCATGCCGCCAATTGAAAAGATTATATGCAGATGATCTGCATATCCGATTAGCGCTCTTCACTGCGCTTCCGTATCGGCAAGCCACCCGGCGCGGTGCGAAAAGATTGAGAAACCCCGTCGGCTACGTGCGGCCTGTTGCGATACGCCGGATTCCGCAGTTGCCAGGCACTCGCCGGCAGCGGTTTAATGAGTCTTGCAGTTGCAACTCAGTCGCAACTGGTCGCAAGAGGAAGCCGTCTGTGCCCGACCATCGCTCCTTGCTGCAGGAATCGACGCTCCGCGGCGTCCGCATCACTCGACTGGACGCGGCCACGCTGCTTGCGCTGGCGCGGAAACGGGACAGCCAGGTCAACCGGGTACACCTGGCGTGCTTCGAGTGCGGTCGAATTGAGGAGTTTGCGAGTCCGCTGTTCGAGCGCCGGAAAGCGGAAATCTCCCCGCAGAAGGGTTTTCACATTCGAGTCACCCGTCTCGAAGTTGCCTGGCGCTGCAGCAAATGCTGCGCCGCGGCAAGCTGTCAGGGTTGCAGCGAGGAAAACTGCGGCAAGCGCGAGAGGGCGGGCAATTGAACAGGTCCCTTTGCCAAAAGCTGAATCCGCCATGGCGCATTCTCGTAATGGGCTTAATCGCCGCTTCCGCCCGGCTGCCCGCCTGTTGGGCCGGTGAAGGACCCTTCTTCATCACTTACACCCACCAGATGGAAGAGCCCGGGAACCTGGAGTTCGCCGCCAAAAACGTGACGGGCAAACCGGAGGGCGGAAACCGGTTCCTGGGCGCGGCGGCGGAGTTCGAATACGGCCTGAAGGGATGGTGGACCACCGAGTTCTACCTTGACGGGCAAACCACCGCCGCCCAGGGCTCTCTCTTTAGCGGCTACCGGTGGGAGAACCGGTTCCGTCTGCTCTCCCGTGAGCATTGGATCAACCCGGTGCTCTACGTGGAGTTCGAGAACATCAACGGCGCCGACAAGACCCTGCTCGAAATCGTAAATCACGACGGCAAGGACGACCTTATCGAGCCGAATGCCGATGCGCGGCAGGAGAGGGAGCGCGAAATCGAAGCCAAGCTGATACTGGGCAGCTACTACAAGGGCTGGACGATTGCCGAGAACCTGATCGCTGAGAAGAATGTCCGGCATGAACCGTTCGAGTTCGGCTACGCCCTGGGGATCAGCCGCCCGCTTGCAATGACCGCGAGGGCCGAGCGCTGCAATCTATGCGCGGAAAACTTCCAGCTCGGCGTGGAAATGTACGGCGGCCTTGGAACCCACGCCGATTTTGGCCTGCGGGGGACATCGCATTACATCGCGCCGACCGTCGCTTGGACGCTGGCGAACGGGACCGCTTTCAGGGCCTCTCCCGCTTTTGGCGTCACCGCTAACAGCGCCGGCTTGCTTCTGCGGTTTGGCGTTTCTTACGAAATCGCCCAGTTCGGGCGCGCCACCCGGAAGTTCTTCAGGGGTGGCCGATGAATCGGGCCGGGTTCGCAGTGGGCGTCATTTTAGGGGCCGGCCTCGCGGGCGCCAAGCTCGGCTCGTTGGTACAGCAGGCCCCGGCGACGGCAGCGAGAGTGGAAAATCCATTCAGAGGCGACCAGCGGGCCGAACGTGCGGGGGCAAAGCTTTACGCTCGTGAATGCGCGTCCTGCCATGGTTTGAATCGCGAGGGCCGGAACAACGCCCCGCCGCTGGACCTGCCCGAAATCTATCGGTCCGCGCCAGGGACATTGTTTTGGGTGCTCCGCAACGGATCTCTTCGACGCGGTATGCCATCTTTCGCTCACCTGCCGGAACCGCAGCGCTGGCAGATCGTCACGTTCCTGCAGAATCGCGCCACCAGGCATTGACCCGCCCCTGCTCACCGGGTGCGGCGACGCACAAGCCGGGCGCCCGCGTTCGGTCCAGCACAGAGCAAGAACGTCGAGTTCGCCATCCACCCCGCGCAAGCAGCGACCGCAGGAGGCGGTTTCCTCAGCGGGCCTATCATATCCCTATGGACGACCGGCCGAGGATCCTCCGGGTGATCGTGGCGTCGCCAGGCGACGTGGAGGCCGAACGCGAATTGGTCCCTGTAATCGCCGACGAGCTGAACAGATCTGTCGCCGCAGACCGGGGTCTCCGGCTGGAGGTCGTCCGCTGGGAGACCGATAGCTTCCCCGGTTTCGATCCAGGTGGGCCGCAGGGACTCATCGACAAAGCCCTGAACATCGCCGGCTCCGACATCCTCATCGGCATCTTCTGGAAGCGGTTCGGCACGCCTGTACCAGGAGCGCAGTCCGGGACCGAGCACGAATTCCGGCTGGCCTACGATGCGTGGAAGCGCCAGGGCCGGCCGCAGGTCATGATGTATTTCAACGACCGGCCGTATAAACCGAAGTCCAAGGAGGAGGCCTACCAGTGGGGGGCCGTCCTGGAATTCCAGAAGGAGTTTCCCAAAGAAGGGATGTGGTGGTCCTATAAAGGGCCTGCCTCACTGGAGCGGCTGCTGCGGCGCCACCTGGAGAACTACCTGCGGGCCGCCTTCCCGCTCGCCACGGAAAGCGGAAAGCCAGCGGCGGCGCCGGAACCGCCGTTGCCCGCGGCTTCGGATTATTTTGCGGTGCAGTCGAGAATCATCGACGCGCAATCCCGGATGTTCGTGGGGAGGGCCGACGCGCTAAGCGCCTTCGATCGGTTCCTGGCCTCGCACGCTGGAGGTTACTTTCTCGTGAAGGGCGCTCCAGGACAGGGGAAGACGGCGCTGGCCTGTCGCCTGGTGAAAACCGGCGGCCATCTCCACCACCTGATCGCGCGCACCGGGGGCCGCTCGGACACGCGCCTGATCCTCCGGTCGCTGATCGCGCAACTTGCGTTCCTGCTCGGCCGGAGCGGAGCCGCCCCCGAGTCGATTCCCGAACTGACCAAGGCGTATGAAGAGCTGCTGGCCGAAGCCGCCGCACGCCGCCAACCAGTGGTGGTGGTGATCGACGCTCTCGACGAACTGCCCGCCGGCGCCATCGACGAACTGCCCTTCTTGCCTGTGGACGCGCTGCCCGACGGTGTGTTTCTGGTGGCCTCCTCGCGGCCGGGCGACCACCTGTCGCGGCTCGAACAGCGGCTGTTCGCGACTCCCCATTGCGTGTTCGAGCTTGGCCCGTTGGGGATCGACGAAATCCGGGAACTTCTCGCGCAGACCAACGCGGACGCCGGCCCGATGCTCGTGGATCGGATCGCCACAACGTCCCAGGGGAATCCGCTCTTTCTGCTGGCCATTATTGAAGAACTGAGGACGAATCCCCGGTTCGACGCGCGGGAGCTCCCGGCGAGCATCGAAGGGTTCTTTCAAAGGGCTACAGCCAGCCTCGGCGCGGGAAACGCGGTCTTGGGGGACGTCCTGGGCGTCCTTTCGGCCTCCCGGCGCGCCCTCTCAGCCGGCGAACTCAGCGCGATTATTGGCAGGCCGCAGCGCGAGACTGCCGATCAGGGGATTGGGCCGGTCAAGCAGTTCCTCCTCGAGACCGACGGCCGCTACACCTTCTACCACTCGCGTTTTCACGAGTTCGTAAACGGATCCGTCCTGTATCAGGACGAGCTTCGCCACGCCCACCAGTGGATCGCCGCCTGGCTGGAGAAGGAGGTGGCGGGCGATTACCGGCTGGATTCTCTGGCGTGGCACCTGTACGAAGCGCGTGATTGCGAAGGTCTGATCCGAAAGATCGATCCGGCATTCCTGACGGAGAAACTCCGCCGCTCCGGGTATGCGGTATTAGAGGACGTGGATCTGTGGACGCGCTGCATGCTGGACCGCGGCGATCCCGACGTGATCGAGCGCTGTATCGCCGTGGTCGAATCGCTGCGCCGCGAGGCCGGCGGCGACATCATCAAAGCGGTCGCGAACGGTTGGCAGCCGTACAGGTCAGCGGCGGGGGCTTTCCGCTCCAGGCTGATGGAGCCCCCAACGCCGGCCATACCCAGGCTGGAGATCTATGCCGGCGTGCTCCCGAAGGCCGAAATGCCGGCAGATTTTTTCGAACTCGTACCGCTTGAGGGCCGCCTCGCGGCGGCCATCGGCGATGCCCCCGCCATCGGCCTCAAGAGCTCGTTCGTGGCGCGGTTCATGGCCGGCCTCTACCGGACTCTGGCGGCGAGGTCAGTTCACCCGGGCGAGCTTTTGCAGGCGATGCACCGCAGCATCGACGGACGGGAGTACTTCCGGGGCGTGACCATGCAGTGCGTGGAAGTCGATCCCGCCCAAGGCCTGGTCCGCATCGCGAGCGCCGCGCATCCCTTTCCGGTCCACTACTCGGCGCGGCGCCGGAGGTGCGATAATCTCCCGGTGACGGGGGATCTTCTCGTGCCTGCGGATCGGGCCATTGGGGTTTCGGGTGAGTATCAGGAGGGCTGCCTGGAAATCGAGGAAGGCGACCTGCTGGTGCTGGTCACGGACGGTTTGACGGAGGCGCCCGGCCCGCCCGGCGAATCGTTCGGGCAGCGCCTTCCGGGACTCATCGAACGCCATGCGCACGCCGGGGCCCGGGTAACCGGCGAGAAAATCATGGATGCGTGGAAGGAGCAGCCGAGGGAAGAGGACGTGGTCGACGACGTTACGGTCATCGTGATCTCAATAGGCGGACCGGGCGGCGCGCGGCGGACAACCCCATTATGAGCCTGAAGATCGGTATACGCGAAATGGGTGATATCACCATTCTCGACGTGAGCGGGCGAATCACGTTGGGCGAGGGGGCGGTCTGCCTCCGAGACACCTGCAATGACCTGTTCGCAAAGGACTGCCGCAACCTGCTGCTCAACCTGCGCGAGGTCCGCTATATCGACAGCGCGGGACTGTGCGAGGTCTGCTCAAGCCTGATTCGCGCGAGTCGCGCGGGAGGGTCCGGCAAGCTGCTGCATGTCGCCAAAAGGGTTGGCGATCTCCTGGCGATCACAAAATTATCAGCGGTGTTCCAGGCGTTCGATGATGAAACGGTCGCGGTCAGGTCGTTCCATGAGCGGCTGCGCTATTCGCATTGTCCGGTTTGCGCCGGCCGCTGCTCCCCGCCCGCCTTCGAAGCCGACCCTTGGGAACCGCAGACCTGCACCTCCTGCGCGTCGCGCCTGATTCTCTCCGCCGGCGGCTCGGGCGAGACGGCGCCGGTCGCCCGCCTCGACGTTCGCAGCTACGAAACCGAATACTGGGAAGTCCGCCCCGGGCCGCCGTTTGTGGTGAACGCCGTGGGGCGCCTCAACATGTTTTCCTCCCGCGCGCTCGAGAACTGCTGGAAGGCGATCCCCGCTCCACGGCGGGTTCTGTTCGATCTCAGCCGCGTGGAGGAGGTGACGCCGCCCGGCGTAACTGCAATCGGAAGGCTGCTCGGGACCCGCGCCTTGAATGACAACGCGGTAGTGTCGCTCGAGGGACTGTCTGCACCGGCCGCGCAGAACTTCCGAGATATCGTTGGTGCGTACGGCGCCAGGGCCGACGCGTTGAATGCCCTGGGGGACGTTTCGGGCGCGCCGCCCTGGAGCGCGCGGATCGAGATCTATCACGACCGCTTAGCCGACCGAAAGATCTGAGGCGGCTGCGATGCTGCCTTGGTCGGCGGAATCGGGGACCCCGGCAAGGCGATGACGATGACGCGGAAACGCAAGCCGCGAGCCGGCGGCTACGCTCACTTCACCGGCGCGACGCAGGCGAAGTTGGCCGCGTCGTCCGTACTGCCACTCCCCTTCCAGCGCGCGACCTGTGGATACGGGCACAGCGGGCGGGTGCGCACGACCCCAGTTGCGCCGCCCGCTCCAGTCTTGTACTTCGTCGCAATAATCTCGGCAGGCGCCTGCCCCTGCTCGACCCAGGCTTCCAGGGCCGCGGCAACGTCGTGGAAGCGGTCGACCGAAGGCGTTCCGCCCTGCCCGAACATGTCCGGCCCGGAGCCGCCGCCGCAATGCTGCATCCCAGGCGCCATGTACAGGCGCACAAATCCCGGCATCGCCTTTGCGCCCATCCGGGCGACCACCCTCTCGTAATAGTCGGTTGTGCTCGCTGCCGGGATGGCCGCGTCGCTCCAGCCGTGGTAGAGGATGAGCTTCCCACCGCGCTTCTGGAACGCGCTGAGGTCCGGGTCCGTCGCGTTCAGGATGTGAGCGGTCCGGTCGTCGGCCGTTTTGCTGTCGCGGTCCACATCAAACGTGCGGAACTGCCACTCGGGATTTTCAAACACCATGTTCATGTAGAACTGGGTTCCGAAAGCGAACATCAGGGCCTTCTCCGGCGCAGGCCCGGTAATCCATGCGGCCCATCCACCCTGTTCGGCTTCGCCGCCCGGCGAATCGCCCGGAAACACCTGTCGCCCCTTCGCGTCCCGGGGGCCGGCGTAGATCTGACGCAAAGCGGCAAGCTGCGGCGCGGTGAGGCAGGCGTCCGATTCGGTTCCCTTGCACAGCAGCGCCGCGGGATCGAAGCGGCACCGGGACGGGTCTTCGATCACGCCATCCTTGACGCCATCCGCGGCGTCGCAGGCATTCAGGGCGGCCGCCTCGATGGCCGGGAGTTTGGAGGCGGGGATAAAGCTGGCCGGCTGCGCCATGGTCGCCTTCATATCCCAAGCGGCCCCCGCCAGAAGGTGCGTCCAATCATTCGCCGGCGCGCCGGCGATGATGCCATCGTAGTCGGCGGGGTAGCGCTGCGCTTCCATCAGCGCCTGCCGGCCGCCGTTCGAGCACGAACTGAAATACGAGCGTCGTGGCGCCGCGGCGTAGAACCGGGTGATAACTGCCTTCGCCACGACAGCCGTCGCGTGGACCGCGCGGTAGCCGAAATCGACGATCTTCTCGGGGTGGTGGAGCGCCCAGCGCGCGTCCGTGCCTCCGGCCTCGTGGCCGGTGTCCGTGGACGCGGCGGCATAACCGTGGGCGACGGCGTCCGCCAGCCCGGCGTAGCTGATGCTTCCGGCGAAGCCGCCGTTGCCGATGCCTTGGAACTTGCTGTTCCAGCCGGCGGTGGGCATCCACACCTCGAACCGGATGTCGGAATCCGGTGATGGTCTGATCGTGCCTGCCACCCGACAAAACGCGGGCAGGTTGCGGATGGGCCGGCCCTCCGGCGGCGCGAAGTCACCCGCGGGCCGAGGTTCAGCCGTCCTGATAGAGACGTTGGCGAGCGCGATCTTCCCGAGGCTTTCGCAGGTCTCCGGGGCCGCATGGAGGCCGGGTAGCATCCAGGCGAGAAGGGGCAGCAACAGGATCCGGTTCACAATGAACTCCTCAAGGGACAGCATAGATCTTAGCGCGGAAGGGTTGGTTCGTGTGGGGCGGACCGTTCTCGCTGCCACTCCCGAACCTGGATCTCGAAGGCGTTTACGAGTACCGCGCCTGAGTGAAGCATCCCGCTGCCGGCCATGTTCGGCGCCGGGAAGCGCCTGCGCCCGGAATCCGCCCCGCCTGTCCCCCGCCACGGTTCCCATTACAGGCGTTATGCTGTGTTCTCGGGGATGCCCCAATTGAACGGCGTGGGGACGAGCAGCGGACCGCTCGCCTTCCTAGTGAGGATGAAATGGAATTTCGATTATCGCGAAGAAGAATGATGCAAGCAGTGGGGGGGACGGCACTTGCGCAATCCCTTCCCCCCGCTATCGAAGCAGCCGGCCAGGCGCGGAAATGGCCGATCGAAGAGGGGCCTGACACGCCCAAGATCTGTCTCTCACCGGGCGATGGCGGCGGACCACTCCCTGCCGCCATGCAGCCCGCGGCTCCGGCCGCAGTTGCCGCCCCTGGCGCGCCTCCGGCATCGCCGCAGGCAGGCCGCGGCCGCGGGGGCCGTGGCGGGGGCGGTTATGGCGGGTTCCTCGCCCCTCAAGCCGCGGCCACTGTTCCTCCGCGGGCGGACACGCCGGGCCGCGGCGGGTTCGGCGGCAATATCCAGGCCGGCTATCAGCGCATCCGGCAACTCGGCGTGACTCACCTGCTCGGCGTATCTGTCGGTGGCGGCATGCCCTGGACCGAAGACAATATTCGCCGCACCATTCAAACCGCCAAGGATGCCGGACTCGTGGCTTACAACGCAATGATCGGTATCCCTGCCAGCGTGATCTACGGAAAAGACACCCGGGCCAAGGACCTGGAGCCGGTCATCGCGTCGATTCAGGCAGCCGGAAAAGCCGGCCTGCCGGTGATCGAGTACAACTTCTACGCGCACCGGGCGATTGAAGGCTACTACGAGACAGTGGGGAGGGCCAAGGCGGGCTACACGGCGTTCGACTACGACATGGAGCTGCTGGTCGACGAGGAAGGCCGCTTGTTGGGTCCGATTTACCGTGACGAGCGAGGCCAGATCACGCCTGAGACTCTGGCCGCTTTTCCCAACGCCAGGAAAGTGAAGTTTAGGGATCTGCCTCCTCTGCCGAATGAAGGCGCCCACAAACTGGACGAGATCTGGAACAACATTAGCTGGTTTCTGAAAACTGCCGTCCCGGCGGCGGAAAAGGCCGGCGTGCGCCTGGCCCTACATCCGAACGACCCTCCCGCGCCGCTTAGCCGTGGGTCACAGCAGATCATGGGATCGCTGGCGGGCTGGAAGCATCTCATCGAAATCGTCAACAGCCCGGCCAACGGAATCACGTACGACTCCGGAGTGACCACGGAGATGGGCGAGAACGCGGTGGTTGTCGCCGACTACTTCGCCAGCCGCAAGCGTATCAACCACGTGCACTTCCGAAACGTCCTGGTTGACAAGCCCTACGAGAAATACCAGGAGTTGTTTATCGATGCCGGCCAGGCGGACATGTTTGGCGTGATGAAGGCGCTGGTGCGGAACAAGTACACCGGGACGATCTACCCCGAGCATCCGCGCGCCCTGGATGCCGACAGGGATCGCGTGGGGCCCGGCGGCCGTATCGGCGGCTATCCCGGCGGCGGCGGCTACACCGGGATTGCGTACAGCGTGGCGTACACCAGGGCCATGATGCAGGCCGCCCTGGCATCGGCATAACGCTCGCTGCCTCATCGGGACACTGCGGACGCCCGCGACGCCGCGAGGGCGTCCGCCGCGGGGCAGATGGATCGCTTCGGACCTTGACCCCGGCCGGCTTCAACGCGCCCGGCCGAGGTTCCGCTGCAACCAAACGTATGCGGCCGGCAGCACCAACAAAGTCAGGGCTGTCGATGTCACCAGTCCGCCGATCACGACCGTAGCCAGAGGGCGTTGCACTTCGGCTCCGGCGCTGTGTGACAGAGCCATCGGCAGGAAGCCGAGGCTGGCCACTAACGCCGTCATGAGAACGGGACGCAGCCGGATCTTGGCCCCGGCAAAGACCGCCGCCGATGCGTCACCGGCGCCCGTTTCTAACTGCTTCACGTATGACAGCAGCACCACGCCGTTCAGCACCGCAATCCCGAACAGGGCGATGAAGCCCACCCCGGCGGAGACGCTAAACGGCATACCTCTCAGAAGCAAGGCAAAGATCCCGCCGCTCGCCGCCATGGGAACATTCAGCAGGATTAGCGTGGCCAGCCGGAAGGAATGGAAGTTGAGGTAAAGCAGCGAATAGATGGCCAGCAGCGCCAGCGGAACCGCCAGCGCAAGCCGCCGGCTCGCACTGGTGAGTTGCTCGAATTGGCCGCCCCATTCTATGGAGTAGCCTTCGGGCAGGCGCACGTCACGGTCGATCCTGCTCCGCGCCTCCGAAACGAAGGTGGCGAGATCGCGCCCGCGCACGTTGGCTTCGACGCTCACGCGCCTCTGGGCGTCCTCGCGGCTGATTTGCGCCGGCCCTTCCTCTTCCCTGATATCGGCCAGTTGGTCCAGGGGTATGAAATGGCCCTCATCGTCGCCCACCTTTAGTTTGCGGATCGCCTCGACGTCCGCCCGGTCGAACTCTTCCAGTCGAATCTGGATCGGAACGCGCCGGTTCCCCTCCACAACCTCTCCCACCGCCTTGCCTCCGATGGTCTCGACGGTCGCCAGTACGTCGGCCGCATCCAGGCCGTGCCTGGCGATCGCCTCACGGCGTATTTTGATGCGGAGGTACGGCATACCCGCCACCCGTTCCGCCCGAACATCGGCCGCTCCCGGGACTCGTTCGAGAGCCGCGGCCACCTCGCCGGCCTTCTGGCCCAGCACGTCGAGATCGTCTCCGAATATCTTCACCGCGACGTCGGAGCGGATTCCGGACTCCATCATCTCCTGCGTCCGCATCTGAATCGGCTGCGAAAAGCTGTAAGCCGCGCCCGGCGCTCGCTCGTGCAGTTTGCGCCGCATTGCCTCGACCAGATCCTCCTTGGTCCGGCTTCTCGGCCACTGGCTCGGGGGCTTGAGGAAAATATAGACGTCGCTCTGGTCGATCGCCATCGGGTCAATCGCGACTTCGGCCCTGCCCGTGCGGGAATAGACGCCCTCGACTTCTGGAAACTCGAGCAGGACCTTTTCGATGATCTCGTTGCCGTGCAACGATTCGCTGATGGAAATCCCTGGAAGCCGGTACATTTGAATGAGCAAGGATCCCTCGTCCAGCCGCGGGATGAACTCGGCGCCCAGCAAGCGCGCTCCCGCCAGTGAGATCGCAAACACGATTGCCGCGATCCCCACGGTCAAAAGCGGGCGCCGCACCGCGCCCCGCAGCGCCGGCTCGTACGCTCGTGCTGCCTGACGCATCAGCCACGTCTCCCTTTCCGCCGTAGGCTTTCGGAATACGAGCCAACTGAAGACGGGCATGGCCACAAGCGCAATCACAAGCGATCCGGCGACCGCAAGCAGCACCGTCGCCGCCATCGGCTTGAACATCTTGCCCTCCATGCCCTTGAGGGTGATGATGGGCAGAAAAGTGAGGGCGATGATCAATTCGCCGAAGATACTCGGGCGCCGCACTTCCATGACCGCGTGGAGCACAGTCGAGAGTTTTCGCGACGGATCCTTCAACTCTCCCAGATGCCTTTGCACATTTTCAACCTGAATGATCGTGGCATCGATGATCATGCCGATCGAAATGGCTAATCCGCCAAGCGACATCAGGTTCGCGCTGAGACCTGCCTGTTTCATCACGATAAATGTCAGCAAGCTGGCCAGAGGCAGGGCCACGACGACCACAATTGCGCCGCGGATGTTTCTTAAGAGCAGATAGAGTACGATAATCACCAGCAGCGCGCCCTCGGCCAGCGTGTGCAGAATGGTCCGGACGCTCTCTCCGACAATTTCGGAGCGGTCGT
>JAIQFU010000110.1 GCA_020073115.1 Terriglobia bacterium
ATGGGGAAAATCGAGCCGCCGCGTTCTGCAGGCCTGTGCGGACACGATGCCCTGGCTGGGACTCTTATTTATCCCGGTCTTGCTTTTTTTAACCGCTTTTAGGCAGTAAAACCGCCTGCTGGCCTGATGAGCCGAAGAAAACCTGGTCCTTACGATTGGCAGGACTGGCTTACTCGCTGGAATCGGGTACTGCTGGAACATCTCGAACCGGAAGAATATGCGGTTTTCGGATGCTTGGGCGGAGTCTGTGCGGACGTGGTCCGGGCGCTGGTTGCGGTCCAGATTGCGGCGGCCCTGCTGCTGGCTTCCGGCGCCACGCTGCTGACCCGCAGCCTGGTTAAACTGCGCGGCCTCCCGCTCGGCTTCGACCCGCACAACGTGGTTCTGTTCGGCATCAGCCCCGGGTCGAACGGGTACGACGAGGCGCGCGGCAACGAGTTTTTCGCCCGGCTGACGGAAAGGCTGCGGGCCATCCCGGGCGTGACGGGCGTGACCATGTCCACGTCGTCGCCGATCTCCGGCTGGATGTCCAATTCGTCCTTCCTCGTGGATGGCGATGCCTCCCGGAGCCGCCGCGGTTCCAAAATCAACTTCGTGGGACCCGATTTTCTGAAGGTGATGCGCATCCCGATAGTCGTGGGCCGCGGGATCGAGCGGAGCGACCTGAGCGCGGGGCGGAGGGTGGCGGTGATCAATGAAGCGGCGGCGCGCAAGGCCTTCGGTTCCGGCTCGCCACTCGGCAGGCGTTTCCGCTGGGCCAACAAGCGCGATTGGGATTACGAGGTGATCGGCGTGGCCCAAGACGCCAAGTACGACAAGCTCCGCGGCGAGTTCCCGGCCACCGTCTACATCCCTTACACGCAGAACATGTTCGGGTGGCGGGGCGAAATGCAGGTGGAGGCGCGCACCGCCGGACGCCCGTCCGCCGCGCTGCCGTCCATTCGAGCCGCGGTGCGCGAATTGGACCGGATGCTGCCGCTGATCGAGCCCAAGACCCTGGAAACGCAGATTGGCGAATCCATCTTGCAGGAACGCCTGTTCGCCTTCCTGGTGTCCCTGTTCGGGGTCATCACGTTGGGGCTGGCGTGCGTGGGGCTGTACGGCCTGGTGTCCTACTCGGTGGCCAGCCGCACGCGCGAGATCGGCGTCCGCGTGGCGCTGGGCGCGGGCCGCATGGCCGTGCTGGCCACGGTGCTGTTCCAGGTTTGCGTGATCACGGCGTTGGGCCTGGCGGCGGGGATTCCAGCCACGTTGGCGTTGCGGAAGATCATCCGCTCCCTGCTGTTCGGCATCGAGCCCACGGACGCCGCCAGCCTGGCGTTCGCCTCGGCGGTGGTGGCGGCGGTGGCCCTGCTGGCAGCGTACCTTCCCGCGCGCCGCGCCATGCGCATCGACCCGGTGAGAGCGCTGCATTACGAGTGAACTGGGGCCGGATGTCGGCAAGATTGCCGACACGGCGGGCAGGAATGCCCACGCCACGGTTAGTCCGGAAATGCGCTCGACCAGGGGTAGTCTTCCGGACGGTCCGCTAGCCCTGCTTTTACCGGGTTCATCTCGATATACGCGACGATCCGGTTTAACTCGGCCTCATCACGGATCCAGTGGTCATAGGATTCTCGCTCCCAGAACGGTGTCCCGGTGCGCCCCAGTATCCGGTTCGCCTGGTGGGCGGTAAAGCCTTTCAGCGACTTGAGTGTAGGCGGAAGCGGCGCTTGTGGAAACATCAGCGCGTGAACGTGATTCGGCATAAGAACGAACGCTCGCATTTGGAACCGCCCCAGATCCGCGCCTCGCCGCAGCGCATCCCGCACTATGCTGGCAATGCGCTCGTCGCGAAGAAACTGCGGGCCAACTGTGCTCCCGTCAAGGTAGCGGTCGATCCAGGCGAACGCGTGCCCGGCAGATGGCAGATGCGGTGGAGGGTAAACGCCCTGCGGCAGGCTGCCATGCAAGCGCCACGTCACAAAGACCCAGCGGTCATCGGGAATAACATGGGGCAGCCGTCGGCGATATTCCATGCGAACATGGTAGAACGTGGCGTGGGCATTCTTGCCCGCAGTGTCGGCATTCCTGCCGACATTCGGTCTATAATCTCCTCAAATGCTGCTGGAACTGGTGGTCGAGAACTATGCCGTCATCGAGCGGCTGCGCGTCCATTTTCACCCGGGGCTGAATCTCCTCACCGGCGAGACCGGCAGCGGCAAATCCATTGTGGTGGATGCGCTCGGGCTCCTGCTGGGCGGGCGCGCGTCGGCCGAGATGGTGCGCACGGGAGAATCGCGCGCGCGCGTGGCCGGCATTTTCGACGTGCGCGACCATGCTCCCATTCGCCGTTTACTGGAGACCGCGGGGCTGGAAAGCGAAGAGGGCGAACTGCTCATCGAGCGCGAGATCCTCGCCGGCGGGAAATCGCGGGCGTTCGTCGGCAGCCGCCCGGTATCCGCCGCCCTGCTCAAAGACCTGGCGCCGCACCTGGCGGATATTCACGGGCAGCACGATCAGCAGCTCCTTTTTCTGCCGGACGCGCAGCGCGAGATGCTGGACGCTTTCGCCGGCGCCCGCGACCTGCTGGAGAGCATCGGCGCCACCTACCACGCGTGGCGCGCCGCCGCGGAGGAACTGGAGGCGCTGGAGCGCTCGGAGCAGGAGAAATTGCGTCTGCTGGACCTGTGGTCGTTCCAGCGCAAGGAAATCGAAAGCGCGGCGCTGGCGCCGGGGGAGGACGCCGCTCTCGAAAACGAGCGCCGCGTCCTGCAAAATGTTCAGCGGTTGGAGGAAGCGGCGAACGCCGCCTACGCCGCGTTGTACGATGCTCCGGAATCCGCCGTCTCGCTGGTCGGCGTGGCGGCGCGCCGCTTAGAGGAGTTGTGCCGCATCGATTCTTCCCTGGAAGGGTTGCGCGAGCATCTCAAAGCCGCCGACCTGAGCCTTCAGGAGGCATCGTACGGCCTTCGCGACTATCTCTCCGGTCTGGAGGCCAACCCCGGACGCCTGGAAGAAATCGAGACGCGGCTGGCCGCCATCGACCGGCTGAAACGGAAGTATGGGCCGTCGCTCAAGGAAATTCAGGCGTTTTTGGAGGAAGTCCGCCGGCAAATTGAAGCGGTGGAGCACGCCGGGGAACGCATGGAGCAGTTGCGGCGGGAGCAGCAGCGGCTCGCGGCGGAATTCGAGAAGCTGGCGGCCGAGCTGACCGGGCGGCGCTCGGCCGCGGCGCGCAAACTGGAGAAGAAGGTGGAAGCCGAATTGGCCCAGCTTGCCATGGAGCGCACGATCTTTCGCGTGGAATTGTCCCGGGCCGCATGGTCCGGGCAGGGGGCGGATGCGGTGCAGTTTCTGGTTTCACCCAACCTGGGCGAGGTCCCTCGTCCCCTGGAAAAGGTGGCCTCGGGCGGCGAGATCTCGCGGATCGCCCTGGCCCTGAAGACATGCCTTGCCGGGCCGAAGACTGCCATCGTCCGCACGCTGGTTTTCGATGAAGTGGACGCGGGCGTCGGGGGAGGCGCGGCCGAGGGCGTGGGGCGGCGGCTCAAAAAGCTGGCAGCGGCCAGCCAGGTGCTTTGCGTCACGCACCTGCCGCAGATCGCCTCGTTCGCGGACCATCACTATCGCGTCGAGAAACAGGAGTCCAAAGGGCGGACCGTGGCCGTTGTGGATGAACTGGATCCCGATGCGCGAACCCGCGAGATCTGCCGCATGTTGTCGGGCCAGAAGCTCACGCCGGAGGCATTGAAGAACGCCGAGCAATTGATCCGGATGAGTACCTAGCGCCGAGAGCGGCTGGATTTCTTTTCACCCCTCGGACCGGGCGTGCCCAGCCCCTATTTCCAGGGAATCGCGTATACCCGCTTGCACCTCCGGCAGCGATAATGCCCGTGAATCGGCCAGCTGAAGTCGTCGTGCATCACGGAGCACCACCACCGCTTCCACCAGCGTTGTTGCGCCTGCGCCATACCAACCTCTTCCCCTCTGCAACGGTAGATGCGCCCCGGATTTGCCGGTTTCCGAACCGAAAGCCGAGCCGCGCACGTTCACACTGATGAAATTCACAGGGAGGCGCAAAATAGCGGTATGGACATCAATCGTTTCACTGAGAAATTGCAGGAGGCGATCCGGTCGGCCCAGAGCAAGGCCGTCCGCTACGGCCATCAACAGATCGATGTCGAACACCTTTTAGCCGCGCTGCTGGAGCAGGAAGGTGGCCTCGCGCCCTCCATCCTGGCCAAAGCCGGCATTAATGGGGAATCGCTTGCGCGGCGGCTGGAATCCGAGCTGGATCGCATGCCGAAGGTCTCCGGGCCCACCGGCGGCCCGGACCAGGTGTATGTGACTCCACGGTTGAACCGGATGCTCACCGCGGCGGAGGACGAAGCGCGCACGCTCAAGGACGGCTACATTTCCGTCGAGCACGTCCTGCTGGCGGCGTTGGAGGATGCGGGCGCCACGGGGCGGCTGCTGAAGGAGTTTGGGCTCGCCCGGGAGCGGCTGATGCAAGCCCTGCGCGAAGTGCGCGGGAGCCAGCGCGTGACCTCGCAGAATCCCGAAGCCACGTACGAGGCGCTGGAGCGCTATGGGCGCGATCTCACCAAACTGGCTTCGCAGGGCAAGCTGGATCCCGTCATCGGCCGCGACGAAGAGATCCGCCGCGTCATCCAGGTGCTCTCGCGGCGCACCAAGAACAACCCGGTGCTGATCGGCGAGCCGGGCGTGGGCAAAACGGCCATCGTGGAAGGGCTGGCCCTGCGAATCATCCGCGGCGACGTCCCCGAGGGGCTCAAGAACAAGCGGATCGTGGCCCTCGACATGGGCTCGCTGATCGCCGGCGCCAAGTACCGCGGGGAGTTCGAGGAGCGCCTCAAGGCCGTGCTTAAAGAGGTGCAGGACTCGGCGGGCGAGGTCGTCCTTTTCATCGACGAGCTGCACACCGTGGTCGGCGCCGGAAAGGCCGAAGGCGCGATGGATGCGGGCAACCTGCTGAAACCCATGCTGGCTCGCGGAGAGCTGCACTGCATCGGGGCCACTACGCTCGACGAGTACCGCAAACACGTCGAAAAGGACGCCGCCCTGGAGCGCCGCTTCCAGCCGGTGTTGGTGGATCAGCCTTCCGTGGAGGACACTATTTCCATCCTGCGCGGCCTCAAGGAGCGGTACGAGGTGCACCACGGCGTGCGCATCAAGGATGCCGCGCTGGTGGCCGCGGCCGTTCTCTCCGACCGGTACATCACGGACCGTTTTCTGCCCGATAAAGCCATCGACCTGGTGGACGAATCGGCCGCGCGGCTGCGCACCGAGATCGACTCCATGCCGGCCGAGCTGGACGAGACGCGCCGCCGCATCATGCAGCTCGAAATCGAGCGCGAGGCGTTGCGCAAGGAAACCGACGCGGCTTCCAGGGAGCGCCTGGCGCGGCTGGAAAAAGAGCTGGCCGACCTGAAGGCCGGATCCGACGCGCTCACCGCCCGCTGGCAGGCCGAAAAGAACTCGGTGCAGCGCCTGCGCGAGATCCGCGAGCAGGTGGAGCAGACCAAGGTCGAAATCGAGCGCGCCGAGCGGCAGTACGACCTGAACCGCGCGGCCGAGCTGAAATACGGCAAGCTGGCCGCGCTCGAGCGCCAGTTGCAACAGGAATCCGCCAGCTTCGACGCCCAAAAGGGCCAATCCAGGCTGATCAAGGAAGAGGTGGACGAAGACGACATCGCCGAGGTGGTCAGCCGCTGGACCGGCGTACCCGTCACCAAACTGCTGGAAGGCGAGATGCAGAAGCTCCTGCGGCTGGATGAGGAACTGCACAAGCGCGTCGTGGGGCAGGACGAGGCCGTGATGGCCGTGGCGGAGGCCGTCATCCGCGCCCGCTCCGGGCTGAAGGACCCCCACCGGCCCATCGGCAGCTTCATTTTTCTCGGGCCTACGGGCGTGGGCAAGACGGAACTGGCGCGCGCGCTGGCCGAATTTCTCTTCGACGACGAGCGCGCCATGATCCGCATCGACATGTCGGAATACCAGGAAAAGCACACCGTGGCGCGGCTCATCGGCGCGCCGCCGGGATACGTGGGATACGAAGAAGGCGGTCAGTTGACCGAGGCTGTGCGCCGGCGGCCCTACTCCGTCGTGCTGTTCGACGAGATCGAGAAAGCGCACCACGACGTGTTCAACGTCATGCTCCAGATTCTGGACGACGGCCGCCTCACCGGCGGCCAGGGGCGCACCGTCGATTTCAAGAACACCATCGTGATTATGACCTCGAACGTCGGGAGCCAGCGGATTCTCGAATATCGCGGATCGTTCGCCGGGGTGGCGTACGACCGCATGAAAGAAGCCGTGCTGGAGGAGATGCGCCGCCACTTTCGGCCGGAGTTCCTGAACCGGGTGGACGAGATCATCGTCTTCCATTCGCTCTCGGAAGAGCACCTCAAGCAGATCGTGGACATTCAACTTTCGCGGCTGCGCGCGCGCCTGGCGGACCGCCACATCACCCTGGAACTGACCGACGCGGCGCGCGAGAACCTGGTCCGGACGGGGTACGACCCGCAATACGGCGCGCGGCCGCTCAAGCGCGCCATTCAGAAGAAGATCGAGACGCCCCTGGGCAGACTGCTGCTGAAAGGCGCCGTGCGCGACGGCCAGACGGTGATGGTGGACGCCGGGGAATCGGGGGAGTTGACCTTCGCCCCGGAAGCTGTCCCGGTGGCGTAGCGCTTATCGTGGGGTGGGCCTCCGGCCGGCCATGCCGGCTTTGCCGTCGTGGCAGGCCGGAGGACTGGCCGGAGGACCACTCCACATGAAGCTAGTGCAGCGTTTCCAGGTAGCCGCCCGTGCTCGCGTCCACGTAGACCGAGTAGTCCGATGTGCTCACCGATTCGCCCCAGATCACGCGCCAGACCGGATCCGGGTATTTCCGGATCTTCTCCAGAACGAAGGAAATGATCTTTCCCGGATTTTTCCTGTCGTATTCCTCCGCTCTCACGCCTTTCGCCCGCGCGGTGGCCAGCGCTTCGTCCGTATCTTTCTTACAGGCGATGGCCAGAAATGGCGATGTCTGCCCGCCGGATCCTGACCACGATTCCTCCAACCCGCCGAAAACGCCTTTGTGCAGGTTGCCTTCTGATTCGATGACCGAATAGGTCCAGGAACGTTTCTTCCCCTTCGCCGCGGACGTGAATGTCGCCTCCCAGGCGGCCGCTTTGCCGGGAACCGGCGCGACGTCCGCCAACGGGATGCTGTTCATCTTCAGGACTTCGGCCTCTCTATCCCAAGTCCGTGCCACTTGGTACATCTTATACAGCGCGCTCTGGCCGGTGACCGGCTCCGGCGGCTTTTCCGCTTCCTTCCTGGCGGTGGTGTCCGTCGCCTCGGAGCAGGCGGCGAGCGTGATCAAAAATGCGCAAAATGGCGTTAACAGGTGTTTCTTCATAAGCGCTTGCACAATCTCATATTAACAATGTGATTTTCCGTAGAGCCGCCCCTCTCCGGCGGTGTGAATCGATTCAGAGCCTGAACCGGTGATTCCGGCCGCGATGACATAATTGGACCAACGGAGGGGAGTATGTCCAGATTGGGCGTACGAATTTGCACGTGTCTTTCCGCTGCGGTTCTGCTGCTGCAGCCGGTTTTCGGACAGCACGCGGGAACTAACGGCCCGGGTAACGGGGGTGGGTCAGTGGGTTCCGCGGACAGGAGTACAGGCCCCGACGGGAACCTGCCGGGCCAGCCCTCCACGCGATCGGACCAACATTCCCCGCAGGAGATGTCCCGGCCGGTTTTTCTCTCCGGCCGCGTGGTGGCTGACGATGGAGCCCCCCTGGACCAGACCGCGGTGATTGAGACGGTGTGCAACGGGTTCTCGCACGCGGAGACGTATACGGATAGCAAAGGGCGCTTCAGCTTCGAACTCGGGGGCAGAGACAACGGCGCGATGCAGGATGCCAGCGAGTCCCATTCCCTGGAGCCGGCGTTTGGCCTGAGTAACGCCTTCCCGGGCCAGAACTCCAGCGGGTACGGAGGTTTGAACGGCCTCGAGCGGCTGATGATGAATTGCGATGTGCAGGCCAGGGTCCCCGGGTATCAATCGGAGTCGGTCAGCCTGGTGACGCACCGGCAGTTCGATAATCCGGATATCGGGACGATCCTCGTTCACCGGCTTGGAAAGGTCGAAGGCCGGGTTGTGAGCGCCACGACCTTGGCCGCTCCCAAAGACGCCCGCAAAGCATTCGAGAAGGGCATGGAAGCGGAACGGAGGAACAAGCCGGACGAGGCCATCAAGAGCTTTCAGAAAGCCGTCGCGGCTGATCCCGACTTCGCCGCCGCCTGGTGCGAGATGGGCAAGCTGCAGATATTGACGAAGCAGAACGAGGCCGCCGCCCAATCGTTGCAGGCCGCCATCAAGGCCGACCCGAAATTCCTGCACCCCTATCTCTTTCTGGCGATCCTCCAGGCGGCCGGGCAGCAGTGGAAGGATCTGGCCGCGACCACCGATCAGGCGCTCGGCCTGGATCCCTACGATTCTCCGATGGCGTATTTCTTTAACGCCGTGGCGAACTACAATCTCCAAAAACTGGATGCGGCCGAAAAGAGCGCCCGTCAGGAGCAGAAGCTGGATACCCGTCACCACTATGTCCAGACCTGGAAGCTCCTGGGGATGATTCTGGCGCAGCGGCGGGACTACCCCGGGGCCGCGGAGCAAATGCGCGGGTACCTGGAGTATGCTCCGAAGGCCGCCGACGCCGGCCGCGTACGCGCGCAACTGGCCGAACTCGAAAAGCTCCAGGGCTCCGCCTCGGTGGAAGAGCCGGCGGGGCAGCAGCAGTAGAAGCGCGCATAATGGGGCAGACTCCTGGTCTGCCCCTTTTGTCTGCTCCATCATAAGATAGGACTTCAAGGAGCAGACATGATCGCCTCTCGCCACCGGCTCACGCTCGCCGGTTCTTTGATTGCCGTTCTCACTTCCATTCCAGCCGCCAGCGCGGCCTCCGCGGTTCCCGTCGCGGGCGCGCGCCGCCTCAGCTTTAACGACGACTGGCGTTTCTTCAAAGGAGAAGCGGAGGGCGCGGAAAAACCGGAGTTCCAGGATTCCTCCTGGTCCATGGTCCGCCTGCCGCATGACTGGGCCATCTACGGCCCCTTCGATGCCCAGTATGGGCCGAGCACCGGAGCGCTGCCCATCTCCGGAACGGGGTGGTACCGCAAGACGTTCACCGTCCCGGAGACCGGGAAGGGCCGCTATTTCACGGTGGAGTTCGATGGCGCGATGTCGAATGCGCGCGTGTGGCTCAACGGCCAGTATCTCGGGGAGCGGCCGTACGGCTACAGCAGCTTCGCTTTCGACCTCACGCCCCACCTGAACTTCGGCGGCAAGGAGAACGTGCTGTCCGTGAAACTCAGCCCGGAGCCGCGGTCGTCCCGCTGGTACCCTGGCGCCGGCATCTATCGCAACGTGTGGCTCACGATTACCGGCCCGCAGCACGTGGCGCACTGGGGAACTTACGTCACCACGCCCGGCGTGTCGGACATAAGCGCGTCGCTGGCGGTGAAGACGGAACTGCGCAACGAAGCCGGCCGCGAAGCGAAAGTGACGCTGCGGACTTCGGTGCTGGACCCGTCCGGCAAGCAGGTGGCGCGCACGTCGGACAACGCCGCCATTCCCGCTTCCGGGTCCGTAACCGTGCCCGCGAGCGTTACGGTAATGGGCCCGCTCCTCTGGGATATCCTGCACCCGAACCTGTACACGGTGGTGAGCGAGGTGCTGGACGGCGGCCGCGTGGTGGACCGCTACACCACGCCGTTCGGGATCCGCACCATCGCCTTCGACAAGCAGAAAGGCTTCCTGCTCAACGGCCGGGTGGTGAAGATACAGGGCGTCTGCGACCACCACGACCTCGGCGCGCTCGGCGCGGCCGTCAGCCGCCGGGCCACGGAGCGGCAGCTTGAAATTCTGAAGGCCGGGGGCGTGAACGCCATCCGCACCAGCCACAACCCGCCCTCGCCGGAACTGCTCGAGTTCGCCGACCGCCTGGGCTTGATGATCATGGACGAAGCCTTCGACATGTGGCGCATCCGCAAGACGCCGAACGACTACAGCAAGTACTTCGCCGAGTGGTCCGAGCGCGACGTGCGCGATTTCGTGCGCCGCGACCGCAACCACCCCAGCATTATCCTGTGGAGCATCGGCAACGAAATCCCGGAGCAGGGCCGGGCGAACGGCTGGGAAGAAGCCAAACGCCTGACGGGCTTCTTCCACGAAGAGGACCCTACCAGGCCCACCACTTCCGCCTTCAATAACTGGCAGCAGGCCATCAACAACAAACTGGCCGACAACGTGGATATCCCCGGGTTCAACTACCAGCCGATGCGCTATGAGGAAATCATGAAGGCCCATCCCAACTGGGTGATCTACGGTTCAGAAACTGCCTCCTGCGTGAGTTCGCGCGGCGTGTACCACCTGCCCATAGAGAAGTATCAGCGGCGCCCGTCGCTTCAGATCAGCAGCTATGACATCATCGCCCCGGCGTGGGCCATGTGCCCCGACGTGGAGTTCAATTATCAGGACAAGTTTCCGCAGGTGCTGGGCGAATTCGTGTGGACCGGGTTCGATTACCTGGGCGAGCCCACGCCCTACGGCAGCCCGCAGGACTTCCCGTCGCGCAGTTCCTATTTCGGCATGATCGACCTCGCCGGCTTCCCCAAGGACCGCTACTACCTCTACCAGAGCGTGTGGAGCAAGAAGCCCATGGTCCATGTGCTGCCGCACTGGAACTGGCAGGACGTGGAGGGGAAGGACATCCCGGTGATGGTCTATTCCAACGCGGACGAAGTCGAGTTGTTCGTGAACGGCAAGTCGCTGGGCCGGAAAAAGCGTTTTTCGGACGTCTGGGAGATGCCGGTGGGCCGCAACGTGAGCGCGGACCTGAAGTTCGCCACCAGGTACCGGCTGATCTGGCAGGTTCCCTATCAGCCGGGGTCGATCAAGGCGGTGGGCTACCAGGGAGGGAAGCAGGTGGCGGTGGAGGAGATCCGGACGGCGGGCGCTCCCGCCAAGATCGTACTCGTTCCAGACCGGAGAACGATCCACCCCGATGGCGACGATCTTTCGTTCGTGACGGTGCGAATAGAGGACAAAGACGGAAACCTGTGTCCGCTGGCGGACAACGAGGTCCGGTTCGAGGTGACCGGCGCCGGCAAAATCGAAGCTGTGGACAGCGGCAACGCGGCGACGGCCGAGCCCTTCAAAGGGGACCGCCACAAAGCGTTCAGCGGCCTGGGATTGCTGATCGTGCGCTCCAACGGCAAGCCGGGAAGCATCGGCGTGAAAGCGAGCGGAGAAGGCCTGACCGCTGCCTCAACGCAACTCAGCGCGAAATAACGCTGGGCCGGATGTCGACATGATATGTCAAGTACCGCCGGTGGTCGTTTTTCGCCACCGGTGCTTTGCCACGTGGGCACCGATGACGTATCCCGCGATGTAGCGGGCTTTGCGGAACCGCGGGGCCGGATGTCGAC
>JAIQFU010000648.1 GCA_020073115.1 Terriglobia bacterium
GTGAAAGCCGGGGGGGAGGCTGCCCTCCCGGCCAGGGCGCCGGTCACACGCGCCGCCATGACCTTCGCATGGGCGCCGGTCCTGCGTTCCGCCTATTCCTGGCAATACCTCTTCTTTGTCCCCATGATCGGAGTCTGGACAAGCTCCGGCTCATGGCTGTTGAATCCGTTCTGGCTTTTGGTGGCCTGGTGGGATTCCCGCGCCCGAACGCGATGGCTGTGGGCGCTTCCCGTTGGCAGGCGCGCTTTGCTGTGGACCATCATGGGGCCGATGCTCGCCGCCCACGCGTTAGGCTTCTACTTTCGTCGCCCAACGGGCGCGTCATCCGAACCGCGGGTGGAGATCGTCACCGCCACTGCCATTCTCGTGTACGCGATGCTCGCGATATTGTTCATCGTGCTCCTCGACTGGCGGAAGCTGAGCCGCGTTCCGCACCGGGTTCGCAGGGCGGCTTTCGTCTCGCTGTTAGCGCTCTGGTACCTGACGAGCATGGCCCTGATCTTCCTGGCCCCGTACCAGGAACTGATGCATAACGGACTGGCTCGCCTGGCCCACGCGCTGCCCCTGGGCCCGCCTGCCCTCGTTGCAGCCGCGGCCGCCCTGTTGCTCGCGCTCTACCTGGCCATTGAAAAGGTCTTCAGCGAGCCCGATTTCGCCGACAAGCCCAAGCCCCAGACGCTATCGGAAACCGCTCCCTGAGAAGCCGTGAAAAAGACAGGGGCGCCGCGGGCGAGGCTTGCCTCGCGTTACGAGCCGCGACCGCAAGGGAGCGGTTTGGCGATATGACTCAAAATCCCAACCGCAGCATCAGATCGATCTTCCGGTTGTAGGTGGTATTCCCCAGCAGCCCGCCGGAGGACCGGAACAGGCCGAAGTACGGCGATGAGAGGTCGCCGCTGGGAACCAGGTAGTTGGTGTGGTTCAGCGGATTCGTGGCGTTGATGGCGAGCGTCAGGTTATATCGCCCGCTTCCGCCCAGGATCTGCGCGTTCGACATCGAGGTGGCGGCGGCCATGGCGGAACCAGTAGCGCCGCCCGCGGCCGATCCCATGCTGCCTGTCGGACCCGCGCCTTCCCGCTTGCCGATTGCCCCACGTTCCACATGGCGGGGCCGCGCGCGAAATTGCGGCCGATGGTCGCCGCACCCGGCCCGGGACTGAGGTTGAAGCAGCCGAACTGCGCGGCATAGACGGAGTCCTTGCCCGAGCAGTTCCCCGCTCCGGAGGCCAACGCCGGCCTTTCCGCGAAGACGGTGTCGCCGTTAAGATCCCTTCCCGTCGTGATGTTGTACGGGCGTCCGGAAGAGGCCAGGAAGTAGGGCAGCGCGCTGATCTGAAGCGGCAGCATCACCCGCGCCCCGGCCACCGCCATGTGGCGCGCATCTCCCGCCGAGGGGCCCCACTCGGCGCGCAGGTTGTAAGGATCCGCCGGCTGGCCTTCGGAATCCGTCTTGTTGAAGCCCAGCACGTAGTAGCCGAAAACGGTGAGTTTTTTGTAGTTCACCGTGGGTGTGATCATCACCTGGTGCATGCGGCTGAAGCCGGTCGACTCCGTCAGTCTGCGCAACTGCGGGTCGCCGAACGGATACTGGCCGCCGAGGGGCGCGTTGATGTCGCGCACGCGCTGCACGTGCACCGCGCGGGTTTCCACGTAGCTCACGCTCACCCGGGCGTACTTCCCGATCTGCCGGTCCCCGCCGACGCTGGCCTGATAGGTCCGCGGCGCGACGATTCCTCCATACACGAGCTGGAGTTGCTGCGGCTGCCGCGCGCTCGCCAGCGATGTCAGTGAGGGAATCGCGGGATAGAACGGCGGGTAGGGGATCAGGTACGACTGCTGCGTGACCCCGTTGAAGCGTAGCGCGTTCAAGAAGACGCCCTCCCCGATGCGGGAATAGAAGGCGCCGAAACCCGCCCGGAATACGGTCTTCTGCTGCGCGCCCCGGGCGCGCGGGGCCCACGCCAGGGAGACCCGCGGCGCCCAGTCGCCGTGGTCCCCCATGTTCGTCTGCGTTTCGTAACGCAGCCCATAGCCTAGCGTCAGGTTGGGGCGGATGCGCCAATCGTCGTTGACGAAAAACCCGAAATCATACTGGCTCAGCGATGTGGTGGGTGTACCCCCGCTGATGCCGAACAGGTAGGCGCCGCCGCCCGACGCGCGGATCTGGGCATCGCTCATCCCGGCTCTCTGGAACAACAGGGTGCGCCGGTAGACTTCGAGCGCGGGCAGAGCGATGGACGTGCCCGGAATGGCCTGGCTGGCGCCGTCCAACTGCGGGCCCACGCCGGGCTGAAAGGTGAACGTGCCGCCAAAATTGTTTACGGAAGTGCTCTCCAGCGACACGCCCCGCGCCCGGAAGCCCCATTTGTAGCTGTGGGCGCGGTGCATGTAAGTGGAGGTGTTCGCCAGTTCCCAGTTAGTGGTGGTGGTCCCGGAGTTGCCGATCTGCGGACCGCCGCCGGTGAACGCGCCGGGCACGATGATGGCGGGAACGGTGTTGTCACCGGTGTTGTAGTAATCGCCGCGGATAAACTGGAAGCGCGTCTCGGTAATGATCGCCGGCGTCAGGATGGCGGTCTCGGTGACCTGGACCACGTGGCTTGTTCGCTTCCCGTCGTAGGCGCGCGAAGCCAGGCTGAAGTCGCCGGCGCCCTGATTCTCGTTGGTCTGCCTCGTCAGGGCGTAGCGCACGGTCAGGTTGTTGTTGGCATTGATGGAGTAGTCCAGCCGCGGGACCAGGTTGAGGACCGTGGAGGGCATCAGGATAGTCTGGTTGACCGTCGCTGGATTCAGATTGCCGTCTAGCGTGGTGGCCAGGATGAAGGCGTTTTCAGTCAGGCTCCGGCGTACCGCGTCCAATCCGAAAGAGGCTTTCGATTTCTGGAGGGGGCCGGTCATGGTCACGCCGTACAGGTTCTGCTTGTACTGCGGCCGTTTGGATTGCGCCAATAGAGGGCTGCGGGAGTTCAGGGCTTCCTTGTTGTACTGCCAGAGGGCCTGGCCGCGCAACTTGTCGGACCCGGGCTTGGTGAAGATCTCGATGCGTCCGTAGCCGTTCTGATCGTATTCCGGCGAGTAGACGTTGGAGTTGATGCGCACTTCACGGATCGAGGATTTAGGCGGGATCTGCCCGTTGCTGAAGCCATCCACGTAGATTCCGCCTCCGCTCGGTCCGGCGGCGGGACCGGCCATAGCCTGCAACTGCATGGCGAGCGTGTCGGGGTCGTCCGAAAGGGCCTCGAGTTCCCGCTGCCCCAGGATCAGCGCCCCGGCGTTGGCCGCCGCGGTGGGGTCGGTGGAGACCTTGCGGGCCTCGTCCTCTACGTTGATCACCAGGGACTCCGCCTGAATCGTAAGCTGGACGTCGAGCGCCGCGGCTCCGTCGATGGCGAGGTCCGGCTTGAAGGCGACGGTGAAGCCCTTGGCGATCACGCGCACGAGGTACTTCCCGGGCGTGAGGGCGGAGAACGCGTACTGGCCGGCATCGCCCGTGGTCTGGCGCTTTTCGCCGCCGGGACCGCGAAGCTGCACGAGGGCGGCGGGTACCACGGCGCCCGAAGGATCGGTC
>JAIQFU010000649.1 GCA_020073115.1 Terriglobia bacterium
GGTACGGCGACGGCATCTGCGGAAATACTTCAGCAACTTTTCCGACGCGCTGCGGGCCTGTGGGATGGAAACTCCGCATACCGGCGTGAAGGTCCCGACAGCAAAGCTGTTTGCGGACTGGGCCAGGATAGCAAGGACACTCAAGAAGCTGCCCACCACCAAGGCGTACAGGAAGCTGGGAAGGCACAGCATGGAGGCCGTGATGCGGATGTGCGGGCAGTGGTCAGCGGTGCCGCGGCGGATGAACGGGAGCTCCGTGGAGCCGAACTACTTCGACGCGATGCACGCGACGATCGTGAGGGGCCGGGGATTCGGCGTGAGCGGCGTCACCGGCAACGCCCTGAACCTGGTAATCAACGAAACCATGGCCCGGACCTGGTGGCCTGGCGAAGATCCCGTCGGGAAAACGCTGTGGCTCGGCGCCCGTCCGTCCGAACGCCGGATGGCTCAAGTGATCGGGATGGCGCGGGACATCCACTCCTATGGGCTTACCTATGACGCAAGCCCGCGACCCGAATACTACGTTTCGCGGCGGCAGGATCCCGGGATGGGCGGCTTCCAATTGATCGTTCGAACCGCGGCCAGTCCTTATCAATGGGCCGAGCCTTTGTTGAGAATCGCCCGGAACTCTGGCCCCGGCCTGCAAATGGACGAGCCGGCGAGTTTGGAAGACGAAATTGCACGTTCGCTTTGGAGCGCCAAATGGCAGGCGGCGCTGTTGGGCAGCCTGGGCCTGCTGGCGCTGGCGCTGGCGGCGATCGGCCTCTACGGCGTTGTAGCGTTTTCCGTTTCCCAAAGGACGCGTGAGATCGGCGTCCGCATGGCGCTTGGCGCGAAACCCGGCGACGTGCAGTGGATGGCGCTGGGGCGCGGCCTTCGCATTACGGCGGCAGGTCTCGCGGCGGGGTTGGTCCTGAGCGCCGGAACTGTCCGTATGCTGCGAAGCTACTTATACGGCCTGAGTCCTTTCGATCCGGTCGCCTTCGCCGGCGCGAGCCTGGTGTGGGCCCTAATCGCCATGCTGGCAAGCTGGAGTCCCGCTCGGCGCGCAACGCGAGTAGATCCAATTACCGCGCTCAAATACGATTGAGGCCGCACGCGCCGCCCCTCCGCAGCGCCGGCCTCTGCTACCTTACAGGGTATGAAGACCCGAAGAGTGCTCGTTGCCGCCGCCTTGTCACTCGCCCTCGGCGGCGCCTGCGCCCAGACGCCTCCCGCCCAGCAGGACCCGATTGCCGCTCAGATGGCGCGACTGCGCAGCCTTCCCGACGCTGAGTGGGTCGGGGCAGTCGGCAAACTGGCCCGCGAGATTCAGCAACTGCCGGCGAGCCCGCGCAAGACGTCGCTGATCGGCTCCCTGGGCAACCTCGTCACCGAAGGCGACGCCGGCCGCGAAACGCTCCAGGTGGTCGCTTCCACGATGGCGGAGGCCCTGCGCGGCGCCCCCAACAGCCCCTTGGCCGCCGCCCTCGCCCAGTTGGTGCGCTACGAGCATCTGGACATCGAACTCGACCTCCCCGGCTACCGGGCGGCCACGGCCAAACTGGAAGCGGAGGACCGGCGCCGGGAATCCGCCGATTTCACCCTCTCCGACCTGAGCGGGAAATCGTGGTCGCTCCGGGACTTGCGGGGGAAAGTCGTGCTGGTGAATTTCTGGGCCACGTGGTGCCCGCCGTGCCGCAAGGAAATGCCGGACATGGAGGCGCTCTACCGCCGCTTCGGCCCGCGCGGCCTGATGGTCCTGGCGATCTCGGACGAGGATACAGCCAAGGTCCAGCCCTTCATCGCCGCCCAGAAGTACACGTATCCGGTCCTTCTCGATGCGGGCCGGAAAGTGAATGAATTGTTCGGCGTTCAGGGCATCCCCAAGACCTTCGTCTACAATCGCGAGGGGAAGCTGGCCGCGCAGGCCATCGACCGCCGCACGGAACGGCAGTTCCTGGAGATGCTCAAACTTGCCGGGCTGGAATGAGTCCCGCCGGCGCCCGCTAACTGTTCGCCCTGGTGTTCCGCGCGTCCAAAACCTCCCGCACTTTGCGCGCGAGGGCGTCGGGCACGAAGGGCTTCTGCAGAAACGCCGCGCCCGAGTTCTGGATCCCGTGGTGGACGATGGCTTCGTCCGTGTACCCGGAGATGTAGAGCACCCGCATCTGCGGCCGCAGACGCGCGATCTGCCGCACGAGGTCCGGCCCGCTCATTTCCGGCATCACGACGTCCACCACCGCCAGCTCGATCGATTCCTTGTGCGTCTTGCACATGCGAATCGCTTCTTCGCCGCGGGTGGCCTCCAGAACCTTATAGCCGTGGGAGGTGAGCACGTCCACGATCAGCTTGCGGACGCGGGCCTCGTCTTCCACCAACAGGATGGTCCGTTTACGGTCGCCGCGTCGATCGCCGGGCTCTGTGCCGACAGCGTGCCCATCATCGCGTTCGCGAGCTTCGGGTCGCCACCCACCAGGTTGCTGACGTTGAGCGTCGCGGGAGGATCCGCCGGATCCGGCGACACG
>JAIQFU010000650.1 GCA_020073115.1 Terriglobia bacterium
CTCGTCGCCGGCCGTCGCTTCACCCCGCTGGATGACGAGCGCGCCCCCAGGGTGGTCATACTGGCCGAAACCACGGCGCGCCGGCTGTTCGCCGGTCAGACCCCGATAGGCAAGAGCATTCTCCTGCTGGGGCGCGTGGGCGTGCAAGTGGTCGGGGTGGTGGGAGACATCAAATTCAGCACCGTGACCGCGCCGCCTCCGGACGTGGTGTATCAGCCGGTGCTCCAGCCGCGAAGTGGCGGGGCCTTTATGGGCAGCGCCAAACTTCAGGTGCGCAGCCGCCTGAAGCCCCAGGATATTGCGGCGCTGGTGCGCAGCCGCATCCGCGATCAGGGCCTTTCGGTAAACGTGGAGTCGGTGAGAACCCTGGAAGACGCGGTGGGCGCCAGCATGGAGAGCGACCGGCTGCGGATGCGGGCCTCCGCCCTCTTCGCCTCCCTGGCGCTGCTGCTCATCGCCGCGGGGGTCTACGGGCTGATGGCGTATGCGGTGGCGCGGCGGACGCGCGAGATCGGGATCCGCATGGCGATCGGGTCGAAGCCGGCGGCGATCGTCCGTATGGTGTTGACGGAGAGCGTTCGGCTCGTCGCCATCGGAGTGGCGATCGGGCTCCCCGGGGCGATTGCCGTGATGAAGGCGGTATCGGGCATGTTGTTCGGGCTGGCTCCGATTGACGCCGTGAGCCTCGCCGCCGCGGCCACGGTATTGATCGCCACATCGATCGCGGCGAGCGTGGCCCCGGCGCTGCGGGCGGCGCGCCTCGACCCCGTGAGCGCGTTGAGGGTGCAATAAATGGAAAATCCCGGTCTGGATCTGGTACGCGGCACCTTGGATCTTCTGATCCTGAAGACGCTGACGTGGGGCGCCCAGCACGGCTATGCCATCGCTTCGGCCATCAAGGAGTCCACCGAGGGGGCCTTGCTGGTGGAGGAGGGCGCGCTCTACCCCGCGCTGTACCGCATGGAAGCCAGGGGGTGGATCGAAGCCGAGTGGGGCGTGTCGAGCAACAACCGCCGGGCCAAATACTACCGGTTGACCGCCGACGGACGGGCGCGCTTCCGGAGCGAAGCGAAGACCTGGAACGCGTACGCTGCCGCCGTAGGGAAACTGTTGGCCGCGGACGCGCGCTGACACGTGGCGTGAACATTCCTGTTTGCCTTGTCGGCATTCTTGCCGACATCCGGGCCCGATATTCCCACTCGCCACCAACTATAATGTTCCCTTCCTATGCGGAAAGCTGTAACTGCGCTGCTCTTCTGTTGTGCGTGGGCCATGGCCGCCGCGCCTCCGCCGGTGGCCATCCGTAACGCGCGAATCGTGACGGTCGGCGGGCCCGTGCTGAGCAAAGGCACGGTGGTGTTGCGCAACGGGCTGATCGAAGCCGTTGGCGAAAACGTGCCGGCGCCGCCTGACGCGGCGGTGGTCGAAGGCGAAGGCCTGACGGTCTATCCCGGGTTGATCGACGCTCTCAGCACGTGGGGCCTTCCGGGAGCGGCCGCGGCCACGGGCGGCCGCGGGGCCGCGGCGGGCCGGGGCGCGACCCCCGTCGCCACGCCGGCGCAAACGCCCGCCGCGGCGTCCTCGCGCGGCCCGGAGGATCGCCCCTCCACCACCAGTTGGGTCAAGGCGGCGGATGAGATTCAGCCCTCCGACCGGCGGATCGAAACGGCGCGCAACGCCGGCTTCGCCACGGCAGTCACGTTTCCCACGCGCGGCATTTTCGCCGGGCAGGGATCCGTCGTAGACCTGATCTCCACCGAACATTCCGGCGAGATGGTGGTCCTGCCCGCGGTGGGCCAGTACCTCTCGCTGGCCTCCGGCGGACGGGGCATGGGCGGCGGCTTCCCGGGTTCCACCATGGGCGTCATCGCTTACATCCGCCAGGTTTACCTCGATGCCCAACACTACGCGCTGGTGAAGGACGCTTATGCCCGCGATCCGCGCAGCATGCCGCGGCCGGCGTACGACCGGGCGCTCGAAGGCGTCACGGAATCGAAGCGCATCCTGCTGCCGGCTACTCGCCTCGTGGAGATCGACCGCATGCTGCGCTTCGCCGCTGAACTGAAGCAGCCGGCGATTTTCTACGGCATGCGCGAAGCCTATCGGCCCGAGGCGCTGGAACTGCTGAAGAAGGCCAACGCTCCCGTGCTGGTGAGCCTGCGTTGGCCCGAACCGCCGCGCGACGCCGACCCGGACGACGTGGAGAGCCTGCGGGCGCTGCAGACGCGCGACCTGGCGCCGTCGGCTCCGGCCCTGCTCAAGAAAGCAGGCGTGCCGTTCGCCCTCTATTCGGACGGGCTGGACGCGCCGCGCGACCTGCAACGGGCGGTGAAGAAGGCCATCGATGCGGGACTGGCGCGCGAGGACGCGCTCTACCGCCCGACGCACGGGCCGGAAATTCCCGAGCCCAAGCCCTATGTCGAGGCCTTCATCGCGCATCGCCGCGAGCGCGAGGGCGAGATTTTGAAGGCGCTTGCCGCCAGCGACGAGACGCCGGCGATCGCCGC
>JAIQFU010000651.1 GCA_020073115.1 Terriglobia bacterium
GGGTTGGTCGCGCCGTTGGCGCTGGTCGCGTCCACATAGCCGAAGCCGCTCTGCGGAACTCCATTGGACAGGACCTGCGTCGCCTTAGCGTTGCCCGATGTTGGACTGTTCAGACGTAGACGGTTGAAGGCGTTGAACAACTCGAAGCGAACGCCGAACGAGACGCCTTCACGAATTCTAAAGGACTTGCTCAGGCTGAACTGTTCATCCGGCCGGCGGCGGTTCCGGTAATCGCCATAGTACTTGGCTGCGGTTCCCCAATCGCCGGGCGCCGGATCGGTCCAGGCCGCCGGGTTCAGCACGAAAGTTGTCCTCGGGTCGGCCGAGTTTGGATCGGCTAGAAACAGCGCTTGGCCCGGTACCCGATTCGCCGGCGTGCTTACCGATGCTCCAAGCAGACCGCTCAGAGCGCTTTGCGCATTCGGAACCTGGATCGGGGTTCCACTGGAATAGCGGAGGACCGCGCCAATCTGCCAGTCTTCGATGACGGCGGCAAGCAAACGGCTTGATTGCGGCGCCAACCGCGGCACGCGGTATGTGCCGCTCATGGCCAACATGTGCGGCTGATCGAAAGACGTGAGCGCCTTCTGCAGTCCGCGGTTCCACACGTTGGTGTACGAGCCCTCATAGTCTGCCAGCGATTTGGAGAAGGTGTACGCGGCAAGGAAGGTGAACCCGTGAGAAACCCTCTTGGTGAATTTGGCTTGCAGCGAGTCATACCAGTTCTTCCCGACGGGAGACCACAGCCCCTGCGCGTTGAGGTACATGGGGTAGGGCCGGAGCGCCTGCGCGACCGTCGATCCGGAGGGGAAACTCGGGTAAGGCTTCGTAAAGCCGCGCGCCGCCGCCGCTGCCGAATCGATCCGCGAAGTAAGCAGCGCCCGGTCGGTGGCATTGTGTACATCCAGCCCCTTCGACTGGAGGTATTCGGGCGTCATGTTGTTGAAGTTCTGGAGGCCGTCGGCTCTCCACCACGCGCCGCGGCTGCCGACGTACGCGGCTTCCACCACTATGTCCCTGGAGATTTCCCGCTGGATGCTGACATTCCAGTTGAACAGGCGCGGCGGCCGTCCCAGGTTCTGATCCCAGAACTGCGGTGCGTTCACCAGTGTGGGCAGGACCCGCAGGCCGGGAGAGAAGTTGGTCGCCCCGAGTGCGGCGGGATCCACCTTGATTCCATTGCTGAACTGCGACGCGGCCATGCCGTAGGCCGGAGCGGCCCCGTCCACCGTATTCCATCCGTGACCCAGAGATTGAGCCGCCGTCGTGTACTGGTTCGGCGGCGCAGCGCCATAGGTTATGCCGAGGCCAACCCGTATCACTGTCTTCTCCTGGAACTTGTACGCAATACCCAGCCTCGGACCATAAGCCCACGGATAAGACTTGCCGAACTTGCAGTTGCACCGGCCGGGCCCGTCGCCCGCGAGTACCAGGCCGCCCATCAGATTATTCGCGGTCGGAATTGGCGTAGTGGGGCTCCAGCCGGTTTCGCGGTCGTGCAACTCACCCCAACCGGATACCCAATCCCAGCGTAGTCCGAAGTCAATGGTCAACTTCTGCGATAGCCGGAATGTATCCTGCGCGAACCAGGAGTAGGCCGATCGCCTCCATTGAGGATCGGATACATTACCCACCTGGTAGCTGTTCGTCATCCCGAGCAGGAAGCTCGCGTAGGCATTGCCGATACTACCCCCCGAAAGGTTCTGTCCTTCAGTCGCCGGCAGTCCGGTCTGAGCGGCAGAAAAGCCGTAGTTTGACATGGCGGCGACGGCGTTCCGGTTGGTGTAGGTGTCGAACTTCCACTCGACGCCAAACTTCAACATGTGCTGGCCGCGGGCCCACGCCAGCGACTCCGTGACGGTCGGCTTGTCCTGGTAGTAGTAGGAATTGGTGCCAGTGCCCAAGCCGCCGGTGAGGAGGCCGGAAACAACCGGAAAGCCCAGCGTTTGGGCTCCGGGCAGGCCCAGCCCCGCAACCTTCCCGGCGCTCTTCAGGTCCGGCGTAAGCGTTTCAATGTCGCCGGGAATCGCCTGGGCGGTGGCGAGCCTTGAATCGTAACTGCCCGATGTCTCCACCTGATCCGGGTAGGCGTAACGCCGGTAGCCGATCCCCAGGTGGTTGAAAATAGTCGGCGAAATGGTGTGATCGTAATTGAACCGGAAAGTCTTCGTGCGAACGTGCATCTTGCGGTTCACGTTCATCGGGTAAGGCAGCGCGCTCGCGCCGCTGTCGCGGTCCGTCTGGACCCAGGTGTAGAATCCGGACAGCTTAATGTTGTTGCCTATGCTCTGGTCGATCTTGATACTCGGAATCTTGATGAATTCCTTCCTGGGAAAGTTCGCCTGGTAGTTGTTGACCGGCGCATTGCCAGCCGTGGCCACATTGGGGGCCGGAATCATCCCCTGGATCTTGGCGGCCGCTGGATCCGCGTGGAGCGCGATTAGGGCAGCGATGTTGTTGCCGGGCACGGGGTTGCGGTAAGTTCTTCCATTTGCCACCCAGTCC
>JAIQFU010000652.1 GCA_020073115.1 Terriglobia bacterium
GACGGCGGCGGCCACCAGCGCGGCGGCGGCTGCCCAGGTGGCCAAAGGCGCCCACCAGCGCCGGGCGGGAAGCGGCGCCGCAAAGCCCGCCTCCCCGCGGAAGGCCGCCAGCAGCCTGGCTTCGACCCGGCCGGGCGCTGTGAACCGCTCCTGTTCCGAGGCGAGGCTCTGCAACCCCCCGGTGAGGGCCCGGTGGCCTTCGAGAAGCCTCGCGCAGGAGGCGCACTGGCTCGCGTGGGCCCGGACCTCCGGCGAGGCTTCGCCGGCCAATTCCGGCATCGAATCCCAAAATTCCTGGCAACTCATATCAAAGACCTGATCGGTTTCAAGGCCCCGGCCGTTCGCGGACGCCGTTCGTGCCGCAGTTTTTCGAGCAGAAGGGCGCGCGCGCGATGCAGCCGGGAACGGACGGTGCCCACCGGACAGCCGAGTACAAGGGCCGCGTCGGCGTAATTCACCTCTTCCAGATCGCAAAGGATCACTACCTCCCGGTACCTCCGGGGTAGCCCTTGAACGGCGCGGCGCAGCGCTTCAATACCCTCCTTACGCGACAGATCCGCCAGCAGATCGCCGTTCGCGGCCACCTCCACCGGGGTGGAATCTTCGGCATCGGGTTCCAGCGAGACATTCGCCCGCCCCCGGTCCAAATGGCGCAGTACCAGCTTGCGGGCGATGCCGAAAAGGTAGCCGGAGAGCGTCCCGCGCTCCGGGTCGTAGCCGCAATTGTCCCGGATCAGGGCCAAAAACACCTCCTGCGTAATATCTTCGGCCACGGCCGCCGATCCGGCCATGTGCAAGGCAAACCGGTAAAGAGCGGGCTGCCGGCGCCGGTACAGCCGTACGAACGCCTGCTCGTCGCCGCTTCGCATCCGCAACAGCAGTTCGTCGTCCGACTCCGCCGGGTTTTCCATCAACCGATGCTCACTCATGATTCCGTCATCTGACCCGGAAGTTCCATAATAAATGCGCATGGAGGTATAGGACCCAGTACCAATAGTCAAGACTCTTTGTGGCTATTTTGGTACTTTACGGTCCCCATAGAATACCTTATATTCTAGTCTCATGATAGGAATCGATATGCCGCTCGAAAACCAAGTCGATGACCCGGAAGCGCTGCGAATCAGGCTCGCCGCACTGGAAGCCGAACTGGAGCGTCACAAGGAATCACAGCTGGCTGGCGAGCAGCGGTTCCTACAGCTGGCCGACGCTGCGCCGGTGATGATCTGGATGTCCGGGACCGACGCGATGTGCACGTATGTTAACAGGGCGTGGCTCGAGTTTCGTGGGCGCACGCCGGAACAGGAAAGGGGCAACGGCTGGACGGAAGGCATCCACCCCGACGACCGCGAACAGTGTCTGGAAACTTATCTGAAGCATTTCGCCGCGCGCGAGGCTTTCCATATGCAATACCGGTTGCGGCGCGCCGATGGCGAGTTCCGATGGCTGGAAGATGCCGGTGTGCCGCGTTTCGAGGGACAGGGATCGTTCACCGGCTTCATGGGTTCGGCGATTGACATCACGGAGCGCCGGCGGAGCGGTTTCGCGCCCGACGAACACGCGGTACGGCTGGTCTTCGCGCTGACCGAGCGCGAGCGCCAGGTGCTGGTTCTGATCGCGCAGGGCAGGTCTACCAAGGAAGCGGCCGCGCGCCTCGGGATCAGCTACAAGACGGCCGACTCGCATCGCAGCCGCATCCTGGAGAAACTCGGCGTCCATGAGACGGCGAGCATGGTGCGCTACGCGATTCGCGCCGGGTTGATCGAGCCGTAGCGAGACCGGCCGCCGCACTGCCCGGGGCGGGGTGGAGGACTGCGCCGCAAACGCTACACTAGTCCTTGGGCCGTAGCCCAAATCATGGACAATTTCATCGAGCAGGCTATCGCCCTTGCCACGGAGAATGTGCGCCGCGACGGCGGACCTTTCGCCGCCCTGGTGGTGAAGGACGGAATCGTGATCGCCGCCGGGACCAATCAGGTAGCGCGCGGCAACGATCCCACCGCCCACGCGGAGATCGTGGCCATTCGCGAGGCCTGCCGGGTGCTCGGCGATTTCCAACTCACCGGATGCGATATTTACGCTTCGTGCGAGCCTTGCCCCATGTGCCTGGGCGCCATCTACTGGGCCCGGCCGGCGCGCGTCGTCTTCGCCGCAACACACGACGATGCGGCCGCCGCGGGGTTTGACGACGCTTTTATTTACCGGCAGATCGGAACGCCGCCCGCCGCGCGCGCCATACCCATGATCCACGCGCCGCACACGGACGCGGCCCGGCCCTTCCGGGAGTGGACGGACAAGCCGGACAAGACAAAGTACTGAGCCCCTGCCACTGCTTCACGGGCGGTCGTGCCCGCCGTGCCGGCATTCCTGCCGGCGCCCGGCCCCAGCGAATCCCAGGGGCCGGGTGTCCCCATGAAGGGGGACACGGCAGGCTGAAGCCCACGCTACTTCTTCTCTTCCGTTTTATCGGAACGCCTCGGTCCGCCCCGCTCCGGTCTCCGTGTCTG
>JAIQFU010000653.1 GCA_020073115.1 Terriglobia bacterium
CTTGCCGACGCCGGGCACAAAACCTTCCCAGATGCCGGAACTTCCGCGTGGCCGCAGCGAATGCGAATGCGGGTTCCAGCCATTGAAGGTGCCCACAGGAAGCAACCCCGATCGTGGTGGATGGCGTCATGTACTTCACCTCGGCCTGGAGCAGGGTGTTCGCGTTGAATGCAGCCACCGGCGCATTGCTCTGGTCCTACGATCCGAAAGTTCCACGGGAATGGGGAGTAAATGCGTGTTGCGATGTTGTCAACCGGGGCGTCGCGCTATGGAAGGGGAAGGTCTACGTCGGCACGCTGGACGGGCGGCTGGTAGCACTTGACGCAGCCACCGGCAAGCTGGTTTGGGAGCAACTGACGATTGACCGGAACTGGCGCTATACCATCACCGGCGCGCCGCGCATCGTCAAAGGCAAGGTGATCATCGGCAACGGTGGCGGGGAGTTCGGCGTGCGCGGCTACGTTTCCGCTTACGATGCGGAGAGCGGCCAGATGGTGTGGCGTTTCTATACCGTGCCGGGCGATCCTGCAAAGCCTTTCGAAAGTCCGATTCTGGCGCAAGCGGCCAAGACCTGGTCGGGCGAGTGGTGGAAGAATGGCGGCGGCGGGACGGTTTGGGACGCCATCGTCTACGACCCTGAGCTCGATCTCTTGTATGTGGGGACCGGCAACGGCGGACCGTGGAACGGAAAGATCCGGAGCCCGAAAGGCGGCGACAATCTTCTCACCTGCTCCATCGTAGCCCTGCGGCCGGAGACGGGAGAATACGTCTGGCACTATCAGGAAGACGCAGCCGACGACTGGGATTTCGATTCGTCGGAGCAGATCATCCTGGCCGACATTCCGATCGACGGCAAGACGCGCAAAGTGCTCCTGCACGCTCCGAAGAATGGGATCTTCTATGTGATCGACCGTGAAAACGGCGCCGTAATTTCGGCGAGGCCCTACACGTTCATCAACTGGGCCACCGGGGTTGATCTGAAAACCGGGCGCCCGATGGAGACTGATATTGCGCACTACCCCGGAGAGAACCCGCCGCCCATCGTTCCCGGGCCATTGGGTGCGCATAGCTGGCAACCTATGTCGTACAGCCCTATCACTGGATTGACCTACATTCCAGTGAACGACGTTGGCTTCAAGTTCAAGGCGGCAGATAACTTCGAGTTCAAGAAGCTGGCGGCGAACTACGGGATTGTTACGGTGGCGGCGGGCATGCCACAGGATCCGACAATCAAAAAGGCGATTCTCGACACCGTCAAGGGGAAACTGGTGGCGTGGGATCCGGTCCAGCAAAAGCAGGCTTGGGCGATCGAACGACCGGGACCATGGAACGGCGGGCTGCTCTCGACCGCAGGGAATCTGGTCTTCGAGGGCACGGCGAGCGGATACTTCGAAGCCTACCGCGCCGATACCGGCGCCAGGCTGTGGTCGTTTGCCGCGCAAACCGGAGTGATGGCCGGCCCAATAACCTACACCGTGAAAGGCGAGCAATACGTCGCCGTCCTAGCCGGATGGGGCGGCGTCTTCCCGTTGGTCACTGGTGAGGTCTCGTTCAAATCCGGCAGAGTGCGCAACATCAGCCGCATGTTGGCCTTCAAGCTCGACGCGAAGAAAAGCCTCCCACCGCAACCGCCGCAAGAGCAGCCGTTGCTGACTCCTCCCCCGTCCACCGCAAGTCAAGCCGAGATTCACCACGGCGAAGCCGTCTACCAGCGATTCTGTTCCGGATGCCACGGCGACGTCGCGGTAAGCGGAGGACTCCTCCCCGATCTTCGCTACTCCAGCACCCTAGCGAGCGATCAATGGTTCAAAATCGTTCGCGACGGCGCGTATCAATCCCTGGGCATGGTTCCGTTCGGCAAGGAAGTGCCGCAGCAGGATGCGACGGACATTCGAGCCTATATAATCTTCCGTGCAAACGAAACTCTAGACCAATCAAAAAGCAAGCGTTGAGAAGGTCTAACTGAGAACTGAGAACTGAGAACTGATAGCTGACGGCTGACACCTATTTCCCCTGCCGCGCCAACTCCCGCTCAACAATCCGCCGCGCATTCACACCGCCGGCATCAATCTTGAAGTTAAGCAGCTCGCGATCCGGTCGTCGCAGAATATTCTCCTGCTGCGCCTCGAGTATTTCCGTGTCTTCGGCAAACACGGCCGCCTGCCCGTCGCGAATGCGAAATGTCAACCCGCGATCCTCCGTCTGAAAATTCCGCACCATGCCCCAGTGATACCAGGTGGAAGTCTCGCTCTCCGGAGTCATCAGGTTCAAACTTGCAGATCTGCCAGCGGTCGCACTTCTCAAATGAACGCAAATTAGCCGCCCAAAACGGAGGCGGGTCGATATTGTGCATCCAGCGCGTAACGTTTACCGAGGTCGCGTCCGACGTGACTTTGATCGGTGCCTCAAGAATCTCATGCTGTCCGATGCTCGAAGGATGAACAAACGTCTCATGCGATAGGTCCATCAAGTTATCGACCAGTAACTTGTAGTTACACCTGAGATGATAAGTGCTGCCTTCAAACACCCACTTCGGATCCGAACACCACCACAACTCCGGAATCTGTTTCTCGTCCGCCGCCTCCGGATCGCCGATCCAAACCCAGACAAACCGGTGCTTCTCCGCCACCGGATAGACGCGCAGCCGAGCCTCTTTATGAATTCCTTCCTGCCCCGGCATCCAAACGCACTGTCCACAGCTGTCGAAACGCAACCCATGGTACTTGCAAACCAGGTGTTCGCCCCGCAAAAAGCCCTTGGACAAAGGCAGCAGCCGATGCGGACAGCAATCTTCAAACGCCGACACCGCCCCGCTAGTCTGCCGATAGAGCACCAGCGGCTCCCCGCAAACCACCCGCCCAAACGGCGCGCGAGTAATCTCATGATCCCAGGCCACCGCGTACCAGTAATTCCTCAAAAACATCGTTTCCCTCTGTGCACCTCTGTGTACTCTGTGGTTAAAAGCTCTTTGCGCATAACGATCCCGGGCTTGGACTTACAGCCCGGCATCAAACGGATCCCCCGCCGTCGTAAAGAAATTAATGCTGACCGTCGCCAACTCCGACGGCGGAAACTTCGCCTGATATCGAGCGTCGGCCTTTAGCCCTGCTTCCTTGGCCGCATCCAGAAAAAGCGGCAGCTCCACCAGGTACTGGTCCGAGAATCCATGCGTCCCGTCATAAGCCACCGCCGGCGTCCGAGACAAATTCGCAGCCGCCAGTTCCGGAGGCAACGTATGCAACTCCAGCGCCAGCAGCCCGAATCGTCCGACATAAGGCGCCCAGCGCCGCAAGTGGCGCGTCAGGTTTTCTTCCAGTTCGTCGCACGGAATTTCCTCGCCCAGATGTGCAAACGCCCCGCTCGACCGGCAAGCCCGCGTGCCTCTCACATAGTTCGCCGGAGGAATATAAGGCCGGTTGTGATCAAGAAACGACCGTACATGCAACAGATCGTGAATATCCAAATTCAACTCCTCCAGATCGCTAGCCAGTTGCGCCGGACGGTTAATATCTCCCGGAATCACGTGATACACAGGAATGCCCGCTTTTCGCAAGGTCTGCTTGGCCACCCGCCGCGCTACTTTATTGAAATCCGCCCCGACTAAAATCAGCGGATGCGCATCCAGCACCTTCCCGCGCTCGGTCTTGTTCTTTACCGCAAAATACAGATGTTCCAGAAAACTCGCATCGCCGCAGCCCATATCGCAAATCCCGCGCGGCTGCAGATGCAGCGGCCGGTTGAATATCTCGACAATAATTTCATCCACCTTTGTGAAGTAAGTGCGATGCGCTCCGCCGCTGCCCCACACATTCATCCCGCGATTGACAAGTAACTCCACTCCACTCTCATCCATGCGCGGCATCCGTGCGTTCCCAAATAACAGCGTGCTCACATTATCGAAAAGTGGCAGATACGAAACAGTTACTCCAAATGAAGTCGCAATCTGTGCCGCATAACGCCCGCATGGAGTCAGGCTGACATAGCTCTTATCGCGCCCCGCCGATTCCAGCGTCACCCATTCCTGCGCCGCCAGCAGATCGAGAATGCATCCAAGGCTTCCGCGATTCGCGGCTATGTCATTGATCTCGACCGGCCGCTGCTCGAGCTGCGCCAGAATCTCCGCCCGCGCCAGCGCCACCATGGCCGGGCCAATCAGCAGGCCGTCCAGATGTTCGCGAATTTGCTTTCGCACCCGCTCGACGAGAGGATCCGCATCCCCCTCCAGCCCCCATCGCTCTTTCGATCGCCGCACCAGCTCCTGCAACGACGCCAGCACCGGCCGATCCGACGCACCAAACAAAAAATCTTCCAGGAAAACCGCCTTCGCAACAAACGAAAGTATCTCGCCATACAGCAGCGGCGCCTCACGCAAAGCTACAGCGCCCTCCGCCGTCAACGCAAAACGCGGAGCCTGCCCGCCTTCAGCGCGCTGCTCCAACCATCCGCACGAGGCCAGCAGCCGCAGCGCGATCCGCAAATAACCGCGATTGGCGCGCGTTTCCCGAGCGATGCGATCGAACTCCACCCACTCCCCAATTGCAGGAAAAAATTCAAACACCCGCCGATCCCACAAGGCCTTCACGGTCGGCGCCAGCACCACCCCCGCGAGATGCCCAAACACAGTCGCCCGCACCTGCGCTTTTCCCTGCTCGCC
>JAIQFU010000654.1 GCA_020073115.1 Terriglobia bacterium
ACAAGGGCGCACTCGCGCCGGCGCGGTTGCTTTACGTCACGGACGAGGACCGTGTCGGCCGCTATTACGTGGCGGTGGACGAAACCAGCCAGGCCACGCTCGCCAAGGTAAGCCTCACCCGGTTCGATGGCCCGAAAGGCATGGTGTTTCCCATCTCCAGCCCGCAGCCCAACCCCGCCCTGGGCCTCCCGCTCACGGCGCCGCCGCCGTTCATCCAGCGCACGCTGACGCCCTTCACGGGAGATCCGCTGGCATCGCCCGCGGGCTGGGTTGCCGGTTCCGAAACCGCCGGCAACAACGCCATCGTGGGCCTGAACCCCTTGGGCACGTATTTCGCGCCGCCCGTGACCGCCAAGGCCATCAACGGCGATTTCAGCTTCCCCCTCGAACTGGGACCCGGCGCGCCGCCGCCCACGCGCTTTTCCGACGCAGCTGTCACCAGCGTGTTCTATTGGGTGAACCGCGCGCACGACCTCTTCTATGCGCTGGGGTTCGACGAATCCGCGGGCAACTACCAGCAGGAGAACTTCGGCAACGGCGGCCTGGGCGGCGATCCGATGTACGCTTATGCGCAGTACGGCGTCGCCGGCCTGGGCGGGGCGCGGACCAACAACGCTTTTTATACAACTACCTATGACGGCGACGGCGCGCAGTCCATGGTCGCCTTTTACGTGGGGCTCAATGACGCGCGCACGCTCTTTACGGATGCCGCCTACGATCCCGAGGTGATGGTTCACGAGTACACCCACGGGGTGACGACGCGGCTGGTCCCGCTGTTCTATAACACTTTCCAGGGGGGCGCCATGGGAGAGGCGTTCAGCGATTTCTTCGGCATGGAACTCACCCTTCCCGACGGCGGAGCCGTGGATGGCGCGTATCCGAACGGAGCGTACTTCACCCAGGATTTCACCAGTGGCGTGCGGTCGCGGCCGTATTCCGCCAATATGGCGATCAACCCGCTGACGTTCACCCAGTTCGGCGCGGTGGAGCAGCCCGACCCGAGAGTGGACTTCGCCTACCCGGAGGTCCACGCGGACGGCGAAATCTGGACGGAAGCCCTGTGGGAGGTCCGCGCCGAGTTGGTCCGGCAGTTCGGAGAGAAGACAGGCCGGCAGTACGCGCGCCTGCTGATGGTGGATGCGTTGACGTTCGCGCCGCCGGCGCCCTCCATGATCGACATGCGCGACGCCATCCTGGTGGCCGACTACTACGACTTCGGCGGCGACAGCTACGACCGGCTCTGGCAGGCGTTCGCCCGGCGCGGCTTCGGCGTGATGGCGCAATCCACCGACGGCGACTCCGTCCACATCGTGGCCTCCTACGCCGCGCCCTCCGACAAACCGCAGCTGGGCTTCTACGACGCGGCTGTCTCCTATGGCGAGCCCCTTCGGGTGGCGCTGTACGACGGCTCGACGGATGCCGACAGCGTGACGGTCCGGCTGACGACTTCCTGCGGCGATGTGGAGGACGTGAGCCTTTACCGCAGCGGCTTTCTTTTCACCGGCACGGCTTATACCTCCGAATCTTACGGGACAAAAGGGAATGGAACCTTGAATCTCGTCCCCGGGGATGTCATCGCCGCCACGTACGCGAGCGGCGGGAACACGGCCCAGGCTACGGCCATGCCGTCGCCGCGGTATTACGAATCGTCCGCCGCGCAGTCGTTTGCATTCCAGAACGAACGCGCGCTCGGGCTGCGAAGCTCCGGCCTGGCCGCGGCGGTCGTGAGTCTGCCGTTCCCGTTCCCGTTCTACGAGAAGACCTACTCTGCGGCCGTGATCTACAACGACGGCATGCTCTCTTTCGGCGGCGGCCAACTCTCGTTTTCGTCTACCGACGTGACGGAGTTTCCCCTCCGTACGGCTGTTGCTCCTCTGTGGATCCCCATGTCTACCTCGGGCAGCGCGCAACCGAACGAGGACATCTACATGAGCTCGACGGCGGATTCCGTGACCTTCCGCTGGGCCTCGCAGCTTTCCACCACGTCGGGGACCTCCGAGCCGCTGAACTTCGCGGCCACGCTGTTCCGCAACGGCCGGATCGAGTTCCACTACGGAGCGGGCAACCGCAACCTCGCGGCATTAACCGGATCCGGCCCGGTGACGCCCCTGATCGGCCTTGCCATGGGGCATGAGATCTGGGCCCACCTGGCCGGCAGGAGTTTTTCGCTGAATCTGGACAGCGCCTCGACAGTGGTACTCGATCCGCCGTTCGACCCGCAGTCCAACCCGCGCGCATCGATCGAGAGTCCCGCGCCCGGCCAGCATGTTCGGAATTCGCTGGTCGTCTCCGGGATCCGCTACGACCCCGCCCTGCCGGTGGCGCGCATGGACCTGCTGATCGACGGGGTTCCGGTGAGCCGTTCGGCATCGAGCATGTCGCGCACCGATTTCTGCACGGACCAGAACGTCATCGGCTGCCCTTATGTGGGCTATCTGTTTTCGGTGAACCCCATCACGCTGGGGATCAAGCCGGGGCAGCACGGACTCCAGGTTTTCGGTGAACCCCATCACGCTGGGGATCAAGCCGGGGCAGCACGGACTCCAGGTGCGGGTCACCAACAGCCGCGGCGCATTCAACGATATCCCCGGGAATCCCATTCCGTTCACGGTGGATTCGTACGGCCCCGCGCCCGTCACGGCCGCGCTGGAATCGCCGGCCGACGGCCAGACCCTCTCCGGAACCGTGGCGGTCAGAGGCTACGCCTACTCCGCCGACCTGAGGGTTTCGTACGTCGACCTGCTGATCGACGGCATCACTTACGCATCGCCTTCGCTCTCGCTTTCGCGCACGGATGTCTGCAATACCCTGCCATCGGGCACGCCGGGGTGCCCGTACGTGGGATTCAGCTATAACCTGAATACGAGGACCGGGGCGTTTCCCCTGGTGAACGGCGACCATTTCCTATGGATCCGGGTGCGTGACGAGTTGGGCAACTACACGACGTTTCCGGAGAAGCCGCTGAAGGTGACGGTACAGAATTAGTGCCGCCGGGCCCGGAGGGGACCCCGCCGGCGGTGGGTGAAATGCTCGGGCAGAATCATCGCCGGCAAAAGGTTAGCGGCGGCGTCACGTCATGCGTACGCTCATCATCGGCTTTGGCAACACGCTCCGCGGAGACGACGGTTTCGGCCGGCGGGCCGCGGAGCGGCTGCGAGATGTCGTCGACGATCCCGAAATCGAGATCCTCTCGCTGCATCAACTCACGCCGGAGCTGATGGATCCCGTCAGCCGGGCCGAACGCGTGATCTTCCTCGATGCGGCGGCGGGACCCGATCCCGGAGAGATCGCGGCGACCGCGCTGGAAGAGGGCGATGCCCCCTCCGGCTTTACGCATTTCGCCACTCCGGCGGCCCTGCTGGCCGGCGCACGAATGCTCTACGGCAGGTCGCCTTCAGCGATGCTGATTACGGTAACGGGCGCCAGTTTCGAACTGGGAGACGTCCTGTCGGAGCCGGTCGAGCGCGCGGTGCAGTCGCTCGTGAGTTCCCGGTTGCGGCCCTGGATCTTCTGAGGCAGGTGGGGCGGGCAGAAGTCCCGCCCCACGAATGCTCAGGGTTTCAGCCAGCGGTCGAAGAACTCCAGCATGGCGGCGTTCATCTGCCGGCTGGCCGGACCGGTCACGCCGTGCGATTTCTGCGGGTAGAGCATGTAATCGAAGATCTTGCCGGCCTGCTGCAGCGCGCTCGTGAGCTGTAACGAGTTCTGGAAGAGCACGTTGTCGTCCTCGATGTTGTGGACCAGCATCAGCCGGCCCTTCAGGTTCGCGGCCTTCGGCGGCAGGGCGGTCTTCTCGTAGGCATCCCGGTTATCCTTGGGCAGCCCCATATAGCGCTCGGTGTAGATGGTGTCGTAGTTCATCCAACTGGTCACCGGAGCGCCGGAGATGCCGCAACGGAAGACATCGGGGGCGTTCAGCAGAGCGTTGGCGGTCATGAAGCCGCCGTAGCTCCAGCCGTGGATGCCGATCCGTTCCGGATCGACGAACCCCAGCGAGATAAGATATTTCACCCCGGCCACCTGGTCGGCAAGCTCCTGCACGCCCATCTGATGGTAGATGGGGGTCTCGAAAGCGTGGCCGCGCCCCTGCCCGCCGCGGTTTTCCGATTCCCAGACCACGTAGCCGTGCTGCGCGTAAACCTGGTCCATGTTGACGCCCGCCCAGGAATTGTGGATCGGCAGTCCGACCCCCGGCCCCCCGTAGACGTTCATCACCACCGGGTACTTTTTTCCCGGCTGAAACCCCGTGGGTTTGATGAGGCGGGCGTAGAGCTGAACGTCCGCCGGGGCATCAAAGACGATCTCGGTGGGAAGGATCTCGTACTGCTCCATCTGGGTGCGGTCGGCTTCGCGGAAGACGCCGAGCTCGGCGCCGTCGCCGGCGTGCAGCACGGTCCGCGAAGGCGATTGCAGGCTGGAATAGGTATCGAAGTAATATGCGCCGGTGGGGCTGATGGAGATGCTGTGCGTGCCCGCCTCCTTCGTAAGCCGGCGCTTGTCCGACCCGTCCAGCCGGATGCTGTAGAGGTGGCGCTCCAGGTGCGTGGGTTCGCTGGACATGTAGAAGACCCGCCCGCCGGCCTCATCGACGGCGCTGATGGCGGTCACTTCCCACGCGCCGCGGGTCAACTGCCTCACCGTTTTGCCGTCGTTGGTATACAGATAGATGTGACGGAAGCCGTCGCGCTCGCTGGTCCACAGAAAGCGCTTGCCGTCTTTCAGGAATTGGACGTCGCCGGAAAGGTTGATCCAATACGGGTCCGATTCCCGTACGAGAGCCGCTTGCTCGCCGGACTCGACGTTCATGGAGATCACGTCCAGGCGATTCTGCACGCGGTTCAGCCGTACGATGTAGACGCTGCGCGAATCGGGCATCCAGCCGGCGCGCCCGACCAGGTAGGAATCGCGCGTATCTCCGAGGTCCAGCCATTTGGTGGGCCCTCCCGTGGCGGCTAGGACTCCCAGGCGCACGTCGGGGTTGTTCTCGCCTGCCTGGGGATAGCGCTCCGGCTCATACAGCGCGCGGACGCGCAGCACGTCGGCGTGAGGAAAGACCGGCTCGCGATTCGTATCGAACTGGAGGTAAGCGATGGATTTCGAATCGGGAGACCACCAGAATCCCGTGCCGAGCTCCAGTTCCTCGGGATAGACCCAATCGGGAGCGCCGTTGCGGAGCGTCTCCGTTCCGTTTTGCGTGAGGCGCGTCTCCTTGCCGGATGCGGCGTCCACGGTATAAAGATCCCACCCGCGCCGGAAAGCTACCATCCGGCCGTCGGGCGAAAGCTTGGGATCGAGCTCCGGCGCCGGGGTCTTGGTGAGCTGGTCCCATTTGCCGGTATCGACGTGGATCAGGAAGATGTCGCCGCCGGAGGGGTAGAGCAGTTCCTTGCCGGAATCGGAAAACTGGGGCCCGCCGGCGCGTGCGCGGCGGTTGGTCCAATCCACCGGGCCGTCTTCGCGCGGCGCGCTCACCGCGGCGCTCTCGATGCCTTCGGTGGAGAGGAGTTCCCTGTTCGTTTTCGTGGCGGGGTCGTAAAACGCCAGCCTGCGGTTCTCGCGGAGGAGCGCCAGTTTCCCGTCGGGAGTCCACGCGGCCGGCATCCCGGCGCCCATACCCCGGCCGCCGCGGCCGCCGGCCTGGCTCAGGGCCTCCAAGGTGATGGGCTTCTTCTGAGCCTGGGCCTGGGCGAAGGCCGAGGAGAGGGCAAGGAGGAAAACAGTCAATCTGAGCATGGATGTCTCGATTGTAATTCACTGCGCGCCATCGCTATCCTGGGGGCATCACCATGGACAACTTCGAATTCTTCAATCCGGTCAGGATCCTCTTCGGCAAGGGGCAGATCGCGAAACTGCGGGACGAGGTCCCCTCCGGCGCGCGCATGCTGGTCACCTACGGCGGCGGCAGCATCAAAGCCAACGGGGTATATGGGCAAGTGATGGCGGCGCTCGAAGGCCGCGCCGTTACCGAGTTCGGCGGCATCGAGCCCAACCCCGTCTATGAAACGCTCATGAAGGCGGTCGGGACCGTCAAACGCGAAGGGATCGAGTTTCTGCTGGCGGTGGGCGGCGGATCGGTCCTGGACGGCGCGAAATTCATCGCCGCGGCGGCGAAGTTCGGCGGCGAGCCGTGGGACCTCCTGGCGCGCGGCGGCCCCGTCACGGATGCCATTCCGCTCGGCGCGGTGCTGACCCTGCCGGCCACGGGCTCCGAGATGAACACGTTTGCGGTGATCTCGCGCCAAGCGACGCGGGAGAAGCTGGCGTTCGGCAGCCCCAGGCTCTATCCGAAGTTCTCGATCATCGACCCGCAGACCACCTTCTCGCTGCCGCCGCGGCAGGTGGGCAACGGGATCGTGGACGCGTTTGCGCACGTCCTGGAGCAGTACCTGACCTATCCCGCCGGCGCGCCCTTGCAGGACCGCTTTGCCGAGTCCATCCTGCTGACCCTCATCGAGGAAGGCCCCCGGACACTGATCAACCCGGCCGACTACCACGCCCGGGCGAACCTGTGCTGGTGCGTCACCATGGTGCTCAACGGGCTGATAGCCGTGGGCGTTCCGCAGGATTGGACC
>JAIQFU010000111.1 GCA_020073115.1 Terriglobia bacterium
AGGAGCAGAAGCTGCGCGAGCTGCCGCGGATGGGGGCGAAGCTCGAAGAGAAAGTGCTGCGCTCTATCGCCCAATATCGCCAGCGCAGCGGGCGCTACCTACTGAGTTACGCCGAAAAGTTTGCGGGGGAGTTGATCGAGCTGTTCAGGCAGACCCCCGGGGTAGAGGCGGTGACGCCCGCGGGCAGCTTGCGGCGCGGGCGCGAAACCGTGGGCGATCTCGACCTGCTGGTGACCGGTCCCGAACCCACGGCGGCGCTGGAGCGGTTCATCGGCTGGCCCAAAGTCGCGGAAGTGCTCGGGCGCGGCGAAAACAAGGCCAGCGCCAGGGTGGGGCACGAAGGCTTGCAGGTGGATGTGCGCGCGCTACCGCGCGAAAGCTTCGGCGCGGCCATGCAGTACTTCACCGGCAGCAAGGACCACAACGTGGCCGTGCGCACGCGGGCCGTCAAAATGGGGTTCAAGCTCAGCGAGTACGGCCTGTTCCGCGCCGAGGGCGATTCCCGGGTTGCGGGCGAAGACGAGGCGGGCGTGTACCAGGCCCTTGGCCTCGCGTGGATCCCGCCGGAACTGCGGGAAAACTGCGGCGAAATCGAAGCCGCGGCCGAGGGCCGCCTTCCGAAGCTGATCGAGCGCCGCGATATCCGCGGCGACCTCCACATGCACACCACCGAGACGGACGGCCGGGCCACCCTGGAAGAAATGGCCGGCGCCGCGCGCGAACTGGGCTACGAATACATCGCCATTACCGACCATTCCAAGGCGCTGGCCATGGCCAACGGCCTCGACGAGAAACGCGCCGTCGAGTTCGCCGCCCGCGTGCGCGAGATCAACCGCGAAGGCGCGCTCGGGATCCGCGTCTTTTCCGGGATCGAGTGCGACATCCTGAAGGACGGCGCGCTCGACCTGGCCAACGACGCGCTGGCCGAGCTCGACCTGGTCATCGGCAGCGTCCACAGCCACATGAACATGGAGGCCGCGGAAATGACGGACCGCCTCCTGCGCGCACTTGAATGCCCCAGCTTGCGCATCCTCGGCCACCCTACCGGGCGGCTGCTGCTGCAACGCGACCCGTTCCCCTTCGATTTCGAACGCGTGATGACGGAGGCCGTGCGGCGGAGCGTCTGGCTGGAGATCAACGCCAGCCCCGAGCGCCTGGACCTGAACGCCGCGCATATCCGGACCGCAAAATCTAAAGGAGCGAAGTTCACCATCTCCACCGACGCGCACCATCCCCAGCACCTGCCGGGCATGCGGTACGGCGTCGTGACCGCGCGCCGCGGATGGCTGGGCCCCGCCGACGTGATGAACACGCTCCCGCTCGGCGAGTTCGCCGCGGCGCTGAAAAGATCATGAAAATCACCTCATCCCGTGAAGTCTACAAGTGCAAGCTGTTCCGCGTCACCGAAGACGAGGCGTCCGATCCCCGGAACGGCTTCGAAGTCAAACGTTCGGTTGTGCGTCATGCCGGGTCGGCCGTGATGATGGCGGTGGACGAGAAGCGGCGCATCCTGCTGGTCAGGCAATACCGCCTGCCCGCGGATCAGTACCTCTGGGAGTTGCCGGCCGGCAGGCTCGACCCCGGCGAGAAGCCGCTCCAGGCGGCCAGAAGGGAATTGGCCGAGGAGACCGGTTACAAGGCCCGCACGTGGACGAAGCTGTCTTCGTTCTGGGTGAGCCCGGGCTATGTGGCGGAGCGCATGACGATCTTCCAGGCGACGGAGCTCACCGCCGGCGAGGCCACGCCCATGGATGACGAGCGCATCGAGACGCGCTGGTTCACGCGCAAAGAGGTGAAGGAGATGATCGCCTCGGGGAAGATCGAGGACGCCAAAACGATCATCGGGTTTTATCTGATGAAGTAAGTACCGCCGGCGGACGGTTTCCGCCGCCGCCGGCGGTACTCAATATTTCACCGTCGATTCGGCGGTGAACTTGCGGTAATTGCGGAACTCGATCTTGTTCCGCGTGCACGTTCCGCTCCCGCTCATGCACGCCGTGTTCTGGCCGGTGGCCGGCAGCAGGTACATGCCCTGGTCGATCCGCGCGAAGCCGTACTCCAGGACGCACTCGGTCTTGCTGTAGGGAAATCCGCCCGGAAACGCCGTGGCGCGCTGCTCGATGCGCAATACGCGGCGCGTGTCCTTGTCCACCCAGACGGCTCCGTCGTAGGCCGGTTTATATCGGCGGCCGTCCGGGGAAACGATGGTCCAATGCGAGTTCGGCTGGTCCACCGTGTAGTTGTAGACCAGCGCAGCGCGTCCCGCTACGCGCTCCTCGCCGCGGCGTTTGAAAGCGGCGTTGGTGACCGGGGCGAGCAGGTCCTCGAGGGTCGTGCCGAACTCCCCCGTGGACCACGACCCGCTCCGCTCCGGCGGCACGTTGGTGGGGTTCCCGTTGATCCTGATGTCGCGGTAATCCTCCTTGCCGTCGACGTACGCCACGGTAGCGGTCACGGTATCGATGGGTTGCCAGGACGCCACGGGAAAACCGGTGCTGTAGTAGCGCGTGGTCAACTGCTCCGCCAGGTAGTTCGGCAGGCTGGAGCTGAAGGAATCGGCGGCGGCGCGGACCTCGGCGATGATCTCCGTATCGGAACTGGGGAGCGGCGTGCTCGGAATGGATGGCTCGGCCACCGGCGCAGCGGTGGCGGGTTCGGACCCGGGGCTGGCGGGCGGCGGCGCCGCGGAGTTGGACGGAGCGCTCACGGAGCGCGGCTTGCCGAGGTCTTCCGGCCGCGGCGCCCGGACCAGCGACTCGTCCACCGGCTGCCCGGCATCCCGGCGTTCACTATCCGAGCCGTTGCGCAGCAGCAACACGCGGACCGCGGTCTCCTCGTCGTCGGGGTTCACCTCCACCGAAAGCTGATCCCCCGGGTGAAGCAGGGAATCGCGGATGGGCTCGCCTTCCTTGCTCCGGAATTGCGTCTTGGCCAGCAGGCGGAAACGAAGCACGGTTTTAGAGCCGGTCTGGAGCAACAGGTCTTTATCGCCGAGTTTGCGGAGAGAGCCGTTCACCGAAGCCACGGTGATCCTGGCTTCCTCCTTCGGCTCGTTCTTCTCTTTGGGCTGCCGCTTGGGCAGCTTAATTTCCGGAACCGGCAGGCCGATCGGGACGCCTCCGGGCATCGGGTACGTGTTGGGATACTGCCCACCGGGGTATTGGCCCGGCGGATACTGCCCGGGCGGATATTGGCCTGGCGGGTACTGCCCTGGCGGGTACTGCCCGGGCGGGTACTGCCCGGGATAGGTCTGCGCGAAGCCAACCGCTCCGAACAGCAGGCAAACCCATACGGCCGGACAGGCGAGATGCCGCATCTGGGTGTCTCCTCTCCCGCAATTCTAGCTGAACCGCAATATGGACGCGCTGCATGGCGGCAGCGTTACCGGAATGTGATGGTTACCGTGTTTGCATTTATTCCGCCGATTCGGAACTTGACGTCCACGGCCCCCGCGCCGGCGAGCGACCGCGGCAACTCGGCCGTCTGCACCTGGTCCAGCCCCGGGTACTGGCCTTGTGTGCCGGCGTAGTCCACCCGCATGTCCGTTTCGCCGATGCGCAGGGCGGCGCCCGCGCTGCGGACTCCCGTGCCGTACAGCGCGAGGAAGAGCCGGTCGGAGGGGTCGCCGAAGTCGATCGCGGTGACGGGCTCCCAATTCTGCGAATTGTCCGGCCTGACCCGGATGATCTGCGCCGCCGCCGGGCCGAACCCCGCGGAGTTGGCAGTGAAGATGGAGGGCCCGGTTTCGGCCACCTGGATGCTTCCGGCCGCGGTCTGGGCGGCGCCCCGCAGAACCGTCAGGGTGGCCCGCCCGGGCGCGAGAAGCGGCGGCATTTGCAGGTTGATCTGTCTGGGGGAGATATAGAGCAGGCCGGCGAGGACAACGGCCCCGGAGGCGTCCGTCACCTGGACCGTGACATCTCCCAGGGCCGTGGGATAGGCCGAGCCGGGGGTTGTGGCCGTCTGGTCCGTGAACCCTTTGCCCCAAAGCGTGACCAGCGAGCCCGCGGTGGCGCGCGCCACGGTGACGGATGCCGCGGAGAGGGCGGTCAGATACCCGCCGGGGGCGTGCGCCTGCAGCGCTGCCATCTGCGGCCGGTCCGGGGTGAAGTTCGCGCCAGGCTGCACGGAGAGCGGATAACTCCCCCACCATTCGCCCGCGGCCCAATAGGCGCCGTCCACGCCGGCCGCGTCCAGGGCGGCGAAGAAATTTTCGAGAACCGTGAACCACCGGGCATCGCTGTCCGGGATGCCGTATTCATCCACGATGCCGCGCACGTTGTTGCTCAGCCGCCAGTCCAGGAAATGGCGCACGCGCGTGCGGCCCACGTTCGCCAGATCCGAATTCCGTGCCAGCTCCGCGTCGTAGCTCCACCCGTAGGTCCCGCTCTCGTCGTGGTCGAAATACTGGTGCGCCTCGTACGCGAAGTTGTTGGCCGGGTCCTGAATCCAGGGCCGCGGATGGTTGGTCACCCACCGGTTGGCGCTCGACCACGAATCGCCCGGAACGAGCACCAGCTTGTCGTCCTGGTTGGCGCGGATGGCGTCGAGCGCAACTTGCGAGATGGCCTCCCAGTTCGCCGTTCCCATATCGTGCGGCTCGTTCATCAGGTCGTAGGCGTAGACCGCCCCGGCGAACTTGAACTCGTTGGAGAGCCGCACCCACAGGTCCGCGAAATCCGCGGAAGATACTCGAACCGTTCCGGCATAGACGTTGTCGAGGATGTACCCGCCGTACCGGCCGAAATTGTGGATGTCGATGATCACTTCGGCCCCGTGCGCGCCGGCCCAGGCGATGTTGTCTTTCAGGTGATTGAGGTAGGCCGCGTCCAGTGGGCCGCCGGGCGCGGGCTGAAGCCGTTCCCACAGGAGAGGAACCCGAATCAGCCCCAGTCCCTTCTCGCCGAAATAGCGAAAGGTGTTTTCGGAGTTGAACCAGTAGTCGCGCCCGAACACGCCCGGAATCTGGCTCTGTCCGAACTCCGCACCCGCCACGTTGACCCCGCGGCGATACTGCCCCATGGCGCACGCTCCAGCCAGCAACAGCCAGGCCGTTGCCCGAATGCCGATCATGTGGTCCGATTATCCACGCTTCCCAGGAAATCGTCCAGCCCCCGTCCCGGATCCTCTTGGAAAGTCTCTCCGCTCAGCTCCAGCCGGCGGATGCGGTCGAGCCGGAAATTGCGGAAGCCGCCGCGCAGCTCGCACCAGGCGGCCACGGTCCATGCGGCGCCCCAGAAGGAGAGGGCCAGCGGGCGCACGGTCCGGCTGGATGGCTGCTCCGCGGAATCGTTGTATTCGAATCGCAGTTTGCGCCGTTGCTGGATGGCCTGCCGCACGGTCTCGAGGCCGGCCGTGGCGCCCGGCGGAACGTGAAAGCCGGGGGCGAACAGCCGCGCGCCGTCCAGTTCCTCGCGCCGCGCTTTGGGCAGCGCCAGGGCGATCTTCGACGCGGCGGACCGCGCCTGTCCGGCCAGCGCCGGTCCGCCCCACGCCTCCACCATCCGCGCCCCGGCGGCCAGCGCCTCCACTTCGGCCGCGGTGAACATCAGGGGCGGCAGGTCGAAGCCGGCCCGCAGCCGGTATCCCACGCCCGCTTCTCCTTCCACCGGCACGCCCGAAAGCGACAGGTCGCTGATATCCCGGTAGACCGTGCGCTCCGAAACCGCGAGCCAGCGGGCAAGTTGGGCGGCGGTGGTCAGGCGCCGCCCCCGAAGATACTGGACGATCTGAAAAAGCCGGTCGGCGCGGCGCATGCTGCCAGCTTATCCTGACACAACGCTGTCAGGAGAGGGGGATCACAATCGTTCCATGAGCTCGAAGGATTATCAGATGGACTACATCGAATTCCCCGCGGCCGACGTGCCGCGGACCCGGGAGTTCTACGAGCGCGCCTTCGGCTGGCGCTTTACCGACTACGGCCCCGACTACACGAGCTTCGAAGACGGCCGGCTGTCCGGCGGGTTTTGGAAGACCGGCGGGCCGCCCGGCGGCCGTCCGCTGGTCGTCATCCACGCGGAGGACCTGGCCGACGCGGAAAAGCGGGTGCGCGATGCCGGCGGAGCCATCGTCAAGCCGGCCTTCGCCTTCCCCGGCGGCCGCCGCTTCCACTTTACCGACCCGAGCGGAAACGAGCTGGCCGTGTGGTCGAAGTAGGGCTGTCACCGCCGCCTGATTTCCGCATCCATAATAAAAGAAGAACCATGCCCATCTACGAATACCGCTGTCCGGTCTGCGGGAGAAAGTTCGAGAAGCTCCGCAGCCTCCGCGACAACGATAACGACGTCCGCTGCCCCCACTGCGAATCCGAGAAGGTGGAGCGCGTCCTCTCCGGTTTCGCCCTGTCCGGCTGTTCCAGCAAACCGGGAAGCCGTTTCCGTTGAGGGGGTTAGCAGGGAGCCGGTCGGCTCCCCAATGATCCCCAGCCGCTGATGACCGCTCTCTCCGGGCGCGGTCATCAGCGGTGGGTTTTCCAGAATTTCCTGTCTGAATTTCCGACACCCGCCGTCTTCTTTCGCGATTAACTCCTTTTTTCTGAGTACGGCCCTGAATGTGCATTCCCTCACATTGAAGGGAGTGTTCTCGAATGAGCGATCCATCCGCGTATTGGTTGAATTTCACGAACATCGCTTTGGGAATCCTGGTCCTGATCTGCTGCGGCGCCGTGGCTTTCGGCGTTTTGCAGGAACTGGCGGCGAGGCGCAGGAAGGCGGCGTCGGTGTCCAAGTTGGACCGGGAGGTCGCCGACCTCGTGTCTTCCTACGACGGACATGCATTCAACGTCCCCGGACTCGGGCTGACCATGGCTGACGGCGGCGAGGAGACGGGGAAGAAAGAAGAAGAGCGGTAGTTTCCATGACCTGTCCTTTTCTCAAGGAAACTCAGGTCAGGTACTGCCAGTCGGCGGCGTTCCGCAAAATGATTCCGCTGGCGAGTTCGGGCCATGCGGAGGAAAAGTGCTCGTCACCGAAATACCCCTCCTGCGCCGTGTACCGGGAGCAGGCGGCGGAGCAGACGGGCGGCCTGTGTCCGTATCTGCGCGAATCGCTGATGCAGTATTGCGGCGCCGCACCGGTGGCCAAGTTCGTTCCCTACAGCGAGTCGCTGCTTTCGCGGTGCGGGAACGACGGCCACCGCTACTGCGAACTGTACCTGGGCATGGCGCACCCCAACGCGCGGGCGGGTAACGCGGACGAGATCCCGCTGCCCGACTGGCTGAACTATTCCACGAACCACATGTGGCTGGACGTCACCGAAGACGGCGTGTGCCACGCCGGGATCGACGCGTTTCTCGGCCGCGCCCTGGGCAAAGTGGAGCGCATCGGCTACGTCTGGACGAAGGGCCGCCACAGGCCGGCGGCCGTACTGACCGTGGGCGGGCTGGAGATGGAGCTGGTGTTTCCCAATCCGCTGCTGCTGACCGGCTGCAACCTTTACCTGCGGGCGGACCCGGCCCGCCTTACCGCGGAGCCTTACACCGGCGGCTGGCTCTTCGAGGGAGTGCCATCGCCGGAAACCACCGTGGACCTGCTCTCGGCCGCCGAGGCGCGCCAGTGGATGGACCGGGAGCAAGTGCGGATCAACGAGTTCCTGCAGCAGCTGCAAGGCGGGACAGGCGATTCCGTCAGCCTCGCCGATGGCGGGTCGTTTGCCCCGGCCATGATGCGGAAGCTCGAACGCGAACAGATGCGCGCCTTATTTCTTGAATTTTTCTCGCCTTATGCGAGTGGGAAGAGTGAACTTTGAGGATACCCGGGAAGCTTCTGTTTCTGGCGGGGATGCTGGCAGCCCTGGGAGTGGGCTGGGTCGGCTTCCCCCTGGCGATTTATAAGAGCCGGCCGCAGCCGGTGGACTTCAGCCACAAGGTCCATGCCGAGAAGGCCGGCTCGTCCTGTGAGGATTGCCACGCGTTCCGCGCCGACGGGACCTTCAGCGGCATCCCCACCCTGGACAAATGCGCCGGCTGCCATGCCGCGCCCATGGGCGCCACTGTGGTGGAGAAGAAGTTCATCGAACAATACGTCACCCCTAACCGCGAGCCCCAATGGGCTTCCTACGCGCGCCAGCCGGAGAATGTCTACTTCTCGCACATCACGCACGTGAAGGCGGCGCAGCTCAAGTGCGAGCAGTGCCACGGCGACCAGAAATCCAACGACAAGCCGCGGCTCTACCAGGAAGACCGGATCAGCGGCTACTCGCGCGACATCTGGGGACGGCCGTCTTCGCGGGTCCCGCTGCGGACCGAGGGCGGCATGACCATGGGCGACTGCGTCGCCTGCCATCGCGAGCGCGGGCTCGAACACAGTTGCCTGGATTGTCATAAATAAGGAGCGCCTATGCACACAACGAGGAGAGATCTGTTCAAATTCATAGGCGGCTCGGCGGTGGGCGCGCTTTTCACGCCGGCTCCGTGGCGGCTGATCACGGATACGGCGCTTTGGTCGGAAAACTGGCCCGGCATTCCCCGTCCGGCGCGCGGCGAGATCAAGACCAAATTCACCAACTGCGCGCTATGCCCGGCGGGCTGCGGCGTGCGCGCGCGGTGCGTGGGCGAGCAGCCGGTTTCGCTCGCGGGCGTCGCGTCGCACCCTTTGAGCCGCGGCGCGCTCTGCCCGTTCGGCCTGGCGGGCCACCACCTGCCGTACCATCCGGAGCGGGTGAAAGCAGGAGATGCGCAGGGCGCGGCCGCCGCCGTACGGGAGGCCGTGGCGAAGTGCGCGGGCAACGAGCGCATCGCCGTGCTCGACCTGCGTCCCGGGCGCACGGCTTCGTGGACCTACCGGCGGGCCCTGGCGGGCGTCAAGAACGGCCTCTATGTGGCCGCTCCGCAGCCGCTGGGCGGATGGGCCGTCGATCTGGCCAAGGCGCGAACCGTGATCAGCTTCGGGGTCCCGGTCCTCGACGGCTGGGGAACGCCCGGCAACGTGCTCCAGGCCCGCGCCAACTTCCGCCTGGTCCAGGTGGAGCCGGTCCAGTCGCGGACGGCGATTCTGGCGGATGAGTGGCTTCAGGTGGAGCCGGACGTCGCGGCGGCCACGGCCATTGTCAAGGAGCGCGCCGCCAACGGCCCGGTCCTGGTGCTTGCGGATTGGCCGGAGTTGCTGGCGCTCAACCAACCGGGCGAGACCATCGCGCCGCGCCAGGAAGCGCCTGTTCCGGACAGCTGGAAGACGGCGGCGCCGGTGACGGAACTTTCGGACGTTCCGAATGCCTCCATTCGCGCGTTGCTGATCGACGAATCCGTTCCCGGCGCATACATCCCCTGGAGCGAGATCGAAACCAAGCTGGTTCGCGACAACCCGATGGTGGTGGCATTCGGGCCGTCGCGCGCGGGCTACGGGCGGCATGCGCGCTTCACGATCCCCACGCCAGTTTACCCCGAACTCACGGATGACATCCCTCCCGCCGTCGATTGCCCCGGTACGGCATTCCGGGTCTCGGCGCCGCTCCTGCCACCGCCGGGCGGCGTGGTGAGTCCCGCGGACTTTATCGCCGGGCTCGGCGGCCTGGATGCCGCGAACGCGCTTCGCGAGCGGGCCGATGCGATCCACAAATCCGGGCGAGGGGCGGTGTTTACGTACGCGGACGCGAAGTCCACGCCGGTGAAAGAACTGCAGCCTGACGATTTCTGGAAGGCGCTGAATGAGGGCGCCTGCTGGATTGGCAACTCGGCGACGATGCCCGCTCGCTCCGGCCGCGGCCCTGCACTTCCCAGGGAGCCACGACCGCTAGGGAGCGGTCATCAGGACTCCGGGTTCACGGTGGTCTTCACGGGAAGCCAACCCGGGCTCCTGGTTTCCCCGATCCTTTCCAAGCTCTACCAGGAATCCAACCTCCGGCTGGCCCGCAACGGCGCCGTTCTGCACCCCGATTCGGCGCGGTCCTGCGGCGTCGAGGACGGTTCCCGCGCTTTCCTGGAAACGCCGCTCGGCCAATGCGCGGTGGAAGTCGCGCTGGATCCCTCGGTCCCGCCGGGCTTCGTCCAGGTGGCGGCCGGTCCCGAGGTCCTCGATATTTGCGGCGCGTCTTTGCGCGCCAGGGTGGTGCGAGCATGATCGCGGAGAACAGGAAGAACAAAACGGCGCGGTACGCCATGGCGATCGACGTGGACCGCTGCACGGGATGCGGGGCCTGCATGGTGGCCTGCGCCGTGGAGAACAATATCCCTCCGGCTCACGAGGGAGCGACGGAACGCAAGGGCATCACCTGGATACGGGTGTTCAAGGTCAACAGCGGCCCGCACGCCGCGTTCGTGCCCGTGCTTTGCCAGCAGTGCGGAGAGGATCCGCCCTGCGTCCACGTGTGCCCGCAGCAGGCGGTGGAGGTCGATCCGGCTACCGGAATCGTGGGCCAGATGCCCGAGCGCTGCCTCGGCTGCCGCTACTGCATGGCGGCCTGCCCTTATCACGCCCGCTACTTCAACTGGTGGGATCCGGAATGGCCCGCGGGGATGGAGAAGGCGCTCAACCCCGACGTCGCCCCCCGCATGCGGGGCGTAGTGGAGAAGTGCAACTTCTGCCACGGCCGTTGGCATGCGGCCAGGCAGCGCGCCGCCGCGGAAGGCAAGAAAGAGATCCAGCCGGGCGATTACGTCCCGGCGTGCGTGGAGGCGTGCCCCGCCGGCACGATCCAGTTCGGCGACCTGAACGACCCCGCGAGCGCCGTGGCCGCGGCATCGAAAGCGGCCGGCAGCTTCCGGTTGCTGGAGAAACTCGGCACCGAACCCAAGATTTACTACCACTCCCGGCGGGATTGGGTGCGCGGCATCGCCGACGCCCCCCAACCGCCCATGGGAAAGGAGAACGCCCGTGGATAGAGAGTTCATCACGCGGGGCGTGAAACGTTGCTCCACGGGGAAGTTCCTGCTATGGCTTTCCCCGTGGACCGCGTTGCTGATTTTCGGCCTCTATTCGGCCGGCCTCTGCCTCTTCAAAGGTCTCAACCAGACCAACATGGATAACCGGTTCGCCTTCGGGTTGTGGATCTTCCTCGACCTGACGGTGATCGCCCTCGGAGCGGGCGCGTTCTTCACCGGCTTCCTGCTCTATATCCTGAAACTGAAAGAGCTGCGCGCGGTCATCAACAGCGCCGTGGTGATCGGGCTGGTGTGCTACAGCGGCGCGATGTGCGTGCTGGCCGTGGACGTGGGCCAGCCGCTACGCGCCTGGTTCACCTTCTGGTACCCGAACGTCCACTCCATGCTCACGGAAGTGACGTTCTGCATCAGTTGTTATCTCACCGTGCTGCTGGTCGAGTACCTGCCCATCATCCTCAAGAACCGCAAGCTGCGCCAGATCCCTTCGTTCCTGGTCTTCGAGCACGAACTGCACAAGCTGATTTACG
>JAIQFU010000112.1 GCA_020073115.1 Terriglobia bacterium
CACGGCGGCCACGCTCTCCATGGCGGCCGTCCGCAGGTTCTCAAACCCCTCTCTGCGGCGCTGATAGGGAGCCAGGCGGGTGGCCAGCGTAAACAGGATGTCGGTCGCCAACAGGCCCGCGTGGAGCCGCAGGAGTCCCGTCGTACCCACCAGGCCTCCCAGTTGCGGCGACGCCGCATCCCAGACTTCCATCCTGGACAGCCCTTCCCGCAGTAAGAGAATGCGTAACGCATCGCCGTATTGCCGGAGCAGGCACGGCGAGGCGCAACTGGGAACCAGGAAGACATCTCCCGTTTCGGGCAAAGAGCGGCGCACCAGCCGGATCAACTCCCCCGCGAGGATCGCGTAGGGATGGCATTCGCGCCCGGAGGCATATTGCTCTCCAAGCCTGACGGTCTCCTCGTCGGGTGGCGGGAGGACATCCGCCTGAAATCCGGCGGAGCGGAGTAAGGCGGCGTAGACGCCGGCGTGCTCGGAGAAGTGCGGGATATAAAAGCGGCGGCCCTCTGGCAACCAGCGCGGACCGGGGGTCAGGACGGGCGCCCTCGCTGCGGTATGGGCGCGCACATGTTCCTCAATCTCGTCGGCGAAGGCTTCCAGCCGTGTCACCAGGCCGGCTTCCCCACGGTGTTCGTCGAACTCCAGCAGGAGCCTCGGGGAGCCAGCGAGTAATTCCTCCAGGTGCTTCACGGTGAATCCATCCGGCCCGCATCCATAACTGGAAACCAGGATAGGGAAGAGACGCGTGTCCCGGCGGATCAGCTCGAGGGCGCGCAGGTGTTCGCGGTTGTAATGCCACGGCACAGTCTGCCAGCGGGGATCGAGCCGCACTTCGTCGAGCGGAAGCAAGTCCCACGGAATCGCCGGAAGGCCCAATCGCTCCAGGTGGCGTGCCAGTCCGAGATTCAGGAACGGGTCGTGCACATTGTAGGGACGGCCCAGGACAACGATGGCCCGGTCGAAACTCGTGGCCAGCGCTTCCTTGCCCATCCGCTTGCGTGCTTCCGCGAAGCGCGTTTGCGCCACCCGGGCGCGGAACAGTGCGCGGCCTACGGCCTCCAGGGGCCGGTCAAGCGCCCGCGCCAGGGCGAGGATCGGACTCACCAGGCCCAACATGCCCTCCCGCAGCGCGAACAGGGCGGGGATGATTCGGCCGGGAAAAGCCATGCGAAGCAAGTCCGGCAGTTGCTGGGTGTAGAAGCAGGTGTGGGACTCGTCTTCTCCCGGCTCGGGGCACTCCAACAGGGCCGGCGCGAAGAGCTTATCCACGCCCGTGGCCAGCAGAGCCTTGGCCTGCGCGGCCGCGGCTTTCATGGGGAGACAGATTTCCGCCGGAAGGTTGGGCATGTTCTGGTAAAGAAGCGCGGCGGTGGTGGCCGCGGAGATTGCCGGCTCATACCCCAGGTCGCGCAGGAATGTCGACCAGAACGGCAGAAACTCCAGGTTGAGAGAAGCGCGCAGGAGACCGAGTTTCGGCAGCCGCCCTCCGTCCGCCGGCGGCGCTCCTTCTGGTCCCGCCTCCTTCAGGAGCAGGCGCTCGCGTTCGGCGAAAAGCTCCTGGAACGGACGGTGGAATTCCCGCGGCTCGGCGTCCCGCTCGGAATAACGTTCGCACACGTCGCCGAAATGCACGCGCCGGACACCGAGTTGAACCAGGTTCACCTGGCATCGGTTCTCGCAGCGGGGGCACTCGAAGCTCCGCAGGTTGGAAACGGCGCAGGAGTTGAAACCGAGAAACCGGGTGCGCCGCGGCTTGGCTCGCTCGGCCAGCAAGGCCGCGCCGATCGCGCCGGAGATGCGGTTGTAAGGGTGCACATGAACCGGCCGGCCCAGCAATTGCCGGAAGGCCGCCGCCACGGCCTGGTTGGATGCCGTGCCTCCCTGAAACAGAACGCTCCGTCCAATTGGCCGGCCGGCCACCACTTTTTCGAGATAGTTGCGGGCCACCGAATAGGCCAGCCCGGCGCAGATATCCGCCAGCGGCGCTCCCCGCTCCTGGGATCGGACCAGCTCGGTGTCCATGAAGACGGTGCAGCGTGCGCCCAGATCGCAGGGACTGGCTCCGCGTAGCGCCAGCTCGGAGAACTCATCCACAATGCGAATTCCCAACCGTTCCGCCTGCTCTTCCAGAAACGAGCCCGTACCGCCGGCGCAGATCTTGTTCATCTCGAAATCAGCCAGGCGCCCGTGGCGCACCGAGATGTACTTGGAGTCTTGCCCGCCGATCTCGAAAATGGTCTCGACCTCGGGGAAGAAGAGCAGGGATGAGATCATTTGGGCGGTGATTTCGTTGTGGGTGACATCGGCGCCGGCGGCTTTGGCTGCCAGATGCCGGCCGCTGCCCGTGGCGCCCACTCCGAGGATCCGGACCCGATCTCCCAACCGCTCGCGAATCCGGCAGAGCCCCAGGTCGAGGGCCTCCACCGGCCGTCCGCGGGTAGGCACGTAAACTCCATCGATGACCCGGAAGTCCGTCGTCAGCAGCGCCAGGTTGGTACTCACTGAGCCGACATCGAGGCCGAGATAGGCATCCACCCGGCCGGCGGCCAAGGGCGGCCTTTCGACCGTTTCCGTGCGGCGGTCCTCCGTGCGCGTTCTCAAGGGCGGCAAGGAGACCGTCGCATGGGTGGTGGCGACTGCCTCAGCGCGCTCGCGGACCGCGTCTATCAACGCTGGGAAGCTCGTGACCGGGGCTTCCTGCGCCATGTGCGCCGCGCCCAAGGCGGCGAACAGGACGGCGCTGTCGGGCGCCAGCAACAGGCCATCGCTCCGGCCGAGCTGTTCGCGGAAGGCGCGTACCAGCCCGGGATTGGTTGCTCCCCCGCCCACTAGCGCCACCGGGGGATCGACGGCACGCCCCTGCGTGACGGTGGCGAGGAAGGTGCGCGCCAGCGCCTGGCAGAGCCCGAGAGCGATCTCCTCGAGCGGCGTCCCCTGTTGCTGCAAGTGGATCATGTCCGATTTGGCGAACACGCTGCAGCGGCCGGCGATGGCGGCGCCCCTGGCGGCTGCTCCGGCCAGTTCTCCGAGGTGGTCGACGCTCAATCCCAGGCGGCCAGCCTGCTGCTCAAGGAACGCGCCGGCGCCGGCCGCGCAAAGCCCGTTGCTGGAGAAATCCGCGACGGTGTCCTGCCCGCCGGCTCCCAGCAGGATCCACTTGGACGATAAGCCTCCCAGGTCGATCACCGTGCGCGCGCCAGGGAAGCGCCTTCGAACAGCCGAGGCGACCGCCAACACTTCGCTGACCCGCACGCAATGCGCGACAACGTCGAGCAGGTATTGACCGCTGCCGGTGACGGACACGCGGATGTGTTGGCTGCGCCATTCGTTCGGCAGCGCGTCAATGGCTTCGAGAAACGCGACCAGCGGGCGTCCGCGACTGGCGGTCCGGGCCCACCAAACGAGCGCACCCTCCAGGTTGCAAAGCGCGATCTTCACCGCGGCCGCTCCCAGGTCGATACCGACGAGAGATTCCGGCGCGCGCGGCTCCACCTTGATCATCGGTCCTCCCCTTGACGGATTCGGATCGATTCACTTTAGCGAAAGCGTTCGCAGGGGGCCCGCTCAATCGCTCCAGGACTGCCTGCGACTCTATATTAGGACTCCAGGCGAGAAAGTCAATCGGTTTACGGGGCCACGCCGCAGGCAGGTGGACTGGGCTCGTAGCCCGATGACTGACGCGGCCAGAAACGGAAGTCGGGAGGGGGCCTCGACCGTACAGCGGCGCACGCCTTCGCCCGCTACTCCACTATTGCTACTCCACTTTTACTACTCCACTTTTGCTACTCCACCTTGGCTACTCCACCCTGGCTACTCCACCTTGGCCTCGATGATCTCCAGCCGGCGCTTCGGGGTTTCGCCGTCCACCTCCTCCTTCTCGAACGCGGCCAGCACATCCAGGCCCTCCACGATCCGGCCGAATGCGGTGTACTGGCCGTCCAGATGCGGCGCGGCGCCAAGCACCAGGAAGAAACTCGTGGTGGCGGAATCGGGGTCCGCGGCGCGCGCCATGCTCACGATCCCGCGCACGTGCTGCACGTCCTTGCGGAACTCGCCCTGGAGCGGGTGAACCCAGCGGTCGGCGGGGTGCGCGGCGCCGTTCGGCCGCGTGTTGCCCATGCCGCCCTGCACTACGAAATCCTTCACGATGCGGTGGAACGCCGTGCCGTCGTACCAGCCCGTGGTCACCAGCATCAGGAAGTTGCGGACGTGGTTCGGCGCCCAGTCGGGCTCCATCCTGATCTTGATGGCGCCCAGGGTCGTCTTCAGGACCACGTTCTTGCGCAGTTCCTCGACGGGGGCGTTCAGGTAGGGCTGCTCCTTCTTCTTCTCGATCGTCACCTTCAGAATCCGCACGGGCTTTTCGGCCAGCCCGTCGGCTGCGTTCGGCGATTGGGAAATCTTCTCCACGACGTCCATCCCCTCGGTGACGCGGCCGAAGGAGGAGAACTTGCCGTCGAGCGGCGGCTGCGGGGAGATGCACACGAAGAACTGGGCGCCGTCGCTGTCCGGCTTGCCGGGAACGCTGACGGTGGAGACCACCCCGCGTTCGTGCTTGAGGCCGCTGAACTCGCCCGGCAGCTGGTTGAGACCGCCGGTCCCCCACAGCTTGCGGGGCGTCTTCGCATCTTTCAAAAGGGGGTCGCCGCCCTGGATGATTCCATAAGGCACAACGCGGTGGAACGCGCTGCCATTGTAGTAGCCCTGGCGGGCGAGTTCGATGAAGTGCGCGACGTGCCGGGGAGCTTTGTCGGGGGCGAACTCGAAGCGAAACGTGCCGAGATCGGTCGTGACCACGGCCTCCATGTCGCCTGCCGGCTGGGCCATGCCGCATGGAATCAGGAGGAGGGCTAAAGCAAGAAACTGGCGCATCGGAACGAATATGGTATCGCCGCTTCCAGGAAAGCGGCGGGTTGTACAATCGGAGGCGGCGCGGGAGCCGCCGTCGATGCGAATCATATTCCTGGCTGGAGTTGTGGGGATCGCGGGGACCGCGATGGCAGCGGAACGAAGCGCCATGGTGATTTCCACGGGCTGGCTGATGCAGGATGCGGCGCGGGTGACGCAACCGGGCGAGGTGGTTTCGAAAATCGGCTTCGCCCCGCGGGTCTATCGGATCAATCCTTACGTCCCGCCCTCGACGGCCGGCGCCAACCCCCCGCCCGCGGCCAAGCTTCCGGACCCGGTGCGGTTTTACAGCGCGCCGCGGCTGCTGGGAGTCGTGGCGTGGCCGGTGGACCCGGAGAAGAACCGGCCGAGCCACTCGTCCAGGTGGGTCCAGGCGCCCGGCCCGCCGTCGCCCGACTGGTATCGCGCAACCGTTCCCGGAACGGTCCTCACCACGCTCGTGAACAACAACGTTTACCCCGAACCGTCGTACGGGGAGAACAACCGGCCCAACATCATCCCCGAAAGCCTCTGCCGGACCTCGTACTGGTATCGGACCGAGTTCACCGTGCCGGCCGGTTACGCGGGGCGGCAAGTCTGGCTCAACTTCGAAGGGATCAATTACCTCGCCGACGTCTGGGTGAACGGGAAGAAGGTGGGGACAGTCAAGGGGGCGTTCATCCGCGGCGTTTTCGACGTCACTGCGCTGGTGAAGCCCGGGAGGAAGGCGGCCCTGGCCGTGCTCATCGCGCCGCCGCCGCACCCTGGCGACCCGTGGGAAAAGACGATCGCCAATCAGCGCGGCCCGAACGGGGGCGGAGTGGACGGGCCGCTGGGTCAGGACGGACCTACTTTCGTCGCCTCCATCGGGTGGGACTGGGTTCCCGGCATTCGCGACCGCCAGATCGGCATCTGGCAGCAGGTGACGCTTTCCGCCACCGGTCCGGTGATCCTTCGGAACCCTTACGTCACAACCGACCTGCCGCTTCCGCGCACCGACTCGGCCGATATTTCGATGGAAGTGACCGTCATCAATACCTCAAACAGTTCACGGACCGGCAGGGTATCGGGCAGACTGGGCGACGTCGCTTTCCGCTCTTCCGGCATCACGCTCGCGCCCGGCTCTTCCCAGCTTGTCAAGCTCAATCCGGGGAACACGCCGCAACTGCGCCTGCGCAATCCAAAGCTCTGGTGGCCCAACGGTTTTGGCGAGCCGCATCTGTATCCGCTTCACCTGAGCTTCGACATGGATGGCGTTGCATCCGATGCTACGGACCTGAACGTGGGGATTCGCAAGGTCGCCTATTTCGTGGACGGCTCCAGAAATCTCACGCTGTCGGTGAATGGGGTGCGCGTTTTCGCCAAGGGCGGCAACTGGGGTATGGACGAGATGCTGAAACGCATTCCGCGCCGGCGGCTCGAGGCCCGGATCAAGCTGCACAAGCTCGCCAACTACACCATCCTGCGAAACTGGGTCGGCCAGAGCACGACGGAGGACCTTTACGACTTGTGCGACCGGTACGGGATCATGGTGTGGGATGAGTTCTTCCAGGCCAACCCGGCCAACGGCTTGGACCCGCTGGATGCGCAGTTGTATCTGTCGAATGTTCGCGACAAGGTGCTGCGCTTCCGGAACCATCCCTCGATCGTGATCTGGTGCGGGCGCAACGAAGGGGCGCCGCCGCTCGAAATCGATAAAGGGAATGCCGAGATCCTCAAAGAACTGGACCCCGGCCGTTACTATCAGTCCAGCTCGACGGCGGGCAACGGCGTGGTCTCGGGCGGCGGCGGGTACAACTGGCGCGAGCCGCGGCTCTTTTATGGATCCTATCCGGCGTTCAACACCGAAGTCGGAAGCGCCTCGATTCCCACGCTGGAGGCGATTCAGTCGTGGATGCCCGGGAAGGATCTTTTCGACGTCAACTTTCCCGACGACGACTGGGCCGAGCACTGCCTGGTGAGCGGCAACGGCAATCCGGTTGACAAGCCGTTCCAGGCGGCGCTCGCCAGGCGCTACGGCCCCTACCTGACGCTCGCCGATTTCGTTCGCAAGTCGCAGCTCGCCGATTATGAGGCATTTCGCGCGATGTACGAAGCGCGGATGTCGCGCCTGTTCGATCCTACGACGGCGATCATCACCTGGATGAGCAATCCCGCCCAGCCGTGCCTGGTCTGGCAAATCTACGATTATTCTCTGGAACCGTTCGGCTCGTTTTTCGGCGTGCAAAAGGCGAACGAGCAGGTCCACATCATGATGACCCAGGATGATTTCCGGATCGTGCTGGTCAACCACACGCCCGCTCCGCTGAAGAACAGGAAGTACCGTCTCCGGATCCTGAATCTCGATGGAAGCGTCAAATCCGATGAAACCGCGCCGGTCCCGTCGGCGCCGGCATCCCATGCGGTAGAGCTGAGAAAGCTGCCGGCGCCGGCCGGCTTGTCGGCCGTGCACTTCGTGAAGCTGGAACTGCTCGATCCCAACGGCAAGGTGGCTTCCGATAATTTCTATTGGCGGGAAACGGCCCGGGACGACCTCACGGCCCTGGACACGATCCCCGATGTAGAACTGGAGGGACGCATTGTCCGCCGCGATGCGGGCGGCGACTGCCTGCTGGATGTGACGCTGTCCAATCCCACGCGGAACATCGCGGTCATGGCCCATGTGCAGCTTCGCAACCAGCGCACGAACCGGCGCGTGCTGCCGGTTTACTATTCCGAGAACTATGTTTCGCTGCTTCCCGGAGAACGCCGGACCATCACCATCGAAGCCGCATCGGAGGACCTCGGCGGCGCCCGGCCCCTGGTCGTGGTGGACGGGTGGAACGTCACGGCCAGGACGGCGGATTTCGCCGGCGCCGGAGGCGCGCGAATCGCCGCCAACGACAATGCCCGCGTGTCGCGTCCGCGGGCGCCACGCTGATACCTCGGCGGCGTCGTTTGCGCTTCTGTACCGGAGTGCAGTATCCTTTTGCCCGATGACCCATATTCGCGGCTTCGTCCTTTTGACGGCGCTGGCCGTTTCGGGACTTCTCCAGGGCCAGGTTACGCCCCCCGAGAAGTTCTTCGGATTCCAGATGGGCGGCGACCGGAAAATGGCCCGCTGGGACAAGATGATCGAATATTATCGGCTCCTCGAAAAAGAGAGCGGCGGCAGGATGAAGGTCGTCGATATGGGCCCCACCTCGATGGGCAACCCATTCCTGCTGGTGATCGTCTCCTCGGCTCCCAACCTTTCCAGGCTGGAGCGCCTGCGGGAGGTCAACCTGAGGCTCAGCGACCCGCGCGGCGCGGCGGAAGAGGAGGTCCGCAAGCTCGTGGCCGAGGGCAAGGCGTTCGTCTGCCAGTCCATGAGCATGCACGCCACCGAAATCGGCGGAACGCAGATGGCCCCGGAACTCGCCTACGACCTGCTTGCGCGCCAGGACGAGGAGACGCGGCGCATCCTGGAAAACGTGGTCTTCCTCATGGTTCCGTCCTTCAACCCCGACGGCGAAATCATGGTCTACGACTGGTACCAGAAATACCTCGGCACGGAATACGAAGGCACGAACCCGCCCTGGCTGTACCACAAGTATGCCGGCCACGACAACAATCGCGACGCGTTCATGACCAACCTGGTGGAATCGCGCTACATGGCGAAAATCCTGTTCACCGACTGGAAGCCCGAGGCGTACGTGGATCACCACCACATGGGCAGCAACGGCGCGCGCATCTATCTGCCGCCTTACGCCGAGCCCATCCGGCCCCTGGCCGACCCGCTGGTATGGCGCGAGATGAGCTGGTACGGCGCGCACATGGCGTACAAGGAGGAAGAGGCGGATCTCTCGGGCGCGCTCAACAACGCGGAATACTCCGGGTGGGGACACTTCGGGTTCCACTGGATCACCCCGTTCCACAACATAGCCGGCATGCTCACGGAATCGGCCGGCGCGAAGCTGGCTACCCCGCTGTTCGTCCATCCCGACCAGCTCCGCGGCGGCGCGCGCAACCTGCCCACGTACGAGGCGGAGACCATTTTTCCCAACCCCTGGCCGGGCGGCTGGTGGCGGCTGCGCGACATTGTCGAGCGCCAGAAAGTCTCCGCCTGGGCCACCCTGGACCTGGCCGCGCGAAACAAGGAAACCGTGCTCTGGAACGCCTATTTGAAAGCCAGGCGGCAGACGGAGCGCGGGGCCGCGGGGAAGCCTTTGGCCTACGTGATTCCGGCGCTCCAGCACGATCCGCTGACCATGGCGAAGATGGTCAACAAGCTGCTGGTTCAGGGCATCGAGATACAGCGCGCCGCCGCTGGATTCACCACCGAAACCGGGATGATCTATCCCGCCGGCTCCTACGTGGTTTCGATGGCCCAGCCCAAAATGGGGTTGATTCGCTACCTCCTGGGCCGCACGTTCTATCCCGATAACGAATGGACGCGCAACCGCGACGGCTCGCCGTCGCGCCCCTACGACATGGCCACCGACACTATGTTCGAGTTCATGGGCGTGCGGGTGGATCCGGTGGACGAGCGGATCGCGGCCAGGATGGAGAAGCTGACCGGCCCGGTGCAGGCCGCCGGCAAGGTGGCTCCCGCGGCATCCGCGTACGCGCTCGACGGCCGCTTGAACGACAGCTTCCGGGCCATGAACCTGCTGCTCGATAAGGGCGTCTCCCTGCGGCGCGTGGACAAAGCGGGCGATGGAGTGCGCGCGGGGGACTTCGTCGTGGCGAAGGCGGACGAAGCGATCCTGGCGGGCGTGGCCAGGGAGACGGGCGTCGATTTTCAGGCGCTCCCCGCCGGGCCGAAGACGGCCCACGATCTGAAGCGCCTGCGTCTGGGCGTGTACCAGCGTTACCGCGGCGGCAACGCCGACGAGGGCTGGACGCGGTTGATGCTGGAGCAGTTCAACTTCCCTTACAAGACCCTCATGGACCCCGAGATCCGGAAGGGCGGGTTGAACGCGAACTACGACGCCATCATCCTGCCGGACGATTCGGCCGCGACGATCGTGGGCGAAACCGCAGCCGCGGCCGGAACCGCCGGCGGCAGGGGCGGCCGCGGCGCCGCTGCGCCGGTCGAGGCTCCGGCGGGCCGGGGCGGGCGCGGACCGAATGCGCCGCCCGAATACCGCAGCGGCGTCGGCGCCGAAGGCGTCACGGCCCTCAAGGATTTCGTGCAGAAGGGCGGGGTCCTGATCACGTTCAACAGCGCCGCTGGTTTCGCCATAGACCGGCTGGGCGTGAGCGTGCGCAACGTGACCACCGGAAGAACCACGAAAGAATTCTGGTGCCCGGGTTCCACTCTGAAGATCAAAGTCGACAACACCAATCCCCTGGGGTATGGCATGCCCCCGGATGCCTTGGCGGTCTACCTGAGCGGCAGCGTGGCCTTCGAAGTGACCGCCACCGAAGACGCGGACCAGTATGAGACCGTGGCCCGTTACGCCGACCGCGGCCTGCTCCAGAGCGGCTGGCTGCTGGGCGAGGAAACGCTGGCGAAGAAAGCCGCGGTAGTGGCGGCGAAGATGGGCGAGGGCAAGGTGGTGTTGATCGGCTTCCCCGCGCAGCACCGCGACCAGACCCACGGCACGTTCAAGCTGGTGTTCAACGCGCTGGTCAAGTAAGGCGCCCCGCGGTGGTACCGGGTGGTTCTATTACCGCGCAAGGAATCGGATCGCCCCGGGGAATCTACCCCACTGAATTATTTCGGTCCGCGGCAGGCGGACCGGGGACTACCCGAGGGCGAACCCGGGCTCCTCTGTTTTAAAATGCACATAAAGCGGAGGGGTCAATGGCCAGCGCGCAACCAACACCCTCGTATCCCGACGGCCTTGAAATCCTGAGAGCCGCGTTCGCGAGTCTTGCCGTGGGCGTGGTGGTCTGCAACGCACACGGTCAGCTCATCTTCTTCAATCCGGAAGCGGAGCGGATTTTAGGAATCGGCGTTACCGGCGCGCGGGAGGCCGAGTGGCCGGCCACTTACGGCTGCTACTTGCCCGATATGACGACGCCGATGCCCGGTGAGGAGTTGCCGCTCGCGCGCGCCCTGCGCGGCGAGGATACGGCGCGTGAGTTGATTTTCATCAGAAATCAACGACAGCCTTCGGGTATCTGGATCGACGTGACGGGCAGGCCATTGCGGGATCGGAAGGGCGCGCTGGCCGGCGCCGTTGTGGTTTTCTCGGACGTCAGCATGCCGCAACAGTTGTTGCGCAGGACGTCGGCGGCGATGACCGCATTCCCCAGGGAGCCGCCGTGCGAAGTGGAGGACGCCGGGCAGGGAATCTCGGCGCGATTCGCCGGCATCCGTGACATGTGCGTCCAGTTGTGCAGCGCCGTCGAGCAGACGGCCGACAGCGTGATCATTACCGATAGCCGGGGCGTCATCCAGTATGTCAATCCGGCGTTCGGGGCGACCACCGGCTACTCCGCGGCAGAGGTGCTGGGACGAAC
>JAIQFU010000113.1 GCA_020073115.1 Terriglobia bacterium
TCCAGTCCTCGATTTCATGGAGTCGGCCGGCACGGCAGAGAGCCAGCAGCTCCTTGCTCCCGCCCCGTGTCAAGACGGAAGCCATGCCATTTCATTCTCGCGCTTTCGGCAATCGGACCCAGGAAGTTGCCTGTGCCCAGCCGGGCACCTCCGGCGCGACACGGCGCGCCTGTGCGCCAAAAGGGGCCAAACAGGGACCATTCGAAAAGCGTTTTGTTTTCGGGAGATTCCTCTGGACCGTCGCGCGTGGTGGACGGTGGTGGACTTCGACGCGTAAGTCTTTTGTTTCTGGCGTCCCCAGGGGGATTCGAACCCCCGTTACCGCCGTGAAAGGGCGATGTCCTAGGCCGGGCTAGACGATGGGGACTTGCAGGCCGGATGAATGACGAACAACTCTACTGTACCGTTCCCGACGCCTGAGCGTCAACCGATAGTCTTGTCTCACTTCCCTCATGCAACATGCGCCTGTAGGATCGATCCGGAATGATGGGGATTGAGCGTCCGCATGCAACCGAAGCAGCCATTCACCGTGGAGAGCATTCTGCTCGCCGGCGAAGGCGGCTCCGCCTCGCCGTCGGCCTATCGGCCCTGGCCCGAACCTCTGGAGCCTTGCGGGCCGCGGGTCTGCCTGCCCGGTTCGTTCTTCGCCGTCGGGGGCGAGGGGTTCTTCCGTTTACTGAATAACCGGTAGATCCCGTATGCAATCCCGGCCCCGGCGGCGGCGCCAATCCCGATCACCAAACCAGCGGCCAGCCCCGTCGCCACGCCTTGCGCGGCCAATTCCAGAACGCCCACGGACGCGCCGCCCGCTCCGCCGACGCCGGCTCCGACGCCCGCCGCCGCTACTGCTTTGGCCTTGTCCTTGCCACCCTCTGTCATGAACCGATCCCGCCCCTGATCAGCTTTCATTGTACGCAAACCCGGGGGTCCGAATACAGGCTGTTTGCACAAAAACTCGCGGGCGTTGCCCGGCGCGTTATACCGCCGCGGCCTCGGTCCGGGCGTTCCCGGAAACTCGCCCCTCCAGTTCGCCGATGATCCGCCGCGTCTCCGCCGGAATGGGGACCGGCTTCCTGAGTCCGTAGTCGAACAGCACCAGGGTCGATTCCACCAGCGCCGCCACAGCGTGCGCATTGCGGCTTACAATGCAGTGCTCCATCCGGAAGCTCGTGTTCCCGATTTTGCTGACGCGCGTCCCCACCTGAACAGTATCGGGATACTTCAACTGCGCTTTGTAGTCGCACTTGACACTGGCCAGGATCGGGCCGGCGCCGGCGGGCGGCAGATCGGTCCACAGCCCCGCCCGCTGCAGGTACTCCACCCGCGAGGTCTCGCACCAGCGCAGGTAGACGAGGTTGTTCACATGGCCGAACGCGTCTTCGTCGCCCCATAAGAGGGGAATCGTGGTCACCACGGGAAAATCGGACAATAACGGATGAACTTCCTTCACATTCCCAGTATAAGCAGCCCCGCGGGGCGCTCCACCCGGGCGCGGTGGAACCGCCACGGCGCGGCGGGGGCGCGTGCGATACTGCGGGGAGAGCGCCATGCGCATCCACGCCGCGCGCCGGACCATTCATGATCACTCTTCGCTCCCGTCTCTGCTATGAACCTCAGGAACTGCAATTCGGCACCAGCGGCCGGCGCGGCCAGGTAGCGCACCTCACGCAATTGGAGATCTATATCAACGCCCTGGGCGAGTTGCGCTATCTGCAAGCCCTTCCGCCGGCTGAGGGTGGAATCGCCGGGGGCGGCGAGTTCTACTTCGGTTACGACCTGCGCCCGAGTTCCACGCGTTACGTCCCGGAGCAGCAGGGCCGCGGGGAAATCGCCCAGGCGATCGAGGCCGCCATCCGCCACTCCGGCCTGCGGCCCGTGAACCTGGGGCCCATTCCAACCCCGGCGCTCGCGCACTATGCGCTGGGGCGGGGCGGGGGATGCATCATGGTCACCGGCAGCCATGTGCCGTTCGACCGCAACGGCTACAAGACCTACACCGGCCGTGGTGAACTGCTCAAGCAACACGAACGGCCGATCGGCGAGGCGGTCGGGCGCATCCGGTCCGAACTGTATGGACAGCAGTACCAGGAATCGCTGTTCGACGAGTGGGGCTTCTTCAAGGAAGGGTCCCGGGGACTGCCGCCGGAACGCGATGAGGGGCGCTCGCTTGCGAGCGCGCGATCTTCTTCTACCAGCACTCCGCGGTCGGCCGGGACCTCCTGGTAGAGGTCCTGCGCCTCTTCGGCGCGGAGGCCATTCCCGCCGGCCGCGCGGAGTCGTTCGTTCCCATTGACACGGAGAACATAGATCCGGCGACGATGGCCACCATCCAGGGACTGGCGGACGCGGCCGGAGGCGCCGACGCCGTGGTGTCCACCGATGGCGACAGCGACCGTCCCCTGATCTGCGGCGTCGATCCCGCGGGCAAAGCGCGTTTCTTCGGCGGCGACCTCGTGGGGATGATCGTGGCCGGGTACCTGCGCGCCGACGCCGTCGTGGTCCCCATCAGCTGTAACGATGCCATCGACCGAAGCGATCTGGCGCCCATCAGCGAACCCAAGACCCGCATCGGCTCCCCGCACGTGATCGCCGGAATGGAGCGGGCGCGCCGGCGCGGCAAGCGGGCCGTCTGCGGCTGGGAGGCGAACGGCGGCTTTCTGACGGGGTCGGATATCGCCAGAAACAGCGCCACCCTTTCTGCGCTCCCCACGCGAGACGCCATGCTGCCGATCCTCTGCACCCTGTTCGCAGCCCGGGAGAAGGGGCTCAGCCTGACCGAACTTTTCGGCCGCCTGCCCAGGAGGTTCGGGCGGGCCGGGTTGTTGAGGCGGTTCCCCAGGGAGGCGGCGCTCGCAATCATCGCGCGCTTCTCCGGGAACGACGCAGGGAGCCGGATCGAAGGCATCTTCACGCCCGAGTTGGGCTTCGGCGCAGCCGCCGGCGTCGATTTGACCGATGGTCTTCGCATCACCTTCCGGGAAATGCCGACGAACTGCGCATCTACGCCACGGCGGACACGCAGGAGCGCGCCGATTTCATCGTGGCGGAAGGGATTGCCGAACCCGATGGAATCCTGCGCCGGATGGAGCGGGAAGCGGCCTCAAGCTGAAAACCCCAATCTAGCCGCAGAGGAACGCGGATCACACCTTTGCTTCGTATTATCCGTGTTCATCCGGGGCCAGGCTTTTTTCGAGTTTTATTGCAGCATCCTCTTCAGCTCCAGCGCGTTTTCCACGGCATACGCCGCCTGGTCGTTGTCGAAATAGATATGGATGGCCCGCAGACCGCGTTGCCAACCGCGGATGCGCTCGGCCCAGGCTTCCAGCGTCTCGGCCGAATAGCTCCCCTGGTACGCGCCTCCGGGCCCGTGCAGCCGCACATAGGTGAAATCCGCCGTGACCTCCAACCCGGAGAACGTACCGGCGATTTCGAAAATGCAGAACGCCGCGTTGTGGCGGCGCAGAATGCGGTAGATCTCGTCCGTGCGCCACGTCTCGTTGCGCAGTTCAAAAGCATACCGGCGCCGGCGCGGCAGCGCGCGGAGAAATCCTTCCAGCCGCTCCGGATTCGCCTCCCACCAGGGCGGAAGCTGAAAAACCACCGGGCCGAGTTTCCGCTCCAGCAGATCCACGCGGGCGAAGAACTTCTGCACCCCGGGCTCGGGGTCCTTCAGTTTCTTCATATGGGTCAGGAAGCGGCTGCCTTTCACCGCGAAACAGAAGTCTTTCGGCGTGGAGTCGCGCCAGTTGGCAAGCCCGCTTTCGAGCGGGAGCCGGTAAAAACTGCTGTTGACCTCCACCGTGTCGAAGCGCTCGGCGTAGTAGTCCAACATTTTCGCGGCGGGGAGTTTCTCCGGATAAAACGGTCCGCACCAGTGCCGGTAGTGCCACCCGGAGGTTCCGATGTGGACGGCCGCCGCGCCGATCGCGGCCCATTACCAGGTAGTCCGCCCCGTTTCGCAGGGCCTCGGCGGGCGTCGCCACGCGCTTCTGATCGCCCGCTCCGCTGCCGGCCGAACGCACCCCGGGCGTCACCAGGATGGCCTCCGGTCCGGTGATGCGCCGGACGGCGGCGGCTTCCAGCGGCGAGGCCACAATCCCGTCCATCCCGGCTTCCATGGCCTTGCCTGCGCGCAGCGCCACCAGCTCGGAAACGGCGCACGGGTAGCCCAAATCCGCGAGGTCCTGGCGGTCGAAGCTGGTCAGAACCGTCACTGCCAGCAACTTCAGATCGGAGCCGCCCTTCCCCTCCACGGCGGCGCGCATCACGGCCCCGCTGCCGTGCACCGTCAGGAAGCGCGCGCCGGCCCGCGCCACCTGGGCTGCGGCGCGCTTCACGGTTTCGGGAATGTCGTATAGCTTCATGTCGAGGAAAACATCTTTACCCTGTGATCGCAGTTCCCGCACGAAATCCATCCCGGCGGCGGCGTACAGCTCCATCCCGACTTTGTAGAAAGAGACGCGGTCGCCCAGACGGGAGACCAGGCTGCCTGCTTCTTCGGCGGTCTCGACGTCGAGCGCCACAATAAGAGGGTTGCGAGTCATATTCATGCCAACCGAATCGCCTTCTCGCCCCGCTCCAGCACGCGTCCCACGCGGTATGCGCTCTCCAGCGCCCGCTCGAAAGCGGCGGCGTCCTCCTCCGGCATGGAGATCAAGAGGCCGCCGGAGGTCTGGGGGTCGTACAGCAGATCGTCGATTTCCGCCGGAATGTCGCGGCGCGCCTCCACCACGCAGGAAGCGAACTCGCGGTTGTTCTTCAGTCCCCCGGGGATCGCGCCGGCGCGCGCGTATTCCACGGCCCCGGGGAGGAAGCGCAGTCTGTCCGCTTCGATCTCCAGGGTCACGCCGCTGGCCAGCGCCATCTCGCGCGCGTGGCCGATCAGGCCGAAGCCGCTGACGTCGGTGCAGCCGTGCGCGTCGAAGCGCAGCATCTCCTCGCAGGCCCGGCGGTTCAGTTCCAGCATGGAAGCAATCGACGCCTCTACGTGCTCCGGCGCGGCAATCCCGCGTTTGAGGGCGGTCGAAATCACGCCCGTGCCCAGCGGCTTGGTGAAGAGCAGGGCGTCGCCGGGGCGGGCGGAGGCGTTGGATTTGATGCGCGCGGGATGTATGGAGCCGGTCACGGCGTAGCCGAACTTGATCTCGTCATCGGCCACGCTGTGGCCGCCCAGGATAGAGCAGCCGGCTTCGCGCATCTTCCCGGCGCCGCCCTGGAGAATCTGTTCCAGGCCGGCCGCGCCGCCTTTGGCCGGGTAGGCCACGATAGAGAGCGCCGAGAACGGCCGCCCGCCCATGGCGTAGACGTCGCTCAGCGAGTTGGCCGCGGCGATCGCGCCGAACGTGTACGGATCGTCCACGATCGGGGTGAAGAAATCCACGGTCTGCACCAGGGCAAGCTCCGCCGTCAGCCTGTACACGCCGGCGTCATCGGCCGTGTCAAACCCGATCAGCACGTTCTCGTCGGCCCAGCGGGGCACGCTCGCCAAGACCTTGTCCAACAACTTTGGACTCAGCTTGGACGCTCAACCCGCGGCCTTCACGTGCGCCGTCAATTTCCTGATCCGCGCGCCTTCCTCCATCGACCCTTACTATAATAGCGGGGATGCGACGCACCTCCGCGCTCTTCCCCCTATTGCTGTTGGGGCTGGCGGTCACGCTGGTTTCCCGCGACCCTCAACTCGACCCCCGTCTGAAGAACTCCGCCCGCCTGCCCGAGCGCAACGGCTGGATCGAGGTCCACCTGGAGGGCTCGCCGGCCCAGATCGGGTTCCAGCACGGCTACCTGCTCGCCCCCGAAATCCAGGACACGCTGCGCGACATCGCCGCTGAAATGACGCACGACGAGAAAAAGGACTGGGCGTTTTTCCGCAACGCCGCCCGCGAAATCCTTTGGCCGCACGTGGAGCAGGAGTACCGCGACGAAATCGCCGGCATCGTGGAAGGCGTCAACGCGCGCGGCGTGAAGGCGGACATCTGGGACCTTGCGGCCCTGAATGCCTGGCTTGAGCTGCCCTACTACGACAAGACCCTCACCGCCGGCGGCGGCTCCGGCGCAACGGCCGAGCATTGCAGCGCGTTCGCCGCCACCGGCAGCTACACCAAAGACGGGCGCGTGGTCATCGGGCACAATAACTGGACAAGCTATCCTTCCGGCGAGCGCTGGAACATCATCTTCGACATCGTCCCCGTGCGGGGCAACCGCATCCTGATGGACGGCATGGCCGGCCTCATCCACAGCGGCGACGATTTCGGGCTGAACTCCGCCGGGATCATCATCACCGAAACCACCATCACGGGGTTCAAGGGGTTCGACGCCGATGGCATTCCGGAATTTGTGCGCGCCCGCAAGGCCATGCAGTACGCCAACTCCATCGACGACTTCGCCCGCATCATGAAGGACGGCAACAACGGCGGGTACGCCAACAACTGGCTGGTGGCCGACCGCAAGAACAACGAGATCGCCAGCCTGGAACTGGGCCTCAAGAACGTGACGCTACAGCGCACGACGGACGGTTTCTTCGTGGGTTCGAACTTCCCGGCCGATCCGAAACTCACCCGGGAAGAGACCAACTTCGACCCGTCGGACCGCAGCTTGAGCGCCAACGCGCGCCACGAGCGCTGGCTGGCGCTGATGCAGCAGTACAAGGGTAAGATCGATGTGGCCGCGGGTCAAAAGTTCCTGGCGGACCATTTCGATTCGTACCAGGGCAAGGTGGATCCGGGCGAGCGCTCGCTCTGCGGGCATGTCGAGCTTTCGCCCCGCGGCATGGGCGACTGGCAGGCGCCGTACGCCCCGGCGGGCGCGGTGCAGAACAAGATCACCGACGCGGCGGGAGCGCAGAAGATGACCCTTTCCGCGGCGCTGGGGCACGCCTGCGGCTTGAATTTCAAAGCGGGACCGCACCTCCAGAAGCATCCCGACTTCGCCTGGATGAAAGACATCATGCGGGATATGGACGCCCGCCCGTGGACGAAGTTCGGAGCCCGATAGTGGGGCGGGGCTTGTGCCCTACAGCCGGGCTTCGGCCCGGCGGAAGCCGCCTTGACGAGCTACCGGCTTCGAGAGGTCATATGAAACCCATTCTGTTTCTCCTTTCCGCCGCGGTCGCCCTGGGGCAGCCTTTGCGGCTCGAGAAAACCATTCCTCTGCCCGGCGTGCAAGGGCGCATCGACCACCTGGCCGTGGATCTCGAGGGTAAACGGCTCTTCGTCGCGGCGCTCGGGAACAATACGCTCGAGGTGTTGGGGGTCGAGACAGGGCGCCGGCTCGCAAGCATCGCCGGCCTTCGTGAACCGCAGGGGGTCGCCTATCCTCCCGGCATCAAAAAGATCTACGTGGCCAACGGCGCCGACGGCAGGCTGCGCGTCTACGATGGCGCCACGCTCCAGCCCGCGGGCGAAGTCGTCTTCGGCGGCGATGCCGATAACGTCCGCTACGACGCCGCCCGCCGCGTACTCTGGGTAGGGTACGGCAGCGGCGCGCTGGGAGCGTTGGACGCCGCGTCCGGAAAACGCGCGGGCGACGTCAAACTGGACGCCCACCCCGAGTCTTTCCAGTTGGAGAAGTCCGGGGCGCGCATTTTCGTCAACGCGCCGGATGCCGCCGAAATCGAGGTTGTGGATCGCGAGCGCCGCGCCGTGGCCGCCAAATGGCCGGTGAAAGCGGCGGGAGCGAATTTCCCCATGGCGCTCGACGAGGCCGATCACCGCCTCTTCGTCGGCTGCCGGAGACCGGCGCGGCTCCTCGTTCTGGACACCGAAAACTCGGGCGCGCTGGTAGCGGAGTTGCCGTGCGCCGGCGATGCGGACGACCTGTTCTACGACGCCGCCCGCAAACGCGTCTACGTCATCGGCGGCGAGGGCTCCATCAGCGTCTTCGAGCAGCGATCGCCCGACGACTACCGCCTGCTGGCGAAGGTCGCCACCGCCGAGGGTGCGCGCACTGGATTGTACGTCCCCGAGTGGAGCCGATTGTTCGTGGCCGTCCGCCAACGCGCCGCCGGCGCCGCCGAAATCCGCGTGTTCCGCGCGGAGTAGATCAGGCGCTTTCCATCGCCGGCTCGAGTCGATCCGCCGGCACGGGAGTGCGAGCTCGGATTTGCTGAGGCCGGCGCGGCGCACCGCCGAAACCGGCGCTCCGGATCAGCACTCAACGCCTCTGCTGATCCGCCTGCACAGACTGCGGCCGACGTGTTTTTACAGACTCAGCCTTTTCACGATTACGTCCTGTGACCGCGCCAGGGAGGCGCCGGTGCTCGTGCACCACAGTGGTGCAGCTACGGAAAGATATGGGTGTGGCGACCAGAACGAATCGGGCACGTGGTAACCGGGCAAAGCCGGTCCGGCAGAGCGTTACGATCCCGGCGCCCGCTGGCTGCGGAGGTCCGGCGCGTGGCAACAGCGCGCCATCTCACCATGAGCCGCGCCCTCATCTCCCTGGCCGAGCGTGGCGTCCAGGCGGAACAGGACGCCAAGGGCGGGCGCAGTGTGCCGACTGGCGCCGTTCTGGACGCATTATGATCCAGTAGCGGTTGTGGGCGGGACGGTAGGAGGTCAGGCCGCCGGGGTCTCTACCGATTCCGCGACAGTGGTTGGCTCCGGCACCGGCTCGCCATCCATGCGGAGGCCCTCGATATGGAACTCGATCGCCTCGGCGATCAGGCGGCGCGTCTCATCGAGCGTCCGCCCCGTGGTCACGCAGCCAGGAAGATCTGGCACGTAGGCGGCCCAATTGTTGGACGCCTTCTCAAAGGTCACGGCATACTTCTTCATCTCTTCAGCCCTGGCTGCTTCAGTACCGAGTTTAGGGTCCCTGGCGGCATCTCGTCATCGGGGTGGCCGGGAATCGTAATCTTGCCCGGCTTGGTGGGATGTTTGTATTGCCGGTGATCAACCGCGTGTCCGCTTCAGTGCCCACCCATCGGCCTCGATCAGCTTGATGGCCGCGGAGCGTTCTTGAGTATGCCGTCGAGCGTGGCGGTCACGGCCACGAGTTTACCAGACCTTGGCGACCCCAATCCGGCGCGCCCTGGCCCAGCGACTCGCCGCGTGACTCACCAGTTCGGCGTCCGGTTTTCGGAGCGGTCGGTAAGTATTTTGTTTCCGATGGGTTGTGGTGAGCGCGGAAGGAATCGAACCTTCAACCTAGTGATTAAGAGGTGATTAAGAGTCACTTGCTCTGCCAATTGAGCTACGCGCCCGTTCGGTTGGTTTTCCCTGGAAGCTTGGCCCGGCTCGCGCCGCACCAAGGTCTGAGTATAGCATTCCCGCGATGCTTGTCACATCGCTTGTTTGGGGCCCTCGGCCGGGAGCGATGCGGCCACGATCTGCGCGATGTCCAGAAGCCGCGGAGGCGTCTGCGTCACCGCGCCCAGGGCGTCGCGGAACATCGTCTGGCAGAAGGGACACGCCGTCCCGATCACCGGCGCGCCCGAGCCCGCCAGTTCTTCGGCGCGCTCCGCGTTGATCCTCTTCCCCTTTTCCTCGCCCAGGAACATCTGCCCGCCGCCGGCCCCGCAACAGAAGGATCGCTCCTTCGTGCGCCGCGGCTCCACCACGTCGCCGTAATGCGCGATAACGGTCCGCGGTTCGTCGTAGATGTTCCGGTACCGCCCCAGATAACAGGGATCGTGGAACACCACCCTCTCTCGCGTCGCCGCCGCCGGCAAGCGCGCCTGCAGCCGCGCGAGCAGCTCACTGTGATGCTCGATCTCGAACGTGGCGCCGTACTCGCGCCAGTCCGTGCTGATGGTTCGCACGCAGTGCGGGCAAATGGAAACCATTTTGCCCACTTTGGCGGCGCGCAGCGTTTCGATATTGGCCTCGGCTACCTGCGAGACTGCCAGGTCGTTGCCCAGGCGGCGGGCTGGGTCGCCGGTGCACTTCTCCTTGCGCAGCACGCCGAAGGTCACCCCCACGTGGCGCAGCACGCGCGCCAGCGCCAGCACGATCTCCCTGCCTTGCGGATCGTACGCGCCCATGCAGCCTAGCCAGAAGCAATACTCCTGCGTGCCGTCGTAGTAGGGCAGGTCGTTTTTCTCGATGAACTTCTGCCGCTCGCCCGCGGGGAAGCCCAGCGAATTGCCGTTCCGCTCCAGGTTCAGGAACAGCTTGCCACCGTACTCGTCCTCCCATTTGCCCGTGTTCACCGCGCCCCGGCGCAGGCCGATGATCACCGGCAGGTGCTGAATCCCCACCGGGCACTGAAACTCGCAGCCGCCGCAGGTCGTGCATTGAAATGCGGCCTCTTCCGAGATGTGCTTGCCCAAGAGCGGCGCTTCGTTCCCGGCGCCGAACTCATTGAGATAATGACGCAACCCCAAAACGATCTCCTTGGGGTTGAGCGCCTTTCCGGTGTTGTACGCCGGGCAGTGTTCCGTGCACCGCCCGCACTCCACGCACGTGTACGCTTGCAGCGCGTCGATGCGCGTGACGTCCTTGCCGGTGTCGAGGCCGAAGTCTTCGTCCCCCACCAGCGGCGGAATGCGGCTGAAACCCTGCCTCCGCAGGAACACCGTGATCGGGCTCAGCGCCAGGTGGAGGTGCTTGGTGTGGGGAATCAGGGGCAGGAATGCCAGGAGCGCCACAGTGTGCAGCCACCAGTTCACCCGTCCGGCAATTGCCGCGTCTCCGAGCCTCAGACCCGCGAGATAGGTGATCATCAGGAAGAAAATCAGCCCCGCGATCACGCCCGATTCCGGCGAGACCGGACCCAGCCAAACGGGCCGCGCCACGAACCGGCGCACGAATAGCCCCGCGATAGCCACCGCCACCAACGCCGCCCACACCGCCACGAAAGCGAAATAGAACCGGCCGAAACCGTGTTCCGGGTAAAGGAAGCGGCCCCCGAACCCCACCGCGATGTGGTTGATCGTGATCAGCGCGAACGCGCAGAAGCCCCAGAAAACAAAGGCGTGCGCCAGTCCCGGCAGGGGCCGCTGCCAGATCACTTTGCCTTGCGCCAGCACTTCCCAGAGGAACTGCCGGATCCGCGGCCAGGCGGGAGAGAGATTGAAGTCCGGAGTGGGACGCGCGCGCCGGACCGCGTCTACCATTTTCCGCAACCGAAGCCAGAAAAGAACCAGAGAAGCGGCGATCAGCAGGATCAGGATCGCCCGTTCGGCCCAGGATCCGTGCGCCATATAACCAGTTTTGAATCTATCACGGAAAGTCCCGTCCGGCTTCGGTAAAATGACCGGGGGAGGGTAACTTGCGTACTGTCGTCTCCGGGGCGGCCGGCTTCATCGGCTCGCACATGTGCGATCGCTTGCTGGTCGAGGGCCACACGGTCATAGGACTTGATAACCTGCTGACCGGCAGCCGGCGCAATACCGCCCATCTGGAGAATGAGTCGCGTTTTCGGCTCCTCCACCAGGACATCACGGAGCATTTTGATATCGAAGGTCCTGTGGATTGGGTGCTCAACATGGCCTCGCCCGCCAGCCCGAAGGACTACCTCGAGAACCCCATTGAGACGCTCGACGTCGGTTCGGCTGGAACGCGCCGCATGCTGGAACTGGCGCGCGAAAAGGGCGCGCGTTTTCTCCTGACCTCCACTTCGGAGTGCTATGGCGATCCGCTGGCGCATCCCCAGGCGGAGACCTATTGGGGGAACGTCAACCCGGTGGGACCGCGTTCCTGCTACGACGAGAGTAAGCGCTTCGCCGAGGCGCTGACCATGGCCTACCACCGGAAATTCGGCCTCCGCACCAACATTGCGCGTATCTTCAATACGTACGGTCCCCGCATGAAACTGGATGACGGCCGCGTCGTTCCGGCGTTTCTGGACCAGGCGCTGCGGGGCGAGCCGATGACCATTTTCGGCGATGGTTCCCAGACGCGCAGCTTCTGCTACGTCAGCGATCTGGTGGACGGCCTCTACCGTCTGCTGCTCTCGGAGGAGCGCTATCCGGTCAATCTGGGAAACCCCTGCGAACTGACCATCCTGGAGTTCGCGCAGCGTATCCGGCAGATGACGGGGAGCAGGTCGGATATCACCTTTCTGCCGCTCCCCGAGGACGACCCGAAGCAGCGCCGGCCGGACATTTCGAAAGCCCGCGCCGTGTTCGGGTGGGAGCCGAAGGTCCCACTGGACGACGGGCTGCGCCTCACAATCGAATACTTCCGTGATATGCACACCGTAGCGGCGTGAGAAAATAAGCGGCGTGCGGATGTGGCGGAATTGGTAGACGCACCGGACTTAAAATCCGGTGACCCGCAAGGGTCGTGTGGGTTCGATTCCCACCATCCGCACCATAAGGGCGAGGCATGCCTCGCCCGTGCTTCGAGAACAGTTCCGCGGCCGCGAACGTCGGGCTTCAGCCCGCGCCACGGCGCGTTCCCTCTCAGATCACCTCCCGCACCTTGTTCTCCACGATGGTCTTTATGATCTCGCCTCGTTTCTTTTCGCCGCGCAGGAGCGCCTCGGCGAAATGGACGCTCTGTTCCAGGCTGATGTTGCCCGGGAGCGGGGGCTCGTTGGGATCCACCACGGCCTGGATCACCGCCGGCCCGGGATGCGCCAGCGCTTGGCGCAGCACGTCCGCGGCGTCCTGGGGATCTTCGATGGTGAAGCCCGCCGCGCCGCAAGCCTGCGCGTGCAGGGCGAAGTCGATTGGCTGCAGGTCGACGCCGAACTCCGGGTTCGCGTCCAGCGCCATCTGTTCCCACTTGATCTGTCCCAACTCGTTGTTCTTGATGACGATCACCTTCACCGGCAGCTTGTACTTGACGAGCGTGGCGATCTCGCCCATCAGCATGGTCAACCCGCCGTCCCCGACCACGCAAACCACCTGCCGGCCCGGGTACGCCACCGAAGCTCCAATGCCGTACGGCAGCCCGTTGGCCATCGTCGCGAGCATGCCGGAGAGCGAGAACTGCATCTCGTCGCGGATGTCGATATACCGTGCGGCCCATGTCGCGATCGTGCCACTGTCGGAAATCACGATGGCGTTGTTGTCCAGCAGTTTGTTCAGCTCGTACGTCACCACCTGCGGCTTCATCGGCTTGTCGGGGCGCGTGCCGCGCTCGTTCATTAGTTCGTTCCAGGAGCGCATCCGGCGCTGCGATTTCTCCAGAAACCCGCTGTCCCGGTTCTCGGGAACGAACTTGACCAGCAGGTCGAGGACGGCCCCGCAGTCGCCCACCAGTCCCACATCCACATTCGACCGCAGCCCGATACGGGTCGGGTCGATGTCCACCTGAATCACTTTCGCCTGCCCGGGCTTCGGCAGGAACTCGATATAGGGGAAGCTGGTGCCCGCCATGATCAGCGTGTCGCACTCGTGCATGGCGTCCTGCGAAGGAGCGGTTCCCAGCAGCCCGATCCCGCCCAGGCTGTACTGGTTGTTATCGGGAATCACGGCCTTGCCCAGTAATGCTTTGATCACCGGCGCCTTCAGTTTCTCGGCCAGCGCCAGCACCTGTCGCCGCGCTCCCAGCGCGCCGCGGCCAACCAGAATCGCGACCTTCGAGCCTTCCGCGATCAGCCGCGCGGCGGCCTCGAACTCCTTCTCCGGGGGAATGGGATACCGGCCCGCCGCGAGGTCGGCGCTGTGCCCCTTCACGTTCATATTGGAACGCTGCGCGTCGGACATTTTCCATTCCTGGATGTCCTTGGGGATGGTGATGTGCGCCACCCCGCGGTAGGCGATCGCGGTCTTGATCGCCTCGTCCAGCACGTTCTCCACGTGCGCCGGTCCCATGACGCGCTGGTTGTAAAACGCCACGTCCATATAGAGCTTATCGAGATCCAGATCCTGCTGATAATGGGTCCCGATCAGGTCATGAAACGTGTGTCCGGTGATCGCCAGCACGGGCTGTCGATCGAACTTCGCGTCGTACAATCCATTCAGCAGATGGACGCCGCCGGGCCCCGATGTTGCGATGCACACCCCCAGCCTGCCGGTGAATTTGGCGTAGCCGCACGCGGCGAAGGCGGCGGCCTCCTCGTGGCGCACCTGGATGAACTTCAGTTTCTCCTGCTTCTCGCGCAACGCCTCGAATAACCCGTCCACCCCGTCGCCGGGAAGACCGAAGATCGTGTCCACGCCCCACTCGATCAATCTGTCTACCAGAATCTCGGAAACTAACGTCGCCATTGTTCCTCCTCGTCGAAGAAAGTATCGTCGGAGGCTCGGGAGCTGCTGCGTATCGCGGCGCTCTCACCACCCGGCCCATGCCAATCCGCGCCATGCCTGCCAGCAATCCAGCCGCCGCCGTCGTCCAGCCGCCCGGGCTCGCTCCTCTGGGCATTTCTGCTCCTCGTGTTCCCTAACTCAATTGCAGCAGGAAGAAACGGCGTCCCGTTAGGAGTTAACTCACCGAGGCGGTGAACCGGGTGGCCAAGGGCACTTGGAGCGATGTGGATTGTCCCATACCAAACTACCGCGAGCGGAGATTTGGCACGGACCGCGCGGCTCTGCCGCTCCCCGCAAACCCCGCGCGGCGCTACCTGTTATCATTCCGAATCGACAGGAGGCCCCATGCGGCCCACGCTCAGGCTGTTGTCCCCGGAACTGATCGAGAAGATTCTCGGCGAGGCCCGTGATATCCTCGCCGGGCTCGGCGTCGAGATCCATAACAATTGCGTGCTTGGACTTCTTGCGGACCACGGCGCCGACGTGGATCTCCACGCCAGGCTCGCGCGCATCCCCGGAGAACTCATCGATAAGGCCCTGGCCACGGCGCCGCGATCTTTCCGCCTGTTCGACGTCCTGGGCCGTCAGACCCACGATTTTCAGGGCAACGCTGTCTACTTCACCCCGGGCTCCGCGGCCATCAACATCCTCGATGGCGCCACCGGCCAGATGCGCCGGCCCGACACCGCCGATTACATCCGCTACGTGAAGCTCACCGCGGGACTGCGGCACATCGCCTCGCAGAGCACCGCCTTCATCCCCGCCGACGTGCATGAACGCATCTCCGACAGCTACCGTTTGTATCTCAGCCTGCTCTACGGCGAGAAACCGGTGGTCACAGGGGCTTTCACTATCGAAGGTTTCGAGGTGATGAAGGACCTTCAGCTCGCCGTCCGCGGCAGCGAAGCGGAGTTGCGGGAAAAACCGCTCGCTGTTTTCTCCTGCTGTCCCACGGCCCCCATCAAGTGGAGCGACGTCACCAGCCAGAACCTCGTGGACTGCGCCCGCTGCTCCATCCCCGTCGAGTTCATCTCCATGCCGCTCGCCGGGTTCGTGGCGCCGGTCACGCTCGTGGGAAGCCTCATTCAGCAGACCGCCGAGACCCTGAGCGGAATCGTGATCAGCCAACTGGCGCGGCCCGGCCACCCCATCCTGTATGGCGGCTCGCCGGCCGTGTTCGACGTCCGTTACGAAACCACCCCCATGGGCGCGATCGAAACCATGATGCTCAACTGCGCCAACAGCGAAATCGGCAAGTCGCTGGGCCTGCCCACTCAGGGCTACATAGCCATGAGCGATGCCAAGCAGCTCGACGCGCAGGCCGGACTCGAAACGGGCATCGGCGCCGCGCTGGCGGCGCTCTCCGGCATCAACAGCGTCTCGGGGCCCGGGATGCTCGATTTCGAAAGCTGCCAGAGCCTGGAGAAGCTCGTGGCCGATAACGAAATCTGCGGCATGACCTGCCGCCTGGTCGCGGGCATCGAGCCGCGCGAGGATTTCCCCGCGCTGCCTCTCTTCCAGGAACTCATGGCGGAGAAGCATCTGCTGATTGCCGACCATACCCGAAGGCATCTGAAGAAGGAAATTCACTTTCCCGGGCCGGTCATTGACCGCGCCAGCCGCGCCCGCTGGCTCAAAGAGGGCGGCGTAACGCTGCGCGAGCGGGCCGCCCGCGAAGTGAACAGGCTCGTGGAGAAGTACGAACCTTCTTCTCTCGCGGAAGAGCGGAAGCGGGAACTCACGGGCCGCATCGAGGCCGAGGCCCGCCGGTACGGAATGTCACGCCTTCCGGGACAGGCCCACCCCACGGGAGGGGACGTCTGAACACATAGCCCAACATCTTCCTTTTCGCTCGCTGCGACAACGCGCACCCTCGCTCCCCAGATCGGTTTGGCACAACGCTTGCACCAGTGAGATTGCTCTGCGCGCGCCAAACAGCCGCGCGGCGGCTGCGCCCTTCAACCAGACTGCCAAAGGAGTGCAAATCGGTATGAAATTCGCAAGTTTCGCAATCGCGGCGAGCGCGTTGGCCCTGGGGCTCGCTACGTGGACGACGCCGGCCCAAGCCCAGGGCCCTATGTACGATCGAGTGAATGTTAATTTGCCGTACACCGTGAGTGTCGGCGACAGGACCCTGCAGCCGGGCGACTATGTCATCCAGCAGTTACGGGATCCGGGCGGCGCCAGCCGCGTGCTCCTGATCTACTCCGACAACGGCATGAGGTTCGAAACCTCCGCCATGACGATTCCGACCATGGATATGAACACCCCGGAGGACACGCGAGTCATCCTTCATCATTACGGGCCCGACTACTACTTCGACAAGATCTGGATACAGGGAAAGAATTACGGCTACGAGTTCCCGTTGCCCAATAGCGTGAAGGCGCGCGAGAAGGAACGGATGGAGCCGGTCAGCGTAGCCGCGCAGTATCAGGCTACTCCGGAGCAGGCCACAACGGCGCAGAATACCACGCCGCCGGCGACGACCCAGGAGACTACGCCCCCGGCTACCAACAACCAGGCGACCACGCCTCCGGAAACGGCTCCCACCACGCCGGCTCCCACCACGGCCCAGAACACCATGCCGCCGGCGACCACCCAGAACACCATGCCAGAGAACACGACCGCCAATCGCGAGATGCCGCAAACGTCCGCCGGCTGGCTCATGATGCTGCTGAGCGGCGGCGCGCTTTCCGGTTTGGGCATGAAGCTTCGCCGCCGGTAAGCGCAGGTTCGGCAGGTCTCTCGCCTGCCTACGCGGCCCCAAAGGAGAACACGATGCATCGATTGAAACTGCTGCTCTCTTACGCTCTCATCGCCGGAGGGGCCTTCTTCCTTTTTCAGGGAGCCCGCGACTTGCTGGAATCGCGGTTCGGACAGACCGCGGCTGAACGGGAGTTCGACCGGACGCCCCCAGCGCCTGTCCCGCAGCCCCTGCTCCCGCCTCCCTCTCCGGGAGACACCATCGGCAAACTCTTGATTCCCCGCCTGGACGCCCAACTCTACGTCGTGGAAGGAGACGGAAACTGGGAACTTCGCCGCGGTCCGGGGCATATGTCCGGCACCGCCATGCCGGGCGATTTCGGGAACTGCGTCATCGCCGGCCACCGCGATACGCATTTCCGGATTCTGAAGGACATCCGCAGGGGCGACGACATCATCATCGAGACCCGCGCCGGCGAGTACCTCTACCGTGTCAAGAGCACGCGGATCGTGCCGCCCACCAATACCAGCGCGCTCCAGCCCACGCATAACGCCGAGCTCAACCTTATTACCTGCTATCCCTTCTATTACGTGGGCGCCGCGCCCAAACGGTTCGTGGTGGAAGCGCAACTCGCCGGCGCGGCGGATTCCAAGAGCGGCTCCTAGGCCTGTACCCGATTATATTCCCTCCCCAGACCACCAGCGCCCAACGCCCAACGCCTTCTTTTTGGTACTCGGCACAGGCTGCAAAGCGGGGACTGGCTCGAATTTCGCCGTCTTTGCGAAACTTCGTGCCTGTACCCGGTTTGCCCTTTCTCGGATCGCACCGCGTGATATTCCCTCCCCAGACCACCAAGGCCCAACGCCCAACGCCTTCTTTTTGGTACTCGGCACAGGCTGCAATGCGGGGACTGGCTCGAATTTCGCCGGCTTTGCGAAACTTCGTGCCTGTACCCGGTTTGCCCTTTCACGGATCGTACCGCGTGATATTCCCTCCCCAGACCACCAACGCCCAACGCCCAACGCCTTCTTTTTGGTATTCGGCACAGGCTGCAAAGCGGGGACTGGCTCGAATTTCGCCGTCTTTGCGAAACTTCGTGCCTGTACCCGGTTTGCCCTTTCTCGGATCGCACCGCGTGATATTTGCGCCCCAGACCACCCTGCATCACCGCAAGAGACCGTCTGAACCGGGCACAGAGCCGCGGCCGCAAACGTGAGCCGGCCGGTCGCTTATTTCTTCCGGGATTTGTTCGCTCGCTCCGCACAGTTTAAAATAGCGAAATGATGCCCGAAACCGCCCCGGAGTTCTATCGCATCCAGAAGCTGCCCCCGTATGTTTTCGCAGTAATCAACGAAATGCGGGCGAAGGCGCGCGCCGCGCAGATCGATGTCATCGACCTGGGAATGGGGAACCCCGATGGCGCCACGCCGCGGGTCGTCGTGAACAAACTTGTCGAGGCGGCGCGCAATGCCCGCAACCACCGCTATTCGCAGTCGCGCGGCATCCCCCGCCTGCGCGAGGAGATTGTCAAGCGCTACCAGCAGAATTACGGGGTGGCTCTCGATCCCGATAAGGAAGCGATTGTGACCATCGGCGCCAAGGATGCGCTGGCGCATCTTCTGTTCGCGGTCGTCGGGCCCGGCGATGTGGTGGCCTCCCCCAACCCGGCCTACCCCATCCACCAGTACGGCGTGATCATGGCGGAAGGGCAGGCGTGCATGCTGCCCATGCCCGACGCGCCGACGTTCCTCGGCCGGCTGGAAGATCTCTACCGGGGAGGGGTCAAACCCAAGCTGCTCCTGATTTCGTTCCCGCACAACCCCACCACCACCTGCGTGGACCTGGAGTTTATGCGCGAAATCGTCCGCCTGGCTCGCCAGCACGGCACGCTGGTGGTCCACGATTTCGCCTACGCCGATCTGGGGTTCGACGGCTACCGTCCTCCCAGCATTCTGCAGGTCGAAGGCGCCAAAGAGGTGGCGGTGGAGATCTTCTCCATGTCCAAGAGCTACAACATGGCGGGCTGGCGCGTCGGCTTCTGCCTCGGAAACGCCCGGGTGATCGCTGCCCTGGCCCGCATCAAGAGCTACTTGGATTACGGCGTTTTCCAACCCATCCAGATCGCTTCCATCATCGCGCTGCGGGAGTGTGAAGAAGAGCCGGCCAAAATTTGCGCGGCGTATCAGAAGCGGCGCGATGCCCTGGTGGACGGCTTGAAGCGCGCCGGCTGGCCCGTGGAGAAGCCGCGCGGCACCATGTTTTTGTGGGCTCCGCTCCCCGAGCGGTTCCGCGCGATGGGATCCCTCGAATTCTCGAAACTGCTGCTGGAAAAGGCGCTGGTGGCCGTTTCGCCGGGGATCGGCTTCGGCCCACTGGGCGAAGGCTACGTGCGCTTCGCGCTGGTGGAAAACGAGCAGCGTATTCGCCAGGCCACGCGCGCCATCGGCCAGTTCCTGAAGGAGTAGGGCGCCGTGGGACCGGCGCTTTCGCTTGTCCTCCACGGAACTCGGCAACCCGCGGCTGCTGCGTGACGACTACTCCAGCACCGCTCCCGTTCCCTGGATCTGGTAGATCACCGTGCCGCTCTTGATCGACGCGGGATCGAACTTCTTCCCCGTGTCCTTGGCCTCTTCGCGCGCACGCTCGACGGCCTGCTCGCGCGTCAGTTCCTGTTTGGTGAACACTCCCTCGGCGGTCCCGGCCCGCCCCGCGCCGTCCTTCGGGAAAACGATTTCGCCGTCATTGACCTTGATCCGGATCTTGTTCCCCTGGGCATCGGCCAGGTACATCCAGCACCCCATCTCCTGGCACACTTCCACGATCCGGCCCTTCACCTGGACGGTCTTGCCGACGTAGTCGGCGGGTTTGGCAAGAAGGGCGCCGATGGCCACCGGTTCCTTCGCGGCGAGCGGCTTCCCCAGCTTTGTTTCGGCCCCGGTGAGCAAAGAGCCGGCGGCGATGAACAGGACAATCAGGAGTTTCATCCCTGCCATTATAACTGCCGTGCCGGCGCCGGCCTTCGCGGCGGCCTCTGTCCGGCGGCGTCCCTCATCTGCGCGATAATTCGAATTCAGCATGCCCCATTCCACGCCCTCCACCCGCAGAAGTTTTCTCCGCGCCGCTACGGCCGGAGCGGCTTGGCTCGCAGCGCCTGTATCGGCGCAGTCCGCCGACGCGCGCATCGAGGTCCTGCTCGATGAACCCGTGGGAACCATCGCGCCCGAGATCTACGGGCATTTTGTGGAGAACCTTGGCGGAGTGATCTATGACGGCCTCTGGGTCGGAGAAGGCTCTCGAATCCCCAACATCGGCGGATTTCGCCGGGAACTGGTCGAGGCCCTCAAGAAGGTGAAGCCGGGCATGATCCGCTGGCCCGGCGGCTGCTTCGCCGACCAGTACGACTGGCGTGACGGCATCGGGCCCCGCGACAAAC
>JAIQFU010000114.1 GCA_020073115.1 Terriglobia bacterium
TCAACGGGGCTTGCGCCACCATTACACAGAACGTTCCTTGCGCCCGGACGATGCCATTATCCCCCAGGCGCGAATCACCCCGCTTTTCATGTTCTACGGGTGGCCGGCACGGCCATGTGCGGTTCATCCGTGGCCAGTTCTCTTTTGCGACTATTCCGAATCACGGCATCGGAGCCAATCTGGAGTAGAATCTGGATTTTGGGGCTGGGCTCGCCTGTTCTTCCAGGAGGGGGAAGCGGGTCATCAAGAAAGAGGAGAGGGGAATCATGAAAAGCATTCTGGTGAGGTGTTGGATTGTATGCAGTGTTCTTGGAACATCCGCTGCGCTTGCTCAAATCAAGCAGACGAAGGAGCAGATGATGTTCTACACGTCGGAGTGGAAAGGGGAGCGGTTTCCCGACGGACGCCCAAAAATAGCCGATAACCTGCTCACGCGGGCATTGGACGTATCGATCGAAGACGTTTGGGACTACCTGCGCGGCCGGGGGTATGTGAACCAGTTTGAGACCGGGTGGCAGGCTCTCCACATCGACAAGCCTTTTGCCGGCCGCGCGCTCACGGCGCAGTTCATGCCGCAGCGCCCCGATATGGCCGCCGCGGTCGCGGCCGAGGGCAAAGCCGAAGGGCGCGTCAGCGGAGCCAATAGCTGGGTCATCAATGAACTGCAGATGGGCGACACAATGGTCGCGGACGGTTATGGAAAGGTCATCGAGGGCACGCTCATCGGCTCCAATCTCGGCAGCGGCATTGCCGCCCACACCCACTCCGGGTTTATCTTCAACGCCGGGATCAGGGATGCGGAGGAGAACCGGGAAATCGCCAACCTGAATGGCTTCTATCGCGGCTACGATCCTTCCGCGTGGGCCCAGATGCAGTTGACGGGGATCAACGTTCCGGTCCGCATCGGCCGGGCGGTGGTATTGCCGGGGGACCTAGTGCTGGCCAAGCGGGATGGCGTCATCTTCGTTCCGGCCGTACTGGCGGCGCAAGCCGTCGCCAAAGCGGAGTTCACCAACCTTCAGGATGCGTTCAACTTCGAACTGAACCGGCAGGGCAAGAACGGTGCGGAATTCGAAGGCGGGTGGAACGCGCAGAAATACGCCGCGTTCACAAAATGGGTGGACGCCCATCCGGAGAAACTGAAGATGACCCGCGCCGAGTTCGACGCCCTCCTCACGGAGGCGCAGGCGCCGCGTGGAAACAGGGGCGGCCGCGGCGGCCCGCAGCAGTAAGTCCCTCCAGACCTTGGCCGCAGAGGAACGCGGATTTAGAACCTATCAGTGATCCGCGTTCCTCTGTGGCCCAAGATGGTTTTAAGCGCCGGCCGCACGCCTCTCGGATCGCAGTTGGCTCCAGAGCCAGTCGCCCGACCGTTCGTGGTCCCACTGCGGCGTGGGCTCGAAGTAACCCGTGCCGGGCGCCAGGTGCTGCTTCACCGCGTCCTCGTTCAGCGTGATCCCCAGGCCCGGCTTGTCCGGAACGGTGATGAACCCCTTGTTGATGATGGGCTTTTCGACGCCCTCCACCAGGTCCTGCCACCACGGCACATCGAGCGAGTGGTTCTCGCAGGCGAGGAAATTCTCAGTGGCGGCGGCGCAGTGGACGGACGCCATGGCCCCGATGGGAAGGCCCGCATAGTGCATCGCCATGGGAACCCCGTAGTCCATGGCCGCTTCGCCGATCTTGTGCGTTTCGAGAATGCCGCCCGAGGTGGAGATGTCGGGGTGGATCTTGCTCACGGCGTGTTTTTCGCAGAGATTGAGGAACCCTTCTTTCAGGTAAATGTCTTCGCCCGTGAGAATGGGGGTGGGGCTTTCATTCGTGATGCGCTGCAGGAGTTCCGTGTATTGCCAGGGGATCACGTCCTCCATCCAGGCGAGGTTGTATTTTTCGTAAGCCTTACCGAGCCGGATGATGGAATTGACGCCGATGTGGCCCAGATGGTCCATGGAAAGCGGGATCTCCATTCCGACCGCCTGGCGGACCGTGGCTACGTAATCGCAGAGCAGTCCAACTCCTTTGTCCGTGACCTCCATGGCCAGGAAGGGGTGCGGCAGCGAGCGCTGCTCCCAGGGAGTCATCCCCGAGGGGCGCGTCACCGTGTCGGGAGTCTTCGCAATCATCTCGATTCCCAAGTCCATTTTCAGCCAGGTGAGGCCCATATCGTCCTTGCGGGCCTTGAGGCGTTGCGCAAAGACTTTCGGGTCCTCCGATTCGGTGGTGTCGGCGTAAATCCGGATCTTGTCGCGGAATTTGCCGCCCAGCATCTGGTAGATGGGGACGCCGTAGACCTTCCCCGCAATATCCCAAAGCGCTTCCTCGATGGCGACCACGCCGCCGGCCTGCCGCCCTCCGCCCCCGAACTGTTTGATTTTCTGAAAAAGGTAACTGATTCTCAGGGGATTTTCGCCCACCACGCGACTCTTTAAGAAAAGCGCGTAGGTCGCGCTGGCGCCGTCGCGCACCTCGCCCAGCCCATACACCCCCTGGTTCGTGTCGAGCCGCACGATGGGGCACGGGCTCGGCCCGGGCTTCACTACGGTCGCTACCCGCAGGTCGGTGATTTTGAGCGTCGAAGGGCTGGAATTCGTGTTTACGTTCCGAAATCGTGTTTCCTGTTGTTGGGCTCCGGCGTTCTTCCCGAGCAGCGCTCCTCCCAACATTGCGGCCGACGCTTTGAAAAGCCCCCGGCGGCCGATCCCGTCTCCATTTTCGTTAGACATCAGTGCTCCTCTCTCTTCTCTCTGGTAAAACCACACGCGGGCCGAGGTCTTGCGCGCGGCCTCGGCCTGGCAAAGCTAGTGGCCCGCGGCGCAAATGCCACGCGGTACGATTCGTGAAAGGGCAAACCGGGTACAGGCACGAAGTTTCGCAACGACGGCGAAATTCGAGCCAGTCCCCGCTTTGCAGCCTGTGCCGATACCCGGCGAAATTTGCGCCGCACCACATTAAAACGTCAGCTTCAACGCCAGTTGGAACTCCCGATTGTCTACGTTCGTGCCGGTAATGGCTCCCGCGGTGGGCGAACCCGCCGCCGCGTTGATGGAACCTACCGAGAACGAGGGCGTATTGAACAGGTTGAAGGAATCCGCCCGGAACTGCAGCAGGAACCGTTCGTGAATCGGGGTGTTCTTCACAAATGAGACGTCGAAGTCGGTCAAAGGGGGGCCGAAAAGCACGCCGCGCGCCGAGTTGCCATAGGTATTCGGCGGGGGCGCGACAAAGCAACCCGCATCGAACCAACGCGCGGGATCGGGATTCGACAGCTTCCCCGAGCAGACGCGGTCCGGCCAGCTCGGCGCTCCATTGTTCACGCCCTGGCTCAGGGTCACCGTGAATGGAAGTCCCGTCTGAAGCGTGGCAATGCCGTCCAGTTCCCAGCCGCCGATCATACGCTTCACAAACTTTTGCGCATGGACATTCCCGACGGGAAGCTGGTACACCCAGTTGCCGACGAACCGCTGGGCGACATCGAATCCCGAGGGCCCGTACCCGGCGCGGCGGTTGGTGTAGGTCTGAGGATTGCCGACGGCCCCTCCGCCGCTCGCGCTGGACCCGCCGTAATCCAGGCTTTTGCCGTAGGTGTAACTGCCCAGAAACTGCAGGCCGTGGGAGAAGCTCTTCTCCAGTTTGACTTGCAGGCTGTTGTAGTTCGACATGTTTCCGGGGAAGTAGTAATTGACCGTCGCTACATTGGCCAGCGGCTGGATCAGGCGCCGCGAAGCCAGCGAGCCGGGCCCCGGCTGGACCTCGTTGATATTGGACGCCGCCTGGAGATGAATCCCCCGGCTGCCGGCGTAACCGATCTGAAACAGGAAGCCGCCTCGAAACTGATGTTGGATGTTCAGGCCGTAGCTCTCCATGTAAGGCGTCTGATTCTGGAAGGCCCAACTCGCGATCAGTGGGTTCGCCGCGTTCAACTCGGCGGTCGTGGTTGGTTGAACCGTAACCGGCGCGCCGAAGGGGTTGTTGATAACGGGCACGGCGGACATCTGGCCGGCCAGCGGATATACCGCCGGGCTATAATTCTGCGACACGGTCCACGGCACGTTCTGGCCCAGGAAGTTCGAGCCCGAAGGCATCAGAGGGAAATAGCTGATGCTGTACCCCCCGCGCACGACGGTCGTGCCGCTGCCGAATACGTCATAGGCGAATCCGAGCCGGGGCTGAAAGTTGTGATAGGGCGTCTCGACGCCGGCGGTGTTGGAGACTCCATTGACGCCCGCATAGATCAGCGTGTCCGAGTTCGGATCGAAATTCGTGATCCGATTTCTCTTCTCCGTGGGCGCGGTAAAGAGGTCCCACCGAAGGCCCAGGTTGAGGGTCAGCCTGCTGCTCACCTTCCAATCGTCTTCCGTGTACGCGGCAAATTCATTGGAGGAGAGGTAATACGGCGTAATCAGGAAGCCGCGCGATCCGCTGGTGGAGTACCCCAGGAGCAGCGTAGCGATTCCCGCGCCGCCGGAGTTGGTCGCCGGGTTGTTGGTGAAGTTGTCGTTGAAATTGATGGTGCCGCGCGTGTTCGTGTTGGTGAATGGGGAGTAAAAGAGGTGTACCGCGCGAAACCCGAACTTGAGTTGGTGGGCGCCCTTTACCCACGACACGCTGTCCTCGATCTGCTCCGTATCCTGCCGCGGATTGGCGGGCAGAAACGCGGGACCGCCGCTCAGGCCCGTGAAATCCTGGGGGGTGATGTTCGGGATTCCCGTGGCGAACTCGTTCACGTTGATGTTCTGGATGCCCAGCGCGGTCGCCGTGTTCTTGCCGAAATCCGATTGCCTGGTGAACGGGTCGGTGCGCGCGTACCCGGCGCGGAATTCGTTCACCAGCGTCGGGCTGAAGATGTGGACCTCGTCAACCGCCAGGCCTTGCGTGTTCAGGGTCGTATTCTGCACCCCCGCCACGTAAGGACCCAGCTGGTACTGCTGCACCTGTGAGGGGTTGGAGAAAAGGCAGCAGGCTGCCTGCCCCTGCGGCGCCACCAGCAGATACCTTTCATAGCTGTAGCGCCCGAACATGGTGTCGCTTGGGCTGAACGTGTGGTCGATACGCACGTTGCCGCCGTCGTCGTTGATGGTGCGGTTGGCCGTATCGAAATAGTTGTTGAAGTTGCCCGGCTGGTTCGGCAGAGGATAAAGGCTGGCGACGGTCAGCCCCACCTGGTTGATCATGTTCGCCGGAATCATATTGCCTGAAAACTGATTGCGGACGGTCTGGCCGTTGATCACGGCCGTGCTCAGCGGATTATAGATGAGAATCAGCGCCCCGGAGCTGTTCGTATAGTGGCTGAAATCGCCGGTGCGTACCTCCGCGGTAGGAACCGTGTTGACGAACGAAAGGCCCTGCACCTGCCGCTCCCCGAAGTAATCCACGAAGAAGAAGGTGTGGTTGCGCCCGTTGTAGAGTTTGGGGATCACCACGGGTCCCCCCAGCGTGCCCTCGAACTGGTTGCGCCGGAAGGGCGGTTTAGCCTGCGTGGGCCGGGCGAAGTAATTCCGCGCGTTGAGCGCGGTGTTGCGGACGAAGTCCATGGCCGAGCCATGCCAGTCGTTGCTGCCGGAACGGGTGGAGACAGAGACGACTCCCGCGCCCCGGCCGAATTCCGCCGAGAAAGTCCCGGTCAGAACCTTGAACTCCTGGACGGACTCCACCGAAGGCTGCACGATGATGGTGTTGTACGTTTCTTCGTTATCGACGATTCCGTCCACCAGCCAGGCATTGGCGTTGGCCTGGCTGCCCAGGGCGTTGAAGTCCGATGCGCCGCGCGGGTTGAAACTGCTGTTGCCCGACAGGTTTTCGCCTATCTGGCCGGTCGTGACCCCGGGCGCCAGCCACACGAGTTGCGCGAAATTCCGGCCATTCAGCGGGAGTTCCTCCACGGCCTGCTGGTTGACCACCTGGCCGAGAGTGGCGTTCTGCGATTCCACCAGCGGCGCCTCCGCGGTTACCGTGAGGGTCTCATTCACCTGGCCTACGGTCAGCGCAACGTCGACTTTAGCCTGCTGGTCCACTTGCAGCCCGATGCCCGACTGGACGGCTGCCCGGAAGCCGGGCTTTTCCACGCGGACTTCGTACGGACCCGGTATCAGAAACGGCGCGCGGTAGTAGCCGTTCTGGTCGGTTCGGTACGCCAGCACCGTGCCCTTCGCGATGTTCTTGATGGAGACGACCGCGTCGGCGACCGCCGCCCCGGATGGATCCGTCACGGTCCCAACGATCGTGCCGGTAGTGACCTGCGCCGGCGCTAAAGACGCGAGCGCCAGCGCAATGCCTGCTGAAACAAAGACCAACCTTTTCATTTTTCCCCTCCCAGATCCTGGCCACAGAACGCCAGGCATTCTCTCTAGGGGGGATTATACATCCGGCACGCGTTGGCGTACGAAGGGACTGTATGATCCTGCGCCGGATTCGTACAAGACGGGCTCCCCGCCTGCGGCGCCTCTGCGCCCAAGCCGTCCGCCGTCTTCGCGCTAGAATCGGAGATTCACATGCACTCCCGCCGTATCGCTTGTTTCCTGCTGGGGTTGTGGCTTGGAGGGGAACTCCTGCTGGCCTGGATCGCCGCCGCCACTCTGCGTTCCGCCGATGGCCTGTTCGCCGAACCCGCTCCGGCCGCGGCCCTGCACATCAAGGAGTCCGGGCCGGCCGGCGCGCGCCTGTTGCGCTATCACGCCGCGGAGCAGGTGCGCGATTTCATGTCCGATTGGGGACTGGCCGAGATCGGCCTGACCGCTTTCCTCCTCCTATTTCTACTCTTCGGGACGCACGAGGGAAAGATCACGCTATCGATCGCGCTGGTGATCGTGGCCATCGTCTTGGCGGAACGGCTGGCGCTGAGCCCGGAAATCTCGGCTTTGGGGCGCATGCTGGACTTCGCCGCCGTCAAGGCCTATCCGGCGGAGCGCATCCGGCTGGCAGTGCTGGAAAAATCCTACTGGGGCGTCGAGATCTTGAAATGGGCCGCCGGCGCCTTGCTGGGGGTGCGCCTCATGGTCCGCCACAGCCGGAGTTCAGGACACCCCTGGAAGCAGGTCGATCTGGTCGATAAAGCCGATCACGGCCATGTCAATGGGTGAGAGCGCAGGAGCGCCCACGGCGGTGATGGCGGCGAACCCGTCGGTGGCCACCAGCACCCGGTCGCCGATCCCGGCATCCACCGCGTCCATCGCCAGCACGGCCACGCCGCGGTCCGTCCCGTCCAGGTTGAGCGGCTGAACCAGCAGAAGTTTGCGCCCTTCATGGCTGGGATGCTTGCGCGTCGCCGTCAGTTCGCCCACCACGCGCGCGATCAGCATGGCGCCTCGTCCGCGGCGGGGCCGGCCTCCGCCTTTTTCAGATGCACCGTATCGACGATTCCCACGATGGTGGCGTCAGTCGGGGGTTCCTGGGGAGCGAACAGGTAGCTGGCTTCCTTGCTGCGTACCCAGTAGACTGTCTCGCCCGCGCCCGCCCCGGTCCAGTCGGTGCAGATCACGGCCTTCCCGGCCGGGCGCAACTCGGGGGTCAGGGGCTGCACAATCAGCAGCCGTATGCCTTCCAGGTGGGGGTTTTTCACGGTCGCCCAGACCCGCCCGACTACGTGCCCCAGATACATGGTTAATCCAGGCTTACATCGTCCACGATGCCGACGATGGCGGTGTCCACGGGCGTATCCTTGCAGCCCTCGGCCATGCGCGCCGAACTGCCGGATACGGCGATCACGCGCTCGCGGACGCCGGCGCTCACCGTGTCCACGGCCACCACGTAGCCGGCTTCGTCCGTCCCCTGCGGCGAGACGGGCTTCAGAATCAGCAGTTTCTTGCCTTCGAGGCGGGGATCCTTGCGGGTGGCGACAACCGTGCCCACGACGCGGGCCAGAATCATGATAGCTCCGCGGCCCGGCTACTTGCCGGCGCCTTGCGCCTGCGATTTGCCGATCGGCAGGACGTCTTCCAGGCTCTGGTGCGGACGGGGGATGACGTGCACCGCGATGAGTTCGCCCACCAGCCGCGCCGCCGCGGCCCCGGCGTCCGTAGCCGCGCGAACCGCCGCCACATCGCCGCGCACCATGGCGGTCACGTACCCGGACCCGATCTTCTCCCAACCCACCAGGTTCACTTTGGCGGCTTTCACCATCGCATCGGCGGCCTCGATCATCGCCACCAGGCCGCGCGTCTCGATCATTCCTAACGCTTCACCCATCTAGGTTTCTCCCATCAATCCTTTCAGCTATTCGGGACCTTCGATTGTAGCAGGTGGACGCGCCCTGTACGCCGTTTCCAAAATACAGAACTCACAGGATGGAAACGGGGTCCGGGTTTGGCGAAGATGAGGATCCGATATGCAGCCGCCCGAAGCCGCGCGTCCCAAATTCCCGTCGCTCAGCGTATTCTTCCCGGCTTACAACGATGCGCCTTCGCTGCCCTCCCTGCTCGGCGCGGCGTTCTCCGTGCTGCGGGAGAACGTCGAGCAGTACGAAGTGATCGTCGTTAACGACGGGAGCCGCGACGGCACCGCCGCCGTGCTGCGGGAGCTGCAACTCCAGTACGGTCCGAAGCTGCGAGTCGTCACGCACCCGGCCAATCGCGGCTACGGGGGCGCCCTGCGATCGGGCTTCGCCGCCGCGGGGCTGGACTATGTTTTCTATACGGACGGCGACGGCCAGTACGACGTCCGCGAATTGCCGCTGATGCTGGCGCAGGCGCGCCCGCACATCGGATTGGTGAACGGCTACAAGCTGAAGAGGCACGACCCCTGGCGCCGCATCGTGATCGGCCGCGCCTACAACGCCTTCGCCCGCACCTTGTTCCGCATCCGGCTGCGCGACATCGACTGCGATTACCGGCTGATCCGGCGCGAACTCCTGCAGGACCTCGGCCTGGCCTCCACCAGCGGAACGATCTGCGTGGAGTTGGTTCGGAAGCTGGAGATGACCGGGTGCGGCGTGGCCCAGGTGGGCGTCCATCACTATCCCCGGCTGTACGGCAGTTCCCAGTTCTTCCGCGTCCGCTCGCTGCTGACCACCTTCACCCAACTGGTCCGCCTCTACGGCGGGCTGGTGCTGGCCCCGGCCGTGCGCGGCATGGGCCAGAGGGCGCTCGCGGCGCGCTGGCTGAACGCTGCTATGTTCTGGAAACATCCGGCGTGAGGGAGGCATGCCCTGCCCCCGGAGGGCCGACCTTCTTTCCCGGCTTCCGCGCGAGCGGGTTCAGCCGTCCCCTCCCGAGCTCTTCTGCGGCGGCACGGCCTTCGTTACCGCCGCGCTGAAAAAACGACCGCCCTCGCGCACGGTGCGAATCGCGCGGACCAGTTCTTCCTCTTCGAGGGATTCCTTCAAGAGATAGCCGCGGGCGCCCGCCTGCACGGCGCGGGTCACGTAAGACTCCTGTTTATAGACCGTCAGCATGAGGACGGCGGTCTCCGGCGACCGGCGCAGGATGCGAACCGTGGCCTCGATCCCGTTCATGCCCTTCATTCCGATATCGACCACGGCCACGTCGGGGCGGCTTCGCTCCGCCAGTTCCACGGCCTGGGCTCCGTCGGCGGCCTCGCCTATTACCACGAAATCCGAATGGCTCGCCAACATTCCCCGGAGCGTTTCGCGTAAGATGTCGTGGTCGTCGGCTAGGAGAATACGGATTGGCATCGCAGGACCGGTCGGCAAATCCGAGTCTAACCCCCCGGCTCCCTCTTTTTCCATACAGCTTTCTGAGTAGTTCGCCCGGCAGATCTAACGCACCAATCCCCGCCGGACCGCGCTCAGTACCAGTTCCGTCACGCTGTGCAGGGCCATTTTTTCCATGATGTGCGCACGGTGCGTCTCGACCGTGTGCACGCTGGTGTTGAGCCTGGCGCCGATCTCCTTGTTGCTGTTTCCTTCGGCGATCATCTGGTAGACCACCTTCTCGGTCCTGGTCAGCAACTCATACCGGTCTGCGGCGGCGTCCGGTTTCCGCGCCCGCGAGCAGCCCTCCCTGACGAGGGCCGCAATGGCCGGACTGAAGAAGTGGCCCTTCTTTTGGACCGCATGAATCGCCTGAATCAGTTCGTCTTCCACCGAGTCCTTCAGAATGTATCCGGAGGCGCCCGCGCGAACCGAGCGGATCACGTACGACTCATCCCGGTGCATGCTGAGGATGAGCACGGCTGTGGAGGGCGATGCCTTGCGGATCTGGGCCGTCGCTTCCACGCCGTTCAGTTCCTTCATCGCGATATCCACCACCGCCACGTCGGGGCGCTCCTGTTCGGCCAGGCGCACCGCTTCCAGCCCGGTCCCGGCCTCCGCCACAACGGCGAAACCCGGGTAGCTTTCCAAGATGCGCCGCAATCCCTGGCGCAGGATGGCGTGATCGTCGGCCAGCAGAATCCGGACGGGCATCAGCCGGCGCCCCCCGCCGCGCGGGCGGGCGCGCTCTCGGCCACCGGGCCCCGCGCGTGGAGTGGGATTCGAATCGATAATCGCAGACCGCTGCCGGGCGCGGAAGAAAGGTTCAGGTCGCCTCCCAACCTGGCGATCCGCTCGCGCATGCCCAGAATCCCCGAACCCCGCCCTTTCCCGTGCGGCATGCCGGTGGATCCGAGCTCCGCCCCCCGCCCGTTATCGAGAATCTCCAGTTCGAGGAGATCCGCCGTCTGCCGCAGGCGTATCCGGACCAGCGTCGCGCCCGAATGCTTCTCGCAATTGTGCAGCGCTTCCTGAACGGTCCGGTAGGCGCAGGTCTTGACCGCATCCGGAAGAAGATCCTGCACTCCCTCTTCGGCGAAGTCGCATCCGATCCCGCTCCTCCGCGAAAAATCCTCGATCTGCCAGTGAACCGCGGGGAGCAATCCCAGGTCGTCGAGGACCGAGGGCCGCAACAGGAGTGAAATGTTCCGCACCGTCTGTACCGCGCGCTCCGCCAGTTCCCGCGCGCGGCCCAGCCGTTCCCGCGCTTCCGGCGACGCGGGATCCGCCAGCGAGCGCGATACCTCGATGCGAATGGCGGTCAGGGTCTGTCCGATCTCATCGTGCAGTTCGCGCGAAAGACGCCCCCGCTCTTCTTCCTGGATCTCGATGAGCCTTTCCGAAAGCTGCTCCAGTTCCCGCTTGGCTTCGGCCACCGCCTCGTAATTCTGCACGAGCTCCCGCTCCAGGTGCTCGGTCCTCCGGATGCTGAAAGCCGCCACGGCGACCCCGAGCGCCAGGGAGAGGCCGAGCATGATCAGAATCTGGCTCCCGGCCACCTCTCGCTGGCGGGCGAACCAAAACTCCGTCAGCGTGGCTTTCACTTCGTCGCGCCGGCGCTGGGGTATGTCGAGGACGCCGAGTTGGCCGAGTCCCTCGAATCGCAGTTGCCTGATCTGGGTCTTGAAAATAGCGGCCTCATCGGGGTTGGGGCTCAGGAAAAAGTCGCGGGCGGAAATCGACCCACGCCAGACGGACTGCCGCAGTTGGAACACGATCTCGTCCTGCCGCAGGAATCCGCGATAGCTCTCGAGGCTCCGCCGCGAAAGAGCGCTTTGGACCCGATATGCCTCCCACGTCGAAAACGCCAGCAGGGCCACCATGACGCCGTACCCCGCCCGCGAGATCAGCTTCTTGCTGAAGGGGCGGGCGATTCGAGCGGTGTGGGTTCCCGTCGCGGCCATCGAGTCATGATGGTATGCCCTTGCTGTCAGCTTTTCAACCGGATGACCCCTCGCTCCGGTCGCGGCTCTGGCATGCCTCGCCCGAAGCTCTTTTTTCTGTACGGCTGCTCAAGGCCGCGGCGGGAGCAGCAATCGCAGGCCGGGCGCGGCGTCGGGATCCTGGGGTTGCGGCCAGTAGAAAACAATCTCCCAGTTCGAGCGCCCATGGATGTAGAAGCGCGCCATCTGGCCCGCGAGCGTATCCGACCCGTCCGCTTCCACCCCCATCACCTCCGGGTAGTAATCCGGGGGCTTGGCCATGATCCGTTCCGGCGCCGACCAATCCGCGGGGGAGGCGAGATCGGCATTGAAACTGATGTAGATGCCTTCCTGCGGCCACTTCGGCCGGCAGCAGCTACGGTTCATCAGCGCCACGTAGCGTTGCAGATAGGTGTTCCAGTGGATCGAGGGTCCCCAAACGGAGTTGGTGTCGGCGCGCTGCCAGCTTACAAGGGCGGGGAATATGGGACTGACACGGCCTTCGAGACCCGGCTCGGTCCAGTCGCCGGCATAATACTTCCACACGCTGCCGGCGGGATTCCAGCGATCCTGAAATGCCATGCGGGCGATCGCGATTCCCTGGCCCTCGAGATCTCCCCCGTAATTGCTGAACAGGAAATAGAAATACTGGCCTCCGCGGTCCGCAATGACGGAAAAATCGCCATGGCCGCCGGCGAAAAAGCCATTGGCCGCGCTGCAATCCACCGGATCCCCGGATTCCAGCACAATCCCGAGGTCCTGAAACGTCCGGCCGCCGTCGTAAGAGACCAATGCCCCGATCTGCGGCGCCGTGAGGCTGCCGCCGCAAATGCCGCCGGGCTCGTGGTGATACCACGCGTAAAGAGTCCCGTCGCTATCCCGCCACGCCGACTCGATCCACATGGGGAAGTGCGCATTCGTGTCTACCTGGATGACTTGCGCCGGGCCCAGCCGGAACTGGTCGATCCCGCTGCTGGCCATGGGACGGCCGGCGGAATTGAAGACATGCACTTCGCCCTCACCCCAAAGCGCGGGGCTGTTGCTGTCCGCCACCGCCGGCATGGTCACAGGCGTTGCCTGACGCAGGTACGCCTGCTGCGCGAACGCGGGGAGGAGCAGGAGCGCGCCGGGGAGGAACGCGGATAAGCGCATCGTGAACCAACTTGCTGTCCGAAAGATGCTCCGGTTCTGCCAGAAGTTACCTTTATTCGGGAAAGCTAAGTAAGACGGCTCACCAGGGATATTCCCGTATACAGGCGGCGTGGGCGCTCCCGCGATCCGCCGGACTACCTGCTCTCTCCCACGAAGACCAGTTGCCCGAAACGGGCCGGCACGTGCGGCGCGGGCCGCTGTTGCAGCGGGTTGGACCACATGCTCAACCGGCGGTTCGGTTCTACCCCGTCCCAGCGGTTGAGGTTCGCAGTCCACAGCGTCCCCGGCTCCGGCCGTCTGGCCAGCTCTTCGAAATTAGCCCAGGGGATCGCGACTTCCAGGCTCCAGCCTTTGTCTTCGTCCCCGCGCGCGTTCAGCGTGCCCCGCAGGAACGACGCCAGGAGCACGCCCTGCATGTTGAAGCGCTTGAAGGCGTATCGCGACTGGTACATCAGGTAGTCGTAGAGCACCGCACGGGCGTTCATCTCCAACCCGAAGTACGCGCCGGTTTGCGAGGGTTGCGGGTTGATGAAAATCTCGACTGCGTCGTCGAGGTATGTGGGATCGTCCCGCTCGGTGCGGAGCGCCACGATATCCGTGTCTTCGCAATCGTAGCCCACATAGAGGTATTCATCGCTCCACAACAGGCGGGCGGTAGTCTTTTGCTTCGCGCCGGTTTGCGACTCCCAAGGGAAGATGAGCTCGATGGCGGGCGCCGCCTGCCAGGCCGCGTCGTCCAGCTTGCCATCAATGGTGATGCGGCCGGACGCGCGTTTCACCTCGTAGCGCGGCAGGGGCGGCTGCGCGGCGAGAGGCGTGCTCAGGAGAAGAGCAGTCAGGAGGATTCGCATCATGCACCAGGGTACCGCCGGCGGCCGATTTTCGCCGCCGCTTCTTTTCGCCGACCGGCCGCAGGCGCCGGAGGCAAGCCGCGGTCTCCGGCGGCGCTCGGCTCACCCCTGGGCTGCGTTCTGTAATAGTCTGGGGAAGACATGTTCTCCCATCCTAAACTCGCTTTCGCCGCCGCCGTGGTCCTCGGCGCCGGGTTGCCGGCCGCCGCCCAGACGGGGCAAGTATCGCTGAAGTCGCCCAACGGCGGGTTGGAAATGACGATCGCCACTATGGCCGCGCGCGGAGGTTCGGTTTCCGATGCCGGCGGCCAGCTCGCGTACCGCATCGCCTACCGCGGGAAGCCAGTGCTCGACTGGTCCAATCTGGGGCTGGCCCTGGAGGGATCGCCGGTGCTCGGCTCCGCCGTGCGCATCGAATCCTCTCAGCCGTCCAGCAAGGACGAGACGTGGAACTCCATCGCCGGGAAAGCAAACCCCATCCGCAACCACTACAACGCCATCGCGGTGCAGACCGTGGAAACGGCTGCGGGGGGACGGCGGCTGGGATTGGAAGCCCGCGCCTTCGACGACGGCGTGGCTTTCCGCTACATCGTCCCGGAGCAGCCTTCCGTAAAGGAGATCCGCCTCATCAACGAGGCCACGCAGTTCCGCTTCCCCAAGGACGCCACCACGTGGTCCCTGATTCTGCGCGATTTCCAGACCAGCAGCGAGGACGACTACCACGAACTCACCCTCCGCGGACTTCATCCGGAATACCTGATCGGGCTGCCCGTCCTGCTACAGGTTCCGGGCGTCGCCTATGTCGGGTTGACGGAAGCGCACATCGACGATTGGGCCGGCCTGTTCGTGCATTCCGTGCTGGATCAGCAGACGCTCACCGCGCGCCTGGCGCCCCGGGTCGAGAGCCCCACCGCGCCGCACACTGGCGGCGATGGCTCTCAGAAGGTCGCGGAACTCGAGATTGGAGACTACGGTGTTGTTCAGGTCAAGGAGAAGCTTCAGCCTGTCCCTCTCGTCCTGAAGTTCCCGATGCGCGAGCTGCAGCGCCTCGG
>JAIQFU010000655.1:0-3377 GCA_020073115.1 Terriglobia bacterium
TGCTGCTCTTTGATCCGGTTCTCCATGTCGCCGCGCGCACAGTAGAAATCCTCGTATACGCTCCGCCCGTCCATCGCTCCCATTCCCAGCGAGGTGACCACAAACCGCGGATTTTCTCCCTTCTCCAGGTACTCCGCCTTTCCCACCACACGCCGCCCTCTGCTCCAGCTCTCCCGCGTGCGATAGCGGAAATCGCGGAACCGCCGGGCCGGCTTGCCGGTGGCTTTCCATTCCCCCTTGGCCTCCCGCATCGCCTTGCCCAGTTTCTTCACCAGCCGCTCGTTCCTGGCCAGCCCGAACACATATCCCACCCGGTTCTTCTCGCACCAACTCATGATCTCTTCCCGGCAGAACCCCGAGTCGGCACGCAGGACGATCTCCACTTCCGGCCAGGTGAAGCGTAACCTCTGCACGATGCGCCGGACCTCCGCCGGTTCGATGGAACGGCCCAGTTTGCGCTGGAGCCACTCGAGCGGCAGAAGGATCGGGGGAGGAGGCGCCGTGTCCTTTTTCTGGTCCGCCGTGCCGCCCACCAGCCGGATGCCGGGGGAAAGCTCGCGCAGCAGTTCGATGGCGCGCGCCAGGCCGCGTACCGTGTTCGCCGGGTCCTGCGATTTCTCGAACCGCATGGAGGCGTCGGTGCGCAGTTTGATCGCCGCGGACGTCCGGCGGATGGATGCCGCCTGGAAGTTGGCGCTCTCCAGCACGACGCGCCTGGTTCTCTCGGATATCGCGCTGTCCAGGCCACCGATCACGCCGCCCAGCGCGATAGGGCCGCCCGCGTCCGCGATCACGACGTTCGCCGGCGTCAGCGCGTACTGCTCTTCGTTGAGCCCGCGGAACGGTTCGCCCGCGCGCGCCGGGCGGATGAAAATCGTGTCGCCCTTCAGCAGGTCCGCATCGAAGGCGTGCATCGGCTGCGGCAGCTCGGCCATGACCAGGTTCGTCATGTCGACGATGTTGTTGATGGGATTCAACCCGATGGCCGTGAGCCGGCACTGCAGCCAGTGCGGCGACGGCTTCACCGTAACGTTCTCGAACACCAGCGCGCTGTACCGGGGACACAGGTTCAGGTCCTCGATGCGGATGCGCACCGCCGCCGGACCGGAAGGCAGCAGATCGAGTTTCACCGGGTCCCTCAGCTTGCGGCCGAGAATCGCCGCCACCTCCCGCGCCATCCCGATGTGCCCCCAGAGATCCGGCCGATGGGTGATGGATTTATTGTCGATTTCGATAATGCTGTCCGGCAGGCAGCCGGCCACCGGCGCCCCGACCTGCGATTCGAGCTCGATCACGCCGGAATGGTCGCGGTTGATTCCCAATTCGGCGCCGCTGGCCAGCATGCCGTCGCTCTCCACTCCGTGGATCGCCTTCTTGCCGATGGGCACGTACGCCGTAACGAGTCCCGGGCGGCAGTTGGGCGCGCCGCAGACCACGGTCCTTTCCCCGTATCTCCCGGCGTCCACGACGGCTTTGACGTTGTGGCAGTCGGGAATCGGCTCCACCGCCTCCACTCGCGCCGCGCAGGCGCGCTCCAACAGATCGCCGGTGCGCTCGATGCCCTCGCATTCCGCCGTCTTCATGGTGATGAGCTTTTCCAGCGGCCCGGGGGCGTAATCCAGGTCTTCGACCAATTCGCGAATCCAGTTGTATGAGAATTTCACGGTGTTCTCAATGGCGCCGTCAGCGATCGCTCTCAGCTTTCCGCTACTTGCAGCCGCGCGGAGCGCGGCGAGGGAGCTGACAGCGGACAGCCGACGGCTGACAGCTTGTTTTCAGAATTGCTCCAGGAATCTCAAATCCCCGCCCTGCAAATGCCGGATATCGTCGATGCCGTAGCGCATCATCGCCAGGCGCGTCAGCCCCAGGCCGAAGGCGAAGCCGTTCCACTCCTCGGGGTCGATCCCGCTCATCCGCAGCACGTTGGGGTTCACCAGCCCGCACGGCAGGAGTTCCACCCATCCGCCCTGTTTGCACACGGGGCAGCCGGGGCCGCCGCAGATGAGGCACTGGATATCCAACTCGAAGCCCGGCTCGACGAACGGAAAATACCCCGGGCGCAGCCGCACCGTCACGTCGCGGTGGAAAACCTCGCCCAGCAGCGTCTTCATGAAATACAGCAGGTGCGCCACCGAGACATCCCGATCCACCATCATGCCCTCGAGCTGATAAAACGTGTGCTCGTGGCTGGCGTCCACGCTCTCGTTGCGGAACACGCGGCCGGGGGCGATCATGCGCAGCGGCGGTCCCAACCGCTCCATGCCCCGTACCTGCACGGGCGAAGTGTGGGTGCGCAGCAGGTTGCCGCCGTCCAGCCAAAACGTGTCCTGCATGTCCCGCGCGGGATGGTCCGCCGGTATGTTCAGCGCGTCGAAATTGTGATATTCGGTTTCGACCTCGGGGCCGTCCAGCACGGTGAACCCCAGCGAGAAAAACAGCTCTTCCAGTTCGCGCGTCAGATCCACCCACTCGCGGTCCAGCCGCGCGCGCAAGCCGGTTTCCGCAAAATCGCGCTTGCGCGATTCCAGCGCCGCCTCCAGCGCCTGCTTGGCGGCGTTCAGTAGCTTTCCGGCGCGCGCCCGCTCCTCGGGCGCAAGTTTGCCCATCTGCTTGAAGAATTGATCCAGGGCGCCCTTTCGCCCCAGAACCTCCACGCGCAGGGCTTCCAGTTCCTCCGGAGATCGCGCCGCCGCGAGCCGCGCGATAGCAGTAGACTCCAGCTCCTGCAGTGATCGTTCGAGCATGGGTGTGAAGTAATTCATTTTAGCAGCGAAGGACCGCGCCCGATTTGCGAGCCGCCACCGTTAGGAGCGATTTCAGCGCTCGCGGTTCGTTCCCCTGCCATGCGCTATCATGCCCTTTACTCCGCATGACCCTGCAAGTTCCCAGCCCAACCATAACCGGCGCACAGCGCCGCTTCCTTCCGGCGCTGCTCGTCCTCTTCATCGCAAGCGGATGCGCGGCCCTGATTTACGAAATCGTCTGGTATCAGTTGCTGCAACTGGTGATCGGCTCCACCGCCGTTTCCCTCGGCGTCCTGCTGGCCACCTTCATGGGCGGCCTCTGCCTGGGGAGCATCGCGCTGCCGCGCTGGCTTCCGCCGCGGGTGCACCCGTTGCGCGTCTATGCGGCCCTGGAGGCGGGCATCGGCGTCTGCGGAATTCTGGCTCTCATTGGAATGCCGCTGATCAGCGGCGTCTACATCGCCGCGGTGGGGCACGGACTGCCCTCTGTCCTGCTGCGGGCCGTGATCTGCGCCGTCTGCCTGCTTCCTCCCACCTTGCTCATGGGCGCCTCGCTCCCGGCCGCGGCGCGGTGGGTCGAGACCACACCCGAGGGCATCTCGTGGCTGGGGCTGCTCTACGGCGGGAACACCG
>JAIQFU010000655.1:3466-4334 GCA_020073115.1 Terriglobia bacterium
GGCCGCGGCCGCGCTCAACGGCGCCGTCGCGCTGACCAGTTCGCTGCTTTCCTCGCGCGCCCCGCACAAAGCCAAGCTGCCCGCCCCCGAAACCCAGGCAGCCTCCGCATCGGGCGTGGAATGGACCGTCTATGCGGCCATCGCCCTCTCCGGCGCCGGCGCCCTGGGCGCCGAAGTCGTCTGGACGCGGCTGCTCGGGCTCATGCTCGGGTCCACGGTCTACACCTTCTCGATCATTCTCGCGGTCTTCCTGCTGGGGCTGGGGATCGGCAGCGCCACGGGCTCGCTGCTGCTCCGCGGACGGATGCAGCCGCGCACCGCGCTGGGCTGCGCCCAGATGCTCCTGGCCGCCGCCATCGCCTGGACCGCCTGGCAACTCGCGGTTTCCCTGCCCTACTGGCCTATCAACCCCTTTCTGTCCACCAGCCCCTGGTACACCTTCCAGATCGATGTGGCGCGGTGCTTGTGGGCCATTCTCCCCGCCGCCCTGCTGTGGGGCGCCAGTTTTCCGCTGGCCCTGGCGGCCGCGCCTTCGGCGGGCGGCGACCCCGGGCGCCTGGTAGGCCGGGTGTATGCGGCCAACACCGCCGGCGCCATTCTGGGGGCCCTGGGTTTCAGCATCGTTCTGGTACCGTGGATTGGAACCCGCCGGTCCGAAGGCGCGCTGATCTTCATTGCCGTCGCAGCAGCGCTGGTCGTGCTCGGACCCCTCGTCTGGCGCCGGCGGACACAGGCCGGCGCCGCCGTGCTGGCGGCATGCGCCGTGGCCGCCCTGGCGCCCGCCTTCTACGTGCCCGGCGTCCCTGGGGAACGGATCGCCTACGGCCGCCGGATTACCATCACCCACAACAGTTCGAAGGTCCTCTAC
>JAIQFU010000115.1 GCA_020073115.1 Terriglobia bacterium
TCGCCAGCATTGCCCGTCTCCGCTTCACCGGCACGCCCAGACTACCACGCCCCCTCGCCCCGCCCGGCAAAAACCGGACATTTCTACTTTGCAGGGAATAGGACATTTCTACTTTGCGTTGACACGGCGGGTTTTCGGGCGCCGCCATTAAGCAGCCCATTCTGCGTGGCGCACGCTTCAGCGCGCGGCGCGCCGATGTACTACACTCATCTGTCGTAATCGGGAGGTGAAACATGGCGCAATCCTCTGATCCAAGCCGGCGCGACCTTCTTAAGTCCGCGGCGGCTGTTACGGCTTCCGCCGCGGCCGGTCGCGCCGCGGCGGCCGCCGACGACCAGGTCCTGTTCGGATTCGTAGGGGTCGGGGCCCGCGGATCCGCTCACATGCGGAGTTTGTCCAGGGTTCCCTCGGGCCGCTGCGTGGCGGTCTGCGATATTTACCAGCCGCACCTCGATCGGGCTGTCACGCTCGCGCGGACCAATCCGAAAGCCTATCCGGACCACAGGAAGATGCTCGAACAGACGGACATCGAAGCGGTCCTGATCGCCACTCCGCTGCACCAGCACTTCCCCGTGATGCGCGACGCTTTGCTGGCCGGCAAGCACGTGTTCTGCGAAAAAGCCCTGGTCTTCAAGCCCGAGGAAGTGCGCGCCCTGCGGAAACTCGCGGCGGAGAGACCCAGGCAGGTAATCCAGGTCGGGCTCCAGCGCCGCTACAGCCAGTTCTACAGCGTGGCCAAGCAGATGGTGGACAAGGGACTGCTCGGCCAGGTTACCCACTTCAACGGGCAGTGGAACCGGAACCCCTACCCCGGGTCGGGCTGGCTCATGGAGATCGACCCCGCCCGCGGCAGGGAGTCCGCCTGGCGCCTCTTCCGCGAATACTCGGCCGGGATGATGGCGGAGCGCGGGTGTCACCAACTGGATATGGCGGACTGGGTTTTCGGGGATCATCCCGACTTCGTGGTCGGGGTGGGCGGCAACGAGTTCTTCCACGACGGGCGCACGGTCTACGACAACATCCAACTCATCTTCCATTACCCCAAGGGTCAGAAGATGATGTACCAGGCGATCAACACCAACGGGCACCTTCCCCTATTCCGCAGCGCGAAGAGCGATTTCGGCGAAATCATCATGGGGACGGCGGGGTCCATCGAGATCACCCTCGGGCCTCCCGCGGCGGGCATGTACTTCTACGAGCCGCCGCCGAAGGGTTCGCCGCTGGTCGAAACGGCGCCCCCCGAAGGGAACCCTCTCGGCCGGATGAAGGGATTGCCGATTCTGATCCCCAAGGAGGCCGTGACCGGCCCGACCGAGCGCGACATGAAATGGGCCCACCTGTGGCTGGAAGAAAACGGCGTATTGGTCCAGCGCGAGGAGCCGAGTCCCGAGGTGGCCCAGTTTACGGCCTTCTTCGATTCCTGCCGGACCGGAAAGCGGCCCGCCGCGGATGTGGATATCGGGCTCGCCAACGCGGTGATGGTGATGCTTTCGAACACCGCGATGGACGAGGCGCGCCGCGCGTATTCCAAGGAAGTGTAAGGTGTCCGGCCCGAAGATAGGAGCGCTCGTCGCGGCGGCGGCGCTTTCCGCAGCGGCTTCCGGCCAGGGCGCCGGGACCATCGAACGGCTGGACGCGGCGCTAGTGCGATCCTTCCGGCTGCCGCGAAGATCGAAAGGATCGCCACCGGTTTCCAGTTCACGGAAGGTCCGCTCTATGTGCGGAGCGGCTATCTGCTCTTCAGCGACATACCGGGGAACGTGATCCGGAAATGGACGCCGGATGACGGGGCGGCGGATTTCCGCCGGCCCAGCGGGTACGACGGCGACGATGCGCCCCGCGGCGCCTTTGTGGGATCCAACGGCCTCGCCGCAGACCGCCAGGGGCGCATCATCATATGCGAGCACGGCAATCGCCGCGTGACCCGGCTGGAAAAGAACGGCGCAGTGACCGTCCTGGCGGCGACGTATGGCGGCAAGCGTCTCAACAGTCCCAACGACGTGGTGGTCAAGTCCGATGGTTCGATCTATTTCACGGACCCGCCTTCCGGCCTGCGGGGCGGCGACAACGACGCCGCGAAAGAGCTTCCGTTCAACGGCGTCTATCGCGTCACTCCGGAGGGCAAAATCACGTTGCTCACGAAAGAGATTACCCGGCCCAACGGCCTGGCCTTCTCGCCCGATGAGAAATTCCTGTTCGTGGCCAACGCGGACCGCGCGCGCAAGGCATGGCTGCGCTTCGCGGTAAGGCGCGATGGCACGCTGGGACCGGGCGCGCTCTTCTTCGACGCCTCCTCCCGAACCGAAGACGGCGTGCCCGACGGCATGAAAGTGGATGCCAAAGGGAACCTATACTGCGCCGGGCCGGGCGGCGTTTGGATCTTCTCGCCGGAGGGAAGGCATCTGGGGACGATCAAGCCGCCGGAAACTCCGGCGAACGTCCAGTGGGGCAAGTATGCCCGAAGCAATCGCGAAGCCGCCATGGCGGCCGGCGAGAAAGCGGATACGCTCTACATCACCGCGCGAACCAGCCTCTACCGCGTTCACACCGCCACGTGGGGGATCATTCGGTAGCGCAGTCACTCTTCTCTGTGGGCCGCCCTCGCGTCTGCCGGCGTCACTGGAAGACGTCGAGGGGAAATGATACGGCTCCGGGTAGCGAACGTCCTTGCATTGCTAATCACGAGGGTCTTTGCGGCGCGCGACGGTTACCGTTTTTTGCCCGAGGAAGCCCCCCAGCCACCCCAGCGCCACAACGATCAGAAGGAACAGCGAGGCACGCAAGCCCAGCCGCCCCGCAAAGGCCAAGGTCACCGCCAAACTCAACAGACCGGCCAGAATACCTACTATGAGACCACTGAGAATAGGGGCCCCCTCAGTTCTTCGAGCGACCCTGAGGGCCAAGAGCAACGTCAGGGCCATCTCAAGCCACGGCATCAATTTGGAACTGACGCTCGCGGCAAAATGACTAATGGCAGTTTGGTCGGGAGCGCCCCGAGCCTTAAAAGCCAAGACAAACGCGTAGACAGTACTGATGACAATCGGAATGAGGAAACTCAGCGCAATGACTGCAAATGCAGCGCCGAGGACGCCGCGCCAGCGGATTTTTGATAATGAGTAGCTCATTCCGGCAACCGGATCTTTTCGGACATTCAGGTTCTGTTCAGTATATGCTACGCCGAGAACTCAGTTCAAATCGAAAACCCCAAACTCCTTCCGGCCCGCTGATTCCACTACCGCTATCGAACCGATGAAAAGTTTAGCCGGACAGCAGTGTCAAAGCAACGGAAGCGGAACAGAACCCGCGTGTGTCAGGAGGGATAAAAGCTGGTAGCGCTCTTTTGTTCGTAGCCGGATCGGAGTGGCGGCCGGGGACGGCCACTTACTGCAAGCGACAGTCTTCTGTATTTCTCCAGGGGATTCCTACCGGATCCGAGACGGCCGCGGTCGCGGGCTCCGCAACGGAGCCGCGACCGCGACAGGCCTCGGAGACAACGGCCTGGAGATCAAAGCCAGGCCGTCGTCCTACTTACTGTCTGGCCGCGCCCAGAGCGCCCGCCCGGCAAGACCGGCAAACGCCGAACCCGCTGCCGTTGCCCAGGATGCTGGCGCACCGGCCGGTCAAGCTGGCCAGTTCCGACCGGCTTAAAGTCGCGGGGCTGAACGGCGCCTCAGCAAGGCCGAGCGGGCCGCCAGGCTGGACCTGATGGAGCGTGACGCCCCACGCGAGCATGCCACCGGCCAAGGCTCCGCCCTCCGGCTTGGAAGCCACCAGTTTGACTACCGCCGAGCTCGGCACGATTCCGGTCAAGGTTCTTGACAACAGGTCTCCAGTCACCGACAACGATTCCACGCCGTTGGGGGTTACGAGGCAGGAGCAGCAGGAGACTAACTGCTCGTCCGGCGAGAACGTGTACACGTTTACGCAGAGATTTCCGACCGTGTCGCCGAATCCCGGACCATACAGCGGCGCGCCGTGGAGACCGGTATTGGTGATGTTGATGATCGAATCGCCCTTATCGAGGTTAGCGGCATAACGGACCAGAAACGCATTTTCCGGCACAGGTCCCGTCGGGAAAACTACTGTCGCAGCGGCGGTGGCGCAAGGGCCGGTTGGGAGATGAGGAATATCCGCGATAGTGATGGCGCAATCGGCGGTTTTCGTGCCGGCCGCCGTGCCGGTGCTATCCACCACTCTAGCGGTGAAATTAAACGTGCCCGCGGTGGTAGGCGTGCCCGTGATGGCTCCCGTGCTCGCCGTCAACAGCAGCACCGGCGGCAGGGTTCCGAACGTGATCGAGAACGTGTAGCCCGGAACGCCGCCGCCCGCAACCAGGGCCGAGTTATAGGGCACACCTACGGTACCGGTGCTTGCCGGGCAGGCCAGCGTGACTGGCGGAGGATTCATGATTGTGATGCCGCAATCGGCGGTCGTCGTGCCGGCCGCCGTCCCCGTGCTATCCACCACTTGCGCCGTGAAGTTGAATGGACCCGCGGTGGTCGGCGTGCCCGTGATGGCTCCCGTGCCGGCATTCAACAGCAGCGTCGGCGGCAGGTTTCCAACCGTAATCGAGAACGTGTAGCCCGGAACGCCGCCACCGGCAACCAGCGCCGAGCTATAGGGCACACCTACGGTCCCGGTGCTTGCCGGGCAGGCCAGCGTGATGGGAGGCGGAGGGGTGTAAGTGTATACGATCCGGACGCCTCCGGATGAGGTCGCGACGGTACCCGCGGAAACCGAGGAAGTGATGTTCACATTGAACGGCGAAGCGAATGCCGCCGACGAGATGCCGGCGCTCGCGATCGCGCTACCGGTCGGCTCTGAGCCGGAAGACGCGCCGCCGCTAACCGTCAGGGTCAGGCTGGACGGCGACCACGTGACGCCGGCTGGACCGGCGGGGACAAACGTTACCAGGACTGTATTCGCAGGCCCGCCGAACTGATAGTCGGCGACGTACGACAAGGTCACACCAGTTAGCGTCCCACCAGGCACAGTAAAGGCAGGGCATACGACGGCCGTCGGGCCGCCGACGCCGTTGTTGAAAGTCGCCGGAAGAGGCGTGCAGTCAGCGAGTGGAGTCACAGCCGCATCAGCGGTGGCGTTCAGAAAAAATACTCCCAGGAGCACGAAAAGTAGTTTACGAGGCATGCGCTTTACCCTCCCAATAACCGTAAGCCAATCCTTTAACTCAATACAATCGCCAAAAGGGCGTAGCAACATCGATGAGGGAGTCCGGAAGCGCCTGGACAGACTCACCGGCATCGGGTTCTTCCCGAGCTCGAGCCGGTTCGCGCCGTGCTGACCGGCGCCGCCGGCTTTCCGGCCAGCCGGCGCCTGCTGTTTTTTTTTTGCGCGGCTTTCGGCGGGTGGGCAACCCGCCCGGCAACTCCTCCGCGCCTATTCGTGGCGCAGAGCTTCGATGGGATCTACGCGAGCGGCGCGGCGGGCGGGGACGTACGACGCCACGAAGGTGATGGCCACGATCCCTGCGCCGGCCAGGGCGAAAGGCACGGCCGTTGGCACGGGGAGATCCTGAATCAGGGTAACGGCCAGGGCGCGGCCCCAGATTGCCATCGGGGCCCCGAGAATGAGACCTCCCAGGACTGTCGCCAGCGCATCGCGCAACACCATTCGAGTCACGTCGCCGGCCGTTGCGCCGAGCGCCAGCCGTATGCCGATCTCATTGATGCGCCGCGCCACTGTATAGGCCAGCAATCCGTAGAGGCCGATACCCGCCAGCGCGGCTCCCAACGCGCCGAAAAAGCCCGAGAGCAGGGCGATCAGCCGCTCCGGGACGATGGAAGCGTCGATCTGCTCCGCTAGCGTCGTGGTGCGCGCGACGGAAATGCCCGGAGCCGCGTCGCGCACCGCGCGCCGCACATCGCCGGCCACGGCCTGCGGGTCGATATTCGTGCGAATGATCAGAATCTGTCCACTGACGGTCCCATCATGGAAGGCCGGCAGGTAGATGCCGCGCCGCGCCGGCTCGCGGATTTCGGCGTAATTGGCATCGCCCGCCACGCCCACGATGACATAGGTTCTGGGTTCGGGCACAAGGGTTACGTGGTAGAGAGTGACGCGCTTTCCGATAGGGTTGCGGCCTGCAAAGTAGTACCGGGCGAAGGTGCGGTTCACGATTGCGACGCGGGACGCCCGGTCCTCGAAGGTGAATCCGCGCCCGGCCAGAAGAGGCGTACCGAGAGTCTCCAAGTACTGGGGCGCGACATAACAGATCGAAATCCAGCGGCGGTCCGCCTCACTTTCCTGGAAGCCTTCGACATTGGCGAATCCGCTGGCCCCCGCGCCCTGAATCGGAGTCGGTCCGCCCATCGTCGCCGAGCGCACGCCCGGAATTCTCTCCAGCCGCGCGAGCAGATCCTCGTATGCGCGGGCCCTGCGTGCGCCGCTGTAGCCGCTGGACGCCGGATCGAGCGGCGCCAGGAGGATGTGATCGCGGCGGAAGCCGAGATCGGCCTTCTCGAGGCTGGCCAGGTTGGCGAGGAACAACCCGGCGGAGCTCAGCAGCAGGAGGGATAGGGCTACTTGCGCCGCGACGAGACCTTTTCCGAACAGCCGCCGGACCCGCGTCTCACCCGCCCCTCCGGCTTGCCGCAGCGCCGAGGCCGGCGCGGTCCGGAAAGCCATCCACGCAGGGGCCGCTCCGAAGAGCAGGCCGGCCAGGAGGGCGATTCCGGCGGCGAACAGGAGCATGTGGAAATCGGGCTGGACTCGCAGGTAGACGCGCTCGTGCTCGCGGCCGCTGGCGATGATGCGCAGCAGCGCGCCCGTACCGAACCAGGCGACCGCCGCGCCCAAGGCAGCGCCCGCCGCGGAGAGCATCAGCGACTCGGTCAGGGCCTGGCGCAGCAGGCGGCCGCGGCTGGCGCCCAGGCTGGTCCGCAGCGCCATTTCGCGCTCGCGGCCGGCGCCGCGCGCCAGCAGCATGCTGGCAATATTGACGCACGTGAGAAGCAGAAGGAGGCCGACCACCGCCATCAAAACGGAGAGCGGCTTGCCATAGCGGTCGCGCACGGTGGCGAGGCCGTTTCCGGCGGGTTCCACTTGCACGCTCAAGCGGCGCATCTGCGGGTCCTGGCTCCCCGCTGCCCGCTCCTCGATGGTGAACCGGTAGAGCACGGGCATTTCGGCGCGGGCCTGCTGGAGGGTCGCGGCGGGTTTCAGCCGGGCGAGCAGCGTGAGCCCGTTTTGTTGCGGCGCCTGAGGAAGCCAAACGTCCGTCTCGGCTTCCACGCGCAATCCCACGAAAGAGCGCGGGGCCACCCCGACGATCGTGGCCGGGAGGTCGACTACCCGGATGCGTTTGCCCAGCACGCCCGGGTCACCATGGAACAGCCGGTTCCACAGGGACCAGCTCACGACCGCAACCGACCCTTCCGGACGCTGGGGGTTGTCCCGCGGGCCGATGAGCCGGCCGAGAGCCGGTTTGACCCCGAGTTCCGGAAAATAGTTGCCCGTCACGGACTCGCGGATGCCCGTCAGCGGCTCGGCGCCTTCGATTTCGAGCCGGGCTCGATTGTCGATGGAAGTCCCGAAAAGGCCCGAGAAGACGTGGTTGTGAGTGCGAATATGCTCGTAGCTCCGCCAACTCCAAGGCATCAATCCGCGGGGCTCGCCAGGATACTTCTGGAGAAGCTCCACGAGCTGCTCCGGGTGGCTGACGGGCAACATGCGGAGCATCACCGTCTCCACCAGGCTGAAGATGGCGTTATTGGCCCCGATGCCGAGCGCCAGCGAGGCCACTGCCACGGCCGTGAATCCGGGGCTGCGGCGCATGCCGCGGAGGGCGTAGCGCGCATCCTGCCACAGCTCACGCAGCGCATTCCCGCCCCACATGTCGCGGGTGGTCTCCTGCACCAGGGTCCGGTTGCCGAACTCCCGGCGCGCGGCCAGTTCGGCGGCTCGCGGGTCGGCCCCGCGTTCGACACGGTCGCGCGCCGCCATGGCGAGATGGGCCTGGATTTCTTCGTCCAGCTCCCGTTCGCGGCGTGCGCGCGTGAACAGCCGCAAGAAGCTCATGCCGGGCCTTCGCTTTCGGGGGGAGCCATAAGGCTGGCCACCGCGGCGCTCACCTGGTTCCAGCGGCTATGCTCAGCGGCGAGCTGCCTCTTGCCCGCGGCCGTGAGCCGATAGTATTTGGCGCGCTGGTTGTGCTCCGACGGCCGCCATTCGGAGTGGATCCAGCCCTGCTTTTCCAGCCGGTGCAGTGCGGGGTACAGGGACCCGGTCTCTACCTGGAGAACGTCCCCGGAGCGGGAGCGGATCGCCTGGCCTATGCCGTAGCCGTGCTGCGCGCCCCAGAGCAGAGTCTGAAGAATGAGCATGTCCAGAGTGCCCTGGAGCAGCTCGATGCGGTTCTTATATCCTGGCGGTCTGGCCATAGCTGTAGATAGTCTACAACCATGGGGGTAGATTGTCTACAGCCAAAGACCTCGCGGGAAGAAACTAGTGAAGAAATGGGCCACGGATGAACACGGATAAACACGGATAAAACCTTTTCTATGATTCATTAGGAAGAACCGTTATCCGTGTTCCTCCGTGGCCCATTGCAGTTCTCCGCACTCCCAGACTTCAGCCCTGCAATGCCACGGCGCGGGGGAAGAGGATGTTGTTCTCCAGGTGGATGTGGACGTGCAGATCCCGCTCCATCTCCGCCAACTCGAAATAGAAGCCGCGGAAGGTATTGCAGGCGTCCTCGGGAGGCGTGTAGCCGGAAGTGAGCTGGCGCATGCGGGCCAGGGCCTCACCTGCCGAATCATGCTCCATCAGCATCACCCGGATGGGGTTCTGCACGGAACCGCAATGGAACGCCGCCGGCCCGCCCGCAGCGCCCTGGGTGGCTTCCATCGAGCGAATCAGCGGAAACAGGATCATCTCCTCTTTCATGAGGTGAGCCTCGAGCTCTTCCTTGAGGCCACGGAACGTCGCCGCGAGGGGCCGCAACGTGTCGCCATGGCGTTCGGAGTGTTTGGCGAGGATCTTTTCCAGCATGGATGCCATGCGAGGGAGATGCGCCTTGAGGTATCCGTGGTGATTTTCTACAATGTGTTCGATCAGGCTCCCCAGTTGGGCTGACCGCCAATCGGCGGAGACGGCCGGTCCGGCGGCGCCATCGACTTCCTGTAGCACTTCGGCAGCGTTCAGACCGCGGGCGGCGCACGCCTCACCCACGGCGAGCCCCCCTCCGCAGCAGTAGTCGATCCGGTGTTTTTCGAAGACGCGGATCGAAGCCGGGGATTGCGCGGCGATTTCGCCGACTGTCATTTCAGGTGTGAATGCGCTCATGACCCTATTCTGCCGGAGGGCGGAACGCCCGTAAGTGACTCCAGTCACCGAAGGATTTTGGCGTACGGCCGCGTGATGCTACTTTAATTACTGCTTGAGTTTGCACAGCGGGGTGGTGTCAATACTAGTACTGCTATAGTGCACGTAGGCGCCGGTTGCGAGGGCGCCGCCCATGGCAGACCGTCCGGCTCTGGCTTAAAGTATAAGAGAATCAGCAGGTGAGGTGGCTATGCGTTCCGTCGGTTCTATTGCGTTGGTGCTCCTGGCGACCGTGTCTTTCGTGTCGTGCAACCGCGATCCAAACGTGGTCAAGCAGCGCTATCTGGAGAGCGGGAACCGGTATTTCGATAAGGGCCGGTTCAAGGAATCCCGCATTCAGTACATGCGCGCCCTGAAGATCGATCCCCGCTACGGCGCGGCGCACTACCGCCTGGCTCTGGCGGACCTGAAACTCGAAAAGCCGGACTGGCTCGGAGCGGTGAAAGAACTGCGCCGCGCCGTGGAACTCCTGAAACCCGACAAGCCGGACCAGGCCGCGAACCACTGGGACGCCGTCGTTAAGCTCTCCGAGATCTACCTCAGCCCGCTGGTGACGCACGATCCGCAACTCCTGACCGAGGTGGAGGTCTACTGCAAGCAACTTCTCGAACGGGACTCCAACTCGTTCGACGGTCACCGCCTCGCCGGCGACCTGAACTACATCCGGGCCGTGGAGGCCGCCAAGATCAAGAACACCGAGGAGAGCCAGAAAGAACTGGACAAGGCCCTGGCGGAATATCGCACCGCCGACGGCATCAAGTCCGGGGACCGGGGCGTGACCATGCAGTTGGCGCGCGGGCTGACGCTCAAGAGCGATCTCGCCGGCGCGGAACAGTGTTATCGCAAGGTCATCGCCAGCGACAAGAGCTACGCCGAGGCGTACCGCGAACTTTACACGCTCCTTTTTTACCAGAATAAGAGGAGCGACGCGGAACAGTTGCTGAAGCTCGGATATCAGAACAACCCCAAGGAATTCCGTTACCTCATCTGGCTGGCCGAACAATACGTGATCGAGCAGCGCCGGGGCGACATGCTCGGGATCCTGCAGCAACTGAAGTCGAAAGCGGGCGAGTACGACAGGGCATACCTCGACGTGGGCGATTTCTACCTCCGGATGGGCGACGGGGACTCGGCCATCAAAGAGTACAAGGAGGGGATGGCGAAGGATGCCAAGAACCGGCTCACTTACCTGAAGCGCGAGGTCGAGGTTTTAATGCGGCAAGGCAAGCGCGCGGAGGCCGCGGAAGTGAACGCGCAGATCCTGAAAGAGAGCCCCGGGGACGCCGATGCGCGCGGAGTGGCCGCCACCCTCATGCTCGACAAAGGGGACGTGAGCAAGGCCATGACGGAGTTGCAGGAGGTGGTCACCCGGGCTCCGGGCAATCCCGTAGCGCACTACAACCTCGGCCGGGCTTATGTGATGCATGGCGACCGGCCGCAGGCCCGGCAGCAATTCCAGAAAGCCATCGAACTGCGGCCGGATTATATCCTTGCGCGGCTCGCCCTGGCGCAATTGCAGGTGGCCGAGGGCGATTACGAGGCAGCCCTGCGCACCGCCCGCGATATCCAGCGGTACGACCCCAACAACGTGAACGCGCGGCTGATCGAATCGGCGGCGCTGATGGGGCAGAAGAAATTCGGCGATTCCCGGCAACTGCTGGAGACCATGCTCAAGGCGAACCCCAGTTCTCCCGACGTGATGTTCCAGATCGGCGTGGTCAACCTGGCCGAGAACAAGTACAAAGACGCCGAGGACTCCTTCCGCCGGGCCTACCAGTTGAACCCGGCGAACACGCGGGGGCTG
>JAIQFU010000116.1 GCA_020073115.1 Terriglobia bacterium
GCAAATCCGAGATCGCGCGTCGCCTTGAGATCGGGCGGACCTCGGTGCGCCGGATCTTGACGGCCGATTCCTCCCAGAAATAGGCCCCGCACTTTCGCAAGAGCCCGCCGCTGCCCTGTGGTTCACGTAGCGCTCACGTAATTTCCTGGGCAATCGCGCTCAACGAACTGAACTGGCGGCCATCATATTCGAAGCCGTTGTCGAGCACCCTGACGACGTTGGTGCGGCCCTTGAACTCCTTCACGAGCAGCGTCCCCGCGAGGGGCAGGCGCGCATCGTGCGTCGGCGCGACGTATGTGGTCACCGTCAGATCCAGTGGTATCCCTTTCTTCCTGCGCGCCAGGCTGTCTGTCATTCGGACACGCAGCTTGGTTTCCTTGGCAATCGCCAGCGCGCGCAGGCGTGCGGACTCCGGCAGACCGCCGTGCCTTCGGGCCTGCACGTGCCACCCAATCTTCCGCCGCAGGTGCCCGGCATTCGACACCGGGTACTCCGCGCCGAACAATTCCCGATGGAGCGCTTGCAGTCGCCGGACGTCCATCTTCGCGAGCCGGTCGAGATCGACTTCAATGTTTGCTTCAGTGGTCTTCGCCATTCGTTATTTCTCCGCGTTGTCAACTACATGAGGGCTCGAAGGGCAAGACTTATCAAGCTCATTCGCCCGCGGCGCCATGGGCGGTTCAGGCAACTGGCACCGCGCCGCCATGTACCGTTGGTATGCGGTCGCGAGCAGTGCCGCGACCTCGGTGAAAGCCTCTTCCGCGAGTCGATCCTGAAATTGCATCGTCGTCTCCACGTGGCGGTGGCAGCCGTATGGAAACAGGGTGTGGGCGGGAACCGGAGGATCGTTGCAGTCGCGCGGCAAGCCGAGCGGATGTGGCTGCTCAAAAACGGTTCCAGCACCCACAACGAGTCCCGCGTGGCGGCCCGCCCGCTGTCTGGTGATCAGGGCGTCCCAGCGCCCTACTAATCAATACTCGCGGGAGTTCGAAAGTCGCAACTGGTGGCCACCACTCATTTCCGAATCGCACTTGCTTTCTGTATCCTGACGACAAGGAGAATCGTGCATGCCCGAAGAACTCGATCCCGCCGTCGCCCAGGATCTCGTGCACGGCGTAATGGGCTTCTTGCCCCTGACCCGAGGTAACAAGGTCCTTTGCACGAAGCCGCAGTTGCAGGACTGCATGTTGAGGCTGGCACGAGATGCATACGCCATGGGTTACTTGTCGGACCGGAAGGAGCATTCGAGTGGCGTCGCGGCGCGCCCCGCCTGGATGGATATCCGGCTGGACGATCCACAAGACCTGGTTAGGCATAACGTCCGACTACGGCCAGTAGTCGTAAGATCCCTGATCGACGCTGGCTACCGTCGTCTTGGCGATCTGTGTTGGGTATCCGAATATGAACTCAGGAAGCTCTTTTATGTAGGCCGCAACACGACGCGCCAACTCAGAATGATCATTCGAGGATTCCAGGCCGGGCCGCCCGGAGCCAGCGTTCGACCAGAATAGCAGCGCGCCGGACCATACAGAGTCCGTTTATTGTTGTTACGTTGGAGCAAAATGGCAATTCTTACGCTGCGCGCCATCTTCGAAGCAGAGACCGTTGTCGGCCTCCTGGACGAACCGGAATTCGCGCATAACCTCGCGCTACAGGCCGCGCGGGATGTCAAACCCACCAGCGATCACTACCTCGCCGTTTTCGTCTTTAGCGCGGAACCACTCAATGACGGGACTCGGGCGCTCCGGGTCATTTCCACGACGGTGCTCGGCATTCATCGGTACACCACTACTCGGCTTCGCTATCAGGGCGTGTACCCTGCTCAGGCGGATGGGGAGAGCCTGCTCATGGACACGCTGCGGGCGCATTATCGCGCGCAGCAGCAAGACACGATGGAACGGTTAGGATCGATAGGCAGCGCTGTCCCGCCTCTGTGGGTAAGAGATTTCCCGAACGGGGCGGGTGACCTTGTGGATACGCCGGAGTTCATCATCGCTGACCCGGACCTCGAGCAATTGGAGACGCTGTTCTCGGTCCCGGACCCGCGGGCTGAAGCCGACGAAGACGAGACCGGGGTATAGCGCCAACATGATGTGGGCTCAGAAGGAGGAACTGGCGCCTGGTGGCGGCCTATGTCCGCCCTCCGGAGCGAGGAGCACAATGACGGAGATCGAGCAATATTTGGAGATACTCGTGAACCGCGTCTGCACGGACCTTGGCGGGATGTATCCATCCGAACGGAAGCCCAGCGAGTACGGCCTGATATTCCCAACCAAACGGGACGGCAGCATCAGGATCAGCGAGCAGGAGGCAAAGCTCCTGTTCGTGCAGCACTTGACCATCGACCAGAGATACTGTTTTTCCGTCGAGACGCCGACGGCTGAGACGTACCTGCAAAAAGGCAAGACGCCGATGAGCGCGCGGGTCGATCTTACCCTGTTCGGAAGTGAGCGCAAGCCGGTGGCGCACATAGAACTAAAGGCGCATAACTGCAGCGTCGAGGACATCCGAAAGGACCTGGAAAAACTGCTGCGTGAGCAGACCACTGGCATGTGGTTTCACACGCTCTACCGAGCCAACGGCAGAACCCTCGCCACCTTGATCCGGAAGTTCAAATCCGCGTTTGCGCTATTACCAGAGTGCCTGCGGACGAGCGACAGATCGTACTTGATCGCCTTTTTCGTCCTGGAGAACGCCCGGCTGCATTGGCAATGGCTGCGTCTCTCGGGTGACGACGCCAGGAATTGTGAAGCGATTCCGGCGGCGTTTAAGGAAGATGTTGCCTGCCAGCCCTGGAACACGGCGAGGTTTCACGACAGCAGCGCCGCCGAGGGCGCGGAGGGCGAATCGGACACACAACACGACATTGCGAAAGGAAAGGGGGCGAGAGAGGCATTTTTCGTCTTCATCCCGGCGCTGGCATCGGACACCTTCCAGCACCTTTCCGTGCGAGGTGGAAGCTATCGCCTTCGCCAATACGATCTCCAACAGCCGGGCAAACGACCTCGCGTTTTCACCGCCCCATCCGGCTCGACGTTTCAAGATCTGCTTGCCGGCAACATCATCGAGGAACGCATTCCGGTGACACTTGAGGATCTGGCGCACAGTATTGACGACGAACCGCAATACTGGTGCGAGCGGATTAAGGCAGTGAATCTCGCACATCTCCCCGCCAAGATCGCCAAATGACGGTCCAGAATGTGGTGGCCTGGACCTGACCCTGCAGCCGATGCCGTCAAATTGGATAGGGCGGAATTCAACTAGAATACCGGAACGGGTTGCGGGCTCAATCAAACGTCGCCCATTGCGGCCGTGCGGCGTCATCGACGGCGGCGGCGTGAAAGCGCCGTGCCGTTATCGGATGCATCATCCCAATGCTAGGTTTGAGATTCAGCGACCCGGGTGCATACCCATTGAAGCCGGTCGACTGTTTCGATGGCCCATTCTTCCACTGATCGGCGGGCTGGCGAAGATCGCCGGGATGAGCGCGCCGCCACTGCCAGAGATTGAGCAGGTGCCCTGCGGCGGTCTCAAGCAGGAGAACGGTGCTGTTCATGAGTCCCTGTAGGGTCCGGGTCCCTTCTTCATGCAGGACCATGTTCCATGGCGTGTCGATGAAGACCTCGATATCCGACCGCCCCGGATCGCGGGGTAGGTGTGATACACGGCGCGCGCGGGGTGCGGGCTTGCCGTCCGGTCCAAGCAGAACCGGCGTGATCGGCAGATACTGCCCCAGCTCGATGCGGCGGCCGCGGTGGACAAGCATGTTCCGCAGATCGAGCGTCCAGTCGAGCCAGCCGTGCGGACCCGCGGCAACAATGGCGCTCTCGAGCCGCGCTGCGAAGTCAGCCTGCGCCTTCGCGCCGGCACTGGCAGCGCCATCGATGCGGGCAAGCACAGCGCGGGCCTGCTTGAAATCAGCCTTGAGAATGCTATGCGGCAGCGCGGCGACGCCGATGATGACGCCGGCGAGACAGTCGAGCGAAGAGGCAATTGCGCGGATCAAACCGGCCTGCTGCATCCGGACAAGATCGGGTGCAAGCTGTTCGGTAACAGAGCGCGGACGCGGCGGATCGATGACTGGCCCGCTGGGAAGCATTTTAACGGCATGGGCGAGTCGGGCGCTGTCGCGGTCCGAGGCGTCCAGATATTCGAGCCAATGCAGCGCCGCCTCGGTCATGTTGTCCGCAACGCTCGCCAAGCAGCACGAGAGTTGGTCCGCTATCAGGATTCGGCGGCTGGTACCGGGGTCCGGCGCCCACCAGCCGATCCCGTGGGGCTGTTGTTCGACGAAGTCGGCGAATATTTCGCTTTCGAGGGAGGCCCAATGCAGCAGCTTGATGCCGATGGCAGCTCTTGCATCGTCCTCCGTCGGCTCCAGGGCTTCCGGATACGGTTCATTGAGGCGGGCGAAATCGGCGGCTCTCATGAATTCAGTGTCACCTTTTAGGAGCGGGAGGACGGAACGCCGGCCTAGGAGCGCACGACGGCGAGCGAGCCCTTGGGCACGGTGGTTTCCATCATCCCGGCGCAGGGCTCCCATGCCTTGTCGCTCGCGTCGTTGAGAAAGATCAGGCCCGGTCCGGTGCCGATGCAGGAGATCGCGCGCATCTGTGGCGGATGATTCTCGCCGAAGACGAAGCGGTAATAGAGGCCCTTCGTGAGTAGGCTGTAGACGATACCCGGATTGTCCGTCACCCGGCTTGGAACGAAACACAGGTTCTGCGACAAGAAGTCGGTCGCCACGGTGGCGGTTACGGCGAGGGCGTCGTCCGGGAAGGCAGTCTCGCCGGCGAGATACCCCCGCACCAGCTCCAGGTGCGCCGGATCGAGGGCGACAGACGTCGCGTCGCCGTCGAACATGCGCCACTGCCGCACCGCCGCGCGCCACAGGATGCTCAGCCCGAAATACCCGATCTTCCCGCCAGACAATCCGACCGCTGGACAGACGAATGCCGAGTTCGTTGAAGTCGTGTACAGTGGCAACGCCAGCTTGAGGCGGTTGAGGAGCGGGAAGCTGCGGCCATTGTTCAGGAGCGGGACAACGTAACTCTCACCGTTCTCGCTGAAACGGCGCTCGCAGGCGCTACACAGAAGCGGCTGCTTCATCTGGAAATCGCTCTGGATAGAGGCCCGGCGCGACATCAGGACCGGGCTCAAATTGCCGTTGTTCGAGCGCCGTAGAAGCCGGTAGACACTCTTCAGGAGAAAATGGCTGTCGTGGAGCTTTCCGACGATACCGCAAAGGGCGCAAGTTCCTATCTGCAATGGCCAGAGATCCTACAAGTGATGATCGCACACATCAAATCGGCCCCTTCCGGAATTGCCATCGTGGGGCACCGCGCCTCAGCGCTTCCGAATTTCAGGAAAAAACCGCCAGCAAGGCCCGCCAACACGGACCCTCCTGTCAACTTCGCGAACCTGTCAACCGGAGAGAACGGAGATTCTGAGGCCGAATCCGTGGCCCCCAACACGGACCATGGGGGTTCGCGGTGGACCCCAGCGATCCACTTCTCAGAACGGAGACCACGGGCACAACAAATACCTGCGAAATGTTTGGGATGCGGGGGAGGCCCAAATGCGCTCGTGTCAAGCTAAACCACTGTGCTGGCTGGACCTACGGGACGTTGGCTCCCCATCGTGGACGCGTTTCGAACTTTTGCGACCTGTCCGCCGCCGGCGATCAGAATAGTCTTCCAGCAGATTCAACAGCTTGCGACCGGCTGAGCGGTCACCGATCATCCAACGGGAAGTCGGCTCCTCAGGTAGGACTCGAACCTACAACCCTTCGGTTAACAGCCGAAACAGAGGTGATTTGCCGCGCCTTGCCTCCCCTTGCTTTCAGTTGCTGATTTGAGCCTATCCTTCTTTCTGCCAGCGATTTGCGAGATGCCGGCAGTTGCCTTGGCTGGTACGAGGTTGCCGGCTGTTGGTGCACAACATAGGCAAGAAATAGGCAAACCATCGGCACCCTTGAACGATAAGAGTCGTCGTGAAATCAGAAAGCAAAAATACTCGGGATCTTCCCAGTTCCTGCGAAACACCGTTCCAGGCCGGTACCCCGAACGGGACTGCGTGATTCACGGCTAGAGGTATCATCGCCATAGAAAATGACAGGCTCCGCTAAGAAACCCGATGACGAGCCCGCCCCCGAAACGTCAGCATAGCGGGTCGCCTGAAACCGGCCAAGTTTGGAGCCGAGGGTTTCAGCGACACAGCTGGATCCGCGGTGTTCCCACACTAGCCTGAGACTTCAAAATCTCGCTCCGGCACCGCGAAGACGAGGTACGAATACCGGAATGCTTGCCGGAATCTGCCCTTTCTGGCGGCTCACGCGACGGCGGCAAATGCAGCAGTTACCGCCTAGGAATCTGCCGCGGACTGGAGCCGATCCAAAGAGGCAAATATTCTCGGTATATCCTTCTGATCGCGCGCATCGCTACGGTGGCGGTTACGTCGCAGGGAGAGGTCACGGTTCTTGGATCTTCTCAGAGTCTCCCGGCCGATTACCGCCCCGGACTTCGCCAACCCTTCCCCTGAATGATATCCAGCATGTCCGCGACCTTGATGACCTGGGCGTTGCCGTATTGCCCGAGGCGGTGAAGATCCTTATCGCCGGACACGATGTATTCTGAGCCGGCTTCAGCCGCGCATTCGAGGATGCGGTTGTCAGGTTCGTCCTCTTTAATGACATTCAGGGTTTGCGAAGGGGGAACAAACCGTGCGAATCTGACCAACAGAGTCTCGGCACCCTGCGCACGCTCCTCCGACCACCCAAAAGTACGCTCGTGGGTGGGCAGTTGGGTGGGTCGTTTGGGATCTCCCGGGACGAACTGGTGCAAGGCCTTGAAGAAGCGCTCTGGATAGAATTTGGAACCTGTGTGGTTAGACCGTGGTGACCTGCGCATGACTGGGTAGCGCGATGTCGACAACGTGGTCCCTCTCCGGGTCTTCTGGTATCCAGAGTCTTCTTTTCGCGCCGGCGTCGATGTGATCACGGTCGACGATGTTCCTATGAAGATCTATTCTCCGGAAAAAACGATCACCGACTGCTTCAAGTACCGGAACAAGATTGGCCTGGACATCGCCATCGAGGCGCTGCGCGCTTACCGCGAACGCACACGCAAACCGAACAGGGCAGCTCTGACAAAATTTGCCCAAATCAATCGCGTCCAGAAAGTCATGCGACCGTACCTTGAGGCTGTAGTGTGAGCGGGCGCGATATCGGTGCCTCCGTTCGACAACGCCTGCTCAACAAGTCGCGCACGCAAGGCCGCCCGTTTCAGGAACTGCTTCAGTATTTCGCGATGGAGCGGTTCCTGTATCGGCTCGCAAAATCGCCGTACTCGGATCGGTTCGTTTTAAAGGGTGCCTTGTTGCTGACCGCCTGGCGCGCGCCTCAATCCCGGCCTACCATGGACCTCGAAGGACAAGTAAACAATCAGCTCGATCATATTAAAGAGGTGGTCGCCATAGTATGCGGAGTCGATGTTGAACCAGATGGCATCGCATTCAATCGGACTTCAATCGAGGTCAGCCGAATCAAAGAGGACGCAGATTACGAGGGTGTCAGAGTCCAGTTCCACGCAACGCTGGCGAGAGCGCGGATTCCGATGCAACTCGATATCGGGTTCCGTCATTACTCCTGGACCCACGGACATTGAGTACCCAAGCCCGCATGGTTCGAACAAAGAGCGTAGTGTCGCCAGATTGCCAGCGGATCAGTGCTTTGGCCGAACCTTCGCGGTGAATGCTTGCATTTGGATGCTGCCATTTCGAATAACAAAGGTGTCGCTTGCAAGCTCGTAGGAAATGTCCGCAGTCTCCGCGCTCCAAACGAGGTGTGCGTAATCTCCTTCGACCAGGCGCAGCTTCGACGCAACGGATGCGCCCGGTTTTGCGAACTGGCTAAACACTTTTTCAAATACGGCTCTGATCGCGTCCGGCCCGCGTAGCGCTCCCTCCACACTCAAGAACAGGGCGTCGACTGAATAATCGGCCAGTATGCCATCCAGATCCCGAGCAGCAAAGCATTTTAGATGGTGAGCAAGGACCTCAGCTGTTGATCTCATTTCGACCTCCTACAACGATCCGAATACAGATACACACAATTCGTAAGCTGTGCCGAGTGCACGCACATGGTGGGATCAGGACTGCGCGCGGAGTTCTAAATCCTTAACAGAAGAAATCGCGTGCGCCACTTCGTTCGAGGTCAGAACCGCATGGGCATAATTTGGGATGTTGATGTCCAGAGCGACGTGCATGTGCTCTTCCGAATAGCTCGTCGTCGCATCTTTTACCATCGTGACCTCGTACCCGAGCTCAGCGGCATAACGAACGGTTGCCTCCACGCACGTATGTGCTATGAGCCCCATGACGATGAGTTTATGGATGCCGTGTTTCTTAAGCTGCAAATCTAAATCGGTGTTGGCGAAACCACTGGAACACCAATGCTCCAGAGCCACGATATCGCCCGGTTGAGGCTCGAATTCACGGCGGATCTCGCCACCCCACGTGCCGTTTTCGAAGGCCTTATGCGCCCAGGCTGCCTTCTGAATTGGCGCAATGTATTTCCAGGTCTCGTAGTCGCCAGGGCGATATCGACGATGCAGCGCATAGAAGACGCGGACACCCGCCTTTCGCGCGGCATCGAGGACTTGCATCATATGAGGAACGCAATCATTTGCTTCTGCAACATTCCTGATGCGATCCCATAATTTTCCTCCCTCGGAAATGAAATCGTTATATGGATCGATCACAAGCAATGCAGTGATGTCCTTGTCGTATGTCGCTTTTCCCATGTTCCCTCCCAGCAACGGATCAAGCACCCGACTGGCCACTGCGAAACCGACTGGAGACAAAGGCGGTTAATAACTAGAGGGGCGCCGCCACTACGTCGGCGCCTGCTGAGCGCTCGTCATTTTGCTGAAGATGAAGCGCCGGGTTCAACATCAACCTGCTCCGATCCAGTGGTTTACAAATGGTGGTCGTGGTGCATACTCAAGTGCTGCCGGAACGTGCGAATCGTGAATCCGGCGACCCATTGGTAGTGGAAAGGAGAAGAACAAATGACGACAAAACCCTCCGTACTGATTACTGGCGCTTCCAGCGGGATTGGCGTCGTGTATGCCGACCGCTTCGCCAAGCGCGGCCACGATTTGGTTTTAGTAGCGCGCGACCGCAGCCGAATGGAGGCGCTGGCAGACAACCTCCGCCGGGAAACCGATGTTGCGATCGATATCCTGCAAGCCGACCTCACTGATGCGTGGCAGCTCGCCCAGGTGGAGGTTCGGCTCCGCGAGGATACCCGCATCGGCATCCTGGTCAACAACGCGGGCATGAGCGCCGCTGGCGGGTTTCTTTCACAAAGTGCGAATGACGTGACGAGGATCGTCAACCTGAACGCGATGGCGCTACTGCGGCTCGCCCACGCCTCCGCGCCACGTTTCGTGAAGGCAGGCGAAGGCGCCATCATCAACATCGGCTCAGTTGCTGGGCTGATGCCGGAATACGGTTCTACGGTCTACGGCGCAACCAAAGCTTTCGTCCTGTTCCTGAGTCGGGGCCTTCAGGTGGAACTCGGGCCCAAAGGCGTGTATGTGCAGGCCGTGCTGCCGGCGGCGACCCGGACGGAGATCTGGGAGCGCTCCGGCAAGGATGTAAACAAGCTATCCGGTGTAATGGAGGCTGACGAGCTTGTGGATGCCGCGCTCGCCGGCTTCGACCGTCGCGAGACGGTCACCATCCCATCGCTTCCGCTTGTGGATCAGTGGACCGATTTCGACGCTGCCCGAAAGGTCATGATCCCGAATTTCAACCAGGTTCACGCCGCCGAGCGTTATCGCGATGCGGCGTGACCGACTACATCAGGTCGCGATCAGAAATGGGATATCCATGCCGCAGGTTGAGACGATTTCGTCTTGCGTCGAGGCGCCGTGGGTGACCAGGCAATGTTGAGGATTGAACGAGACTCCGATGGATGCGTCACCAGGCTGCGGCTCAGCGGCCGGATTCGGGCGGACCACATCGCCGGGATTCAGGCGGAAATGACTGACGCCTGCGCGCGCAAAATTCTGGACTTAAGTGAGGTCACCCTGGTAGACCTAATGGTGGTTCGGTTTCTGAGTAGCTGTGAAACCGAGGGGGTTGAACTGGTGCAATGCCCTCCCTGGGTGCGCGAGTGGATTCTTCGCGAGCGCGCCGAGGGAGCGCAGCCGGAGCCTTCGAATGGCAGCTGACTGGGTCGTTTGTGAACGCACACCCTAGCCGCTCTTCATGCGCAGACGGTATAATTTGGGATGGCTGGAAGTGGCGCGCTCGACGCTTGCCGGCTCGTCGGATTTATATATGAGTGCGACTGAGAGCCAAAACCGGGCTACCCTGGAACTCCGTGCTTTCATCGATGGCGTCCCAGCGCTTGCGTGGTCCGCTCTGCCGGATGGCTCCCTGGATTTCTTCAACCAGCCGTTTCGTGATTACACCGGTCTTTCTTCAGAGCAGTTGTACGGATCGGAGTGGAAGTCGGCCGTCCATCGGGACGACATCCAACAGCTCGAAAGTTGGTGGCGGGGTCTCGGACAGTCCCAGGAGGCGAGCACGACGGAGGTGCGCTTTCGCCGCTTCGACGGAGAGTATCGATGGTTCCAGATCGCGGCGGCGCCGGTCCATGATGCGCAAGGTAACCTCAAACGCTGGTCTGGGATCAATACCGACATTGACAGCCTCAAACGCGCGGAGCTGAAGCTACGGCAAGGCCAAGGGGACGTTCGCGCAATCACCGATGCCATTCGCCAAGCCATCGTGGTGTTGGCCCCTGATGGCACGACACGCTACGCGAACCGGGTGGCTCTGGATGTCACCGGACTCACTATGGATGAGGTAAACGACAAAGGCTTCTTCACTAGGGTCTTCCATCCAGACGATGTAGACCGTGTCCGACTCGAGCGTCAAGAGGGGCTTTTGCGTGGGATTCCGTTCGAAACGGAAATGCGCGCTTTGATGAAGAGTGGCCAGTATCGCTGGTACCTCAATCAGTACAATCCGCTGAGAGACGAACGCGGCTGCGTCATCCGCTGGTATATTACGGGGACCGACATCGACG
>JAIQFU010000656.1 GCA_020073115.1 Terriglobia bacterium
GGACGGGTCCGCCGGCCCCGAACTGCCGGCCGGCGCAGTCGGACATGTGTGCTTTCGCGGCCCGCAGAATTTTCTGGGGTACCTGAACGACCCGCAAGCCACCGCGGCCGCGCTCTCCACCGACGGGTGGCTCTACACGGGCGATATGGGCCGCACGGGAGAACATGGCCTGCGCCTTTCGGGACGCGCCAAATGGGTGCTGAAGCCCGCCGGCAACCAGGTGTTCCCGGGCGATATCGAAGCGCATTTCGCGGAGCTTCCGGAGGTGGCGAACATCGGCGTGGTGGGCCAGCCGCACCGCAGGTGGAGCGAAGGCATCATCGCCTTCGTCGAAAAACGGCCCGGCGCGGAGATCGGCGAGCCCGCCCTGCGGCGTTGCGCCCGCTCCCTGACTTCCTATATGCGCCCGCTGCACTACGTCATCCTCGATCCGGGAACCATGCCGCTGAACCGCACGGCCAAAGTGGACGTAGTCAGGCTCCAGGAGATGGCGGCGGAAGAAGTGCGCAAGCTGCGCGAGCGCGGCCGCTGGGACGCGGACTAATCTTTGTGGAGTGAACCTCCGGCTTGCGATGCCGGCGTCTGTGCCGGGATCCCGATGTCTACATCGTGAACGCGTTCCGCCCCGGCGCCAGGGGCCTGCGCCTTCCCCGCCAGACGAACTCCCCGGGCACGCCCGGCGGCAGGGTGATTTCAGCCGTGAGCCGTCCTCCTTCCATCCGCAGGCTCACTGCGATTTCGCCGTTTGGGTGCGGGATGGAGCCGGAGGCGCGCGTCAGTTTTCCCAGGTTCGGCCGGACCAACACTTTCTTGAACCCGGGGGCGGCGCTGTCCACACCCAAAATGGTCCGGAAGATGTGGACCAGCGGGTGCGCGCTCCAGGCGTGGCAGTCCGAGCGCGTTTTCTCGGGTTCGAACTCGGGGAAGGTGGTGAAGCCCATCCGCAGGGACTGCCGCCAGTTGTCGAGCAGCGAGAGATAGCGGTCCCCCACGCCCGCCTCGGCCGCGGCCGAGTGGATGTAGTAGCTGAAATACATGCTGGATTCCATGCTGATAGAGGAATCGTCCAGCACCCTGTTCATCAGCGCCTGGCGCTCGCTCTCCGGCGCCACGCCCGCCAGGATGGCGAGCGCGTTGGCCGGCTGCGTGAACTTATCCTTCGTTCCGAACTCGGCGAACAGCCCGCGCTCCGGCGACCAGTAATGCGAGCGGACCGCCGCCGCCAGCTTCCGGCCGCGCTCGCGGTACTCCGCGGCCAGCGCCGCGGACCCCAGCGCCTCCTCCATCTCGGCCTGCCATTGGAGCGCGAGCAGGTGGACGCAGTCGATCAGCGACCAATAGATCTCCTGGTCGGGCCGCGCCCGCAGCGTGGTGTCCACCTGGTTCCACCACGGCAGCGGCTTGAGCGTTCCGTCGGCGCGCTCGTAGCTTCGGAACCAGTCCAGCACGGCGCGCGCCCCAGCCAGTTTTTCGCGTACGTAGCCCGGGTCGTCCACGAACATCCAGTAGTCGTGGATCATGCCGATCCACCACAGCGAAAACGCCGGGATGTACTGCTGGAGGCGGCTGGGAGCGCGGCTGAAGGTGGGGCGGCCGCCGGAGCGGCTGGAGTCCAGCATCTCGATGGCGTTCTTCATCAGCCGCGTATCCCCCGTGTTGTAGATGGAAATCAGCGCCTGAATGCGCGTGTCGGCGGAGTACTGCAACTGCTCCCACCAGGGACAGTCCACGTAGGTTTCGTGCGCGCACAGCCGCGCCGTGCGCCAGGCGACCTCCTGAATCCTGTCCATATCGGGGTCGTCGGCCTCGAACCGCGCCTTCCGGACAAAGGGATAGGCGGAGAAAGTCGCGGAGAGGTCGTCGATGGTCAGCGGCTCGGCGCCAGTCTCCACCGACAGCTCGATATAACGCCAGGTGCGCCACCACAGGGTGCGGTAGGCGCGGCGGGCGCCGCCATCCGGAAGGAAAGAATCGGAGTACCCGGATATGGTCTTGCCCTCGATCTCGTCGCGGTTGCCGTGTCCGTAGGTCGTGCCGGGCAGGCGCAGCAGTTCGGCGTAGGTGAGGGTCACCTTGCCGCCCTGGCCGCCGCTCACCACCAGTTCGGGGTAGCCCGTAGTGAGCGCGTCCTGGTCGAGCAGGAGGGTGGCTTTGGTGTTCGCCGGGACGCGCAGGGCCGCCGCCCGCGAGGGAAAGCCAGCCGGCGGCGTAACGCCCGAAGCGCGCCGGACGCGGGCCAGGCGAATCGGCTTCTCCTCCATGGGCGGGATGGGCCGCGGTTCCAGTTCCCACCGGGTGAAACCGGAGACGGGCCGGGCCCCGGCCCACTGCCGGTCGTCGAACTCGGGCTGCTCCCAGCCCCGCGGGTAGCGGGCTGCGTCCACGCGCGCGCCCGTACACACCACCAGGTTTCCGGGCAGGCGCGCCAGGCTGTAGGCTTCGTCCCGCGCGCACTTCCAGGGCGTCTGGCCGGTGTTCACCATGGCCTCGTCCTGCGTGTCGCCCTGTAGCAGGAAACCGGTTTGCTCCGTGATCTGCGCCAGCGGCGCATCCGGCCCGAAGTTCCATACCACGGCCGCCAGCACGTTCTTTCCGGCGCGCAGCCGTGACGCGATGTCTACCGTCTCGTACCGCCAGTGAAAGAGATCGCCGCGCGCGGGACCCCATGACACACGCTGTCCGTTGACGAAAAGCTGGTAGCGGTTGTCCGCCGTGGCGTGCACCACGAAGCGCGCCGGTTTCGCCGGCAAGTCGAACGTCTTGCGGAAATGGTGAACGCCGTATTCGAATTGCGGGCCGGCGGGATCGGTGATCCACCGCGCCGTAAAGCTACGGGCGGGAAAATCCGCGCCCTGGAGTGAACCAACCGCCGCCAGGAGCGCGAAAACTCCGATAGGGGAACCCATCTCATCTCTCCCACAAGAAAAATGCGGCCAGGGAATCCGATTATGCCATGGAGGCGATACCCTGCGCGCGGAAATACGCTTCGCGCCCGGCATCGTTTCCGGGATACGAAGATTCCATGGAGCGGTAGGTGTAAACTATCCTCAAAAAGATGGGTACTGACCTCCCCAGCCCGGCAGGACCATCGCGGGCGGGCCAGCCGTTCCCCGGGTACCGGATCATAGACAAGATCGGCGCCGGCGGCATGGGAGTCGTCTATAAAGCCGAAGACCTCAAACTCCACCGGACCGTCGCTCTCAAACTCCTCCCGCACGAACTGCACGCGCCGGAACGCGCTCGCGAGCTCTTCCTGCGGGAAGCCCGGTCGGCCTCGGCGCTGGACCATCCCAATATCGGGACCATCCACGCCATCGAAGAAGCCGCCGATGGCAGCCTCTTCATCGTGATGGCCTACTACGACGGCGACACGCTGGCGGCGAAGATCCGGCGCGCCCCCCTGCCCCCCGCGCAAGCCGTCGACATCGCGATCCAAATGGCGCGCGGACTGGCGGAAGCCCACGCGCACAACATTGTTCACCGCGATATCAAACCTGGAAACGTCATTGTCACCCGCCAGGGGCTGGCCAAGATCGTCGATTTCGGCCTGGCGCGCGTCATGGAATCCTCCGATTCCACCGCCAGCGTCACCGTCTCCGGAACGGCGGCGTACATGTCGCCCGAACAGGCGCAGGGAAGGGCCCTGGACCACCGCACGGATCTCTGGTCGCTGGGGGTGGCGCTCTACGAGATGCTGACAGGCCGGCTGCCATTTGAAGGGGACAGCGTCCCGGCCCGCCTTTACTCGATCGTACACGCCGCTCCCGCCGCCATGGGCGGCGCGCCGCTCCAACTCCAGGCCATCGTTTACCGCGCCCTCGCCAAAGATCCCGCCGAGCGCTATCCAACCGCCGGACAGATGCTCGAAGACCTGGAAAGCACGGGCTATGGGCGCGGCCCGCTGCCAACCACCACCCTGCCGCCCGAAGATCTCGAACGATACCGGGCGAGCGCCTCCCGGCCGGCGGCCGATTCGCGGTCGCAACATTCTTTCGCGTGGAAGTGGATTGCGCTCTTTACCGTTACATTGCTTCTGGCCGCATCCGCGATTGGGCTTTTCGCGTTTCGCGATCGGGCGTTCCCTGGGCTGTTCACCCCGGCGGCCAAACATATTGCGGTTCTACCGCTGAGTACCATCGGCGGCGATGCCCCGAACACGGCCATCGCCGACGGTCTGATGGAGAGTCTCACCAGCAAGCTCTCCAATCTCGATGTCGGCCCGCAGTCGCTCTGGGTGGTCCCGGCCAGCGAGGTCCGCCGGCTCAAAATCAACGATGCGGCGGCCGCGCGGAGAGAATTCGGGGCCACCTTGGTGGTCAACGGTTCGCTCGAGCGCCATGAAAACACCGTGCGGCTCATCGTGAACCTGATCGACACGAAGAATATGCGGCAGATCGGGTCCGCCGAGCTTGACGATCGCACGGGCGATTACGCGGCGCTGCAGGACTCGGCGGTTACCCGGCTCGCCGGCCTGATGAAGGTCCCCCTCACGCGCGAGATGATCGGCAGCGCCGGCGGGTCGGTCAAACCC
>JAIQFU010000117.1 GCA_020073115.1 Terriglobia bacterium
ACTCCCGATCCGTTCCAGTCCGGCTCGTCGGTGTCCCACTGGGACACGGCCGCTACTCCGAACCAGTTGATGGAGCCGAACCTGAACCCGGACCTGACGCACCTGCCGGCCCTGCCGCGGGACCTGACCCTGCAACTCCTGTTGGACCTCGGCTGGTAACGGCATCTGTTCGTACCGGACCGGCCCTACGGGCGCTTCTGTACTATGGAAACCGTAGTGCAGATTCGCCCGTAGGAGATGGCATGAGGACTTTGTGCTTGTTGTTGTTCGGCGCCGCTTCCGCGCTGGCGCAGCCGGTCACCTTCGGGGTCCGGGCCGGCGTCCCCCTGACGGACTTCTTTACCGGCGTCCAAAACCAGAACTTCACGTTCGCTACAAACCCCAGGAAATACGTGATCGGGCCGAGTATCGAGCTGCGGCTGCCTTTCGGTCTGGGCGTCGAACTCGACGCGCTGCACCGGAGTGTAGAGTACGCGGGCAGCGTGGGCGCCACGGTAGCCAACGCCAGCGCCAGTTCCTGGGAATTCCCATTACTGGCCAAGTACCGGTTTCCGACCAAGGTAGTGCGTCCTTTCGTCGATGCCGGGTTCGCATTTGACACGCTCACCGGGCTGAAACAATCGGTGGCTACGGCGACGGGACTTTCCAATTCCACCAGCGGCTCCCAAAACACGAAGGGCTTCGTTTTGGGCGCCGGGCTGGATATCCACCTGCTCCTTCACTTCTCCCCGGAGATCCGCTACACCCACTGGGGCTCGTCCCACTTCGTGGATCCGGTCAACATGGTGCGGGGCAGCCAGAACCAGGCCGAATTTTTGCTGGGGGTAACGTTTTAGGCGGAGCGCTACAATCAGCGTTTGAAAATCGCGCTCATCGGGTTTGGCAACGTGGGCCGCGCGCTGGCCCGGCTGCTGTCACGGAAAAGGGCGGAGTTCCCGTTCACGATCGCGGGTATTCATACGCTGCGGCATGGCACGGCGGTGGGAGAGGGGGTTACTCCTGTCCTTGAGGGAAAGACCGGCGGAACCACCCATCCCACGTCGATCGAGGAATTCCTGGACGCCGCGCGCGCCGATATCGCCGTGGAACTCACCACTCTCGATCCTTCCACCGGCGAGCCGGCCATCTCCCACATCCGCGCGGCATTTGCCCGCGGGGCCCCGGTGTTCAACATCTGGCGTCACGCCATGCCGGGCGTGAAGGTCCTGGGCTTCACGGGCGCGCTCAATTCCACGTCGAAGGTGGTGATCGAGACCATGGAGCGCGGGGGCTCGTTTGCGGACGGTTTGAGCGCCGCGCGGGCGATGGGGATCACCGAGGCGGACGGCGCGTTCGATGTGGAAGGCTGGGATTCGGCCGCGAAGACGGCCGCGCTGGCCAATGTCCTGCTGGGCGCGCGCACTACGCCGCAGCGGGTCTCTACCCGCGGGATCGGCAACCTGACGCCGGAGCGCGTGGCGGAAATCGCACGGAACGGTAAGACCGTCCGCCTCGTCAGCCGGGGGCGGCGGACCGCATCGGGCGTCTCTCTGCGCGTCCGCGCCGAGGTGCTGGACCGCTGCGATCCCCTGGCCTCCCTCCCCGGGACCTCGAATATCATCCTGTTCCACACCGACCTGATGGGGACTTTCGGGACGGTTTCGATCGAACCCACGGTCGAGCAGACGGCCTACGGCGTATTCAGCGATTTGGTGGATCTCCCGAGGCGCTAATGGAAATTGTGCGATTCCGCCGCCGCGCCGGCGCGTAGCGGGTCGATGCGGCCGGCTTTCACCGAGATCACGCCGTCCAGGTTTTGCAGCGTTCCATAAACGATCAGGTATGGCTCGGTCAGCACTTCGAATTTATAGCGGTCGAAGGTGTCGGGCGTGACGATGGCGTTCATGATGCCCGTCTCGTCTTCCATGCTGAGGAACACGAAGCCGTTTGCCGTCCCGGGGCGCTGGCGCACGATCACCGCTCCGGCGATGCGCACCAGCCGGCCATTGGGGATCTTCGCCAGATCTACGGCGCGGGTCGCCCCCAGCGCATTCATTTCTTCGCGGCGGTAGGCCATGGGGTGTTTCCCGATGGTGAGGCCCGTGCCGCGGTAATCGGACCAGAGGCGCTCTTCGGTATTCATGCGCGCCAGGGGCGAGGGTTGGCCAACTTCTTCCAGCGGGGCCAGCAGGGGGCCAACCGGAAGAACGGCCCGCTGCGCCTGCCAGAGGGCGTCGCGGCGATGGATTTTGTCCAGCGCATTCAGCGCGCCGATCTCGGCCAGGCGGTTGATTTCGTCTTTGCGCAGTTCGGGGACGCGCAGCGCGAGGTCATCAATGCTCGTGAACGGCCGGGCGCGGAGGATGGCGCGGGCCGCTTGCTCCCGGAGACCTTTGGCATACCGCAAACCCAGCCGTAGGGGACGGGCATGCCCGTCCCGTTCCACCGTGCAATCCCAATCGGATTTCATCACATCTACCGGCAGCACCCGCAACCCATGCCGCTGGGCGTCTTTGATCAGGATCGCGGGGGGATAAAACCCCATCGGCTGGTTGTTCAGCATGGCGCAGGTGAAGGCCGCCAGGTAATGGCATTTGAGATACGCGCTGGCGTAGGCGATCAGCGCGAAGCTGGCGGCGTGCGATTCGGGAAAGCCGTACAGCGCGAAGGAGGTGATCGAGTGCACGATGGCCTCCTGCGCTTCGGGCGTGATGCCGTTGCGCTCCATGCCCGCGCGCAGCTTCACTTCCACTTCCGCCATCCGTTTTTCCGAGCGCTTGAAGCCCATGGCGCGGCGTAATTCCTCGGCTTCTCCGCCGGTGAATCCGGCCACGATCATCGCCATGCGCAGCAACTGCTCTTGAAACAGCGGCACGCCCAAGGTCCGCTTGAGGACCGGTTCCAGCGAGGGGTGCAGGTAATCGGGCTTCTCCCTGCCTTGCCGCCGGTTCAAATACGGATGCACCATCTTGCCCACGATGGGGCCCGGCCGGATAATCGCCACCTGCACCACGATGTCATAGAAGCGCCGCGGCATCATGCGGGGCAGGGAAGCCATCTGCGCGCGGCTCTCCACCTGGAACATCCCCACCGTATCCGCTTTTTGCAGGGCGGCATACACCGGCGGGTCGTCGGCCGGGAGATGCGCCAGGTCCACCTCTTCGCCATCGGTCTCGGGGATCAGCTTGAGGCAGTCTTCGAGCACCGCCATCATCCCCAGGCCCAGCAGGTCCACCTTGATGATCCCCATGTCGGCGCAGTCTTCCTTGTCCCACTGCACCACCACGCGCCCCGGCATGGTGGCCGGCTCCAGGGGCACGATGGAATCGAGCTGTCCCTGGCAGATCACCATCCCGCCGGAATGCTGGCCGAGGTGGCGCGGGAGGTCCTGCGCCATCTGGTAAAGCTCGAAAAACTTGCGCACGCGCGGGTGGTTGAGGTCGAAGCCGGCTTCGCGGAACTGGCGCTCCGTGGTGTCCTTCGGGTCCTTCCATTCCCAGGCCCGCACCAGGCCGGAGAGCTTATCGAGAGTGGTGATCTCGAACCCCAGGGCCTTGCCCACCTCGCGCGCGGCGGAGCGGCCGCGGTAGGTAATGACGTTGGCGGTCATGGCGGCCCCGACTTTGCCGAAGCGCTCGTAGACATACTGGATGGCGCGCTCGCGCTTGTCGCCGCTGGGGAGGTCGATATCGATATCGGGCCACTCGCCGCGCTCTTCGGAGAGGAATCGCTCGAACAACAGGTCCATGCCCACGGGATCGACGGCGGTAATCCCCAGGGCGTAGCACACGGCGCTGTTGGCGGCCGACCCGCGTCCCTGCGCCAGAATATCGTTCTCCTTACAGAAGCGGACAATGTCCCAGACGATCAGGAAGTAGCCCGGCAGCTTCAGCTTTTCGATGAGGGCCAACTCGCGCTCCATCTGGCGCCGGGCGCGCTCGTGGTACGGCTGGTAGCGGCGGCGCGCGCCTTCGTCCACGCGCTTGCGGAGAAAGCTCATCTGCGTTTCGCCCTCGGGCACGGGGTAGCGCGGGAATTCATAGCCCAGGTCGGCGAGTCGGGAAGGTCGGCGAAAAGACGGGCCATTTCGGCGGGCGTCTTGACGTGCCGCTCGGAATTGCGCTCCAGCAGCCGTCCGGCGGTGGCGAGCGTCACCTTCTTGCGCACGCAGGTGAAAACGTCGAGCAGTTCGCGCTGCGCGGGCCTGGCGTAAGCCACCCCGTTCGTAGCCACCAGCGGAATCCCCAGCCGCCGCGCGCGTTCCACGATGCTTTGGTTGCGCGCCTCCTCGCGCCGGTCGTAATGGCGCTGCAGTTCGGCGTAAACATTCCCTCGGCCGAAGGCCTCCAGCAGCCGCTCGTCCGGATGCCGCGTCATGCAGATGAGCCCGCGGGCGAATTCGGCCAGTTCCTCCGGCGTCGCCGCGCCTTCGCCCTTCTTGGCGCGCAGCTTCATGCGGGTGATCAGGCGGCACAGGTTCTGATAGCCTTCGCGCGTTTCCGCCAGCAGGGGATACGAGACGCCGTTCGTACACGTAATTTCCGAGCCGATGTGCGCGCGGATGCCGGCCTTTTTCGCCGCCATGTGGAAGCGCGCCGCCCCGTAGACGCCGTTGCGGTCCACAATGGCCATGGCGGGCATGCCGAATTGGGCGCAGGCCCCGGCGAGTTCCTCGGGGACAGCCGCGCCTTCCAGGAAGCTGAAGCCGGAGCGGGTGTGGAGTTCGACGTAACCCTCAGTCATAGCTGCCTTCCACGAACCAGCCCCGGGGGTTGCAGTAGATCCGGTAGAGGGCCCCGTCGCTGAGGGCGATGTCCCATTCGTCGCGCGACCAGGGATCGGCGGTCCACCAGTCGCCCGAGGTGCGCCAGGGGCCGGCCAGTTCCATGATCTTGCCGTGAATGCCATCCGCGGCGAGGGAACTGGGCTGGCCGGAGGCAAGGACGACGCGCGCGCTTCGTGGCGGCCGGAAGAACCGGAACGCCAGCCGCGTGGGACAGCTCCCCGGCCTGCCCGCCTTGGTTTTTCCAAATCCAATCATCCGGAACGCATCGGGCCGGTGCGTATCCAGCAGTTCCGGCGAACCGACACGCTCCTCTCCCACAATCGCCTGGATCCGCGCCAACGTCAGCTCCAGCTTCACCGGCTCGGGCGCGAGCGGAACGAACAGCCCGTTCTGCGCGGCGCGCGGCTTCGCCGGGTTCATCTCCAGCCGTACCTGGACCACCGGCGCGGCCGGCGGATGCGCCGCCAGGTCGAGTTGCAGCAACTTCAAAAAGGCTTTGGAATCGAGCGAGGGCACGGGCAGCCGGAGCGTGCGCTCGTGCGCCGCGCGGTTTTCGAGCTTCAGGAGGAGACGCAGTTCATCGGCCGCCAGCGCGCGGGCGGCCAGCCGCGTGCACAGCCCATTCAACAGCCGCGCCAGCAGGAAAGCCAGCGGTTCCAACAGCTCCACCGGGTATTCCAGCTCGATCTCGTCCTCGAATTCCAGCGGCTCTTCCAGAGGCAGGAGTTTGCGCTCCGCCTCTCCGCGAGCCAGTTCGCGCAGGCGCAACCCCTCGGGGCCAAGCCGTTCGGCGATGCCCAGCGGGGGCAGCGCGGCGAGATCCTGAAAGCGGCGGATGCCCCAGCGTTCCAGCGTCTCCTGCAACTCGGCGGAAGGGGCCAGTAGAGTAAGCGGCAGGGAGCCGAGGAATTTGGCTTCGTCGCCATAGGGCACGATTCCGATGCCCGAAAATCCGCGCGCGGCGCAGATGGCCGCATCGGGATTGGAAGCCAGCGCCAGGCTGGCTTTCACGCCCATTTCGGCGGCGCGCCGCGCGATGGCGGCGGCGATGTCCTGCGGGAATCCGAAAAGGCGGTCGAGTCCGGAAGCATCGAACGTGATAGTATCGGCCCCCGTCTGTTCCACCGAGGGCGAAAACTCGAACGCCAGCGCCGCGAGCTTCCCCGAGCCATGAAGACAGGCGAACATCGTCTACTCCAGGGCCCGGGCGTGGAACTCGGCCGTGATGGCGCGCCCCGGCTTCCGCCGCGCCACCTGAACCCGGACGCCGCGCATAATTCGGGGACAGGCTACGAAACCCCCAAATTGTCCCCGAAATAGGGCGCGCTGGCGGGCGCACTCCAGCATCAATGAGGCGCAGGTCTTCGCGTTCGGTTGCCGCGCCACCGCCAGCAGCACGGTGGGCGTGTTTTCCACTGCCCGGCGCAGGCGGAACCACGAGGTGAGCGAAATGCGCCGCGCGGTGGCGGGCGGCGTATCGCCCAGATCCATCGCTACCAGCCCGAAGCCGCCGCCCTGGATCAGCAGATCGGCCGCTTTGAGCGCGTGCTCGGCATGATGGCCGCAACGGACCCAGAGGAGGCGGTCGAGGCGGACCCCCGCCGCGGCGGCGGAGGCAGGGTCGAACGCGTCTTCGGCGTCCACCACCGCGCAGATCTCCTCCCGCGCCGTGGCCGCGGCCAGGATCGAGAGCATCAGGCTGGTACGCCCGGAGGAGGCGGGGCCGTAAATTTCCGTCAGCGATCCGCGCGGCAGCCCCCCGGTGGCATTATCGACTTCCGGGATGCCCGTCCGAACCAGTTCCGGCGCCGGGCGAGCCTGCCATTCCAGGGGTCCTCCCAGGACCGATTCGAACTGCTTTTTGAGGACTGCCGCGCCCATGTATTCGCCTTTTATTCGCCTGTACTTAATTTCTACAGCATGGGGCGGGGCGGTGTCAAGCCGGGGAGACAGCAGTTAATCGCCGCGAGGAATCCGTCGGGGTGGCGGATCTCCTGGAGAGTGCATTTTGCGGCAATTTTGTGAACCATCCACCAGAGACATTCACGATCGCTACAGTGGGGCCGCGAGGCCCAAAAATTGCCAACGCTAGACAAAGAGAAATAGGATGGCAACAAGCAAGGAGAGATACGCGAGGAGGAGTGTTTTCAAATTCCCGGATGGAGTGGGTACGCCGGCGCGACCAATACTGAAGCCCCCTGCAAGCGCGCCGGTACAAACGGAGAGAGCATCATGGCTTACACTACTTCACCCGCCAAAAATTTGGAGTCCGGTATCTGCCGCGGCATGGACGCTGGCTTGGCTTCCCGGCGAACTTCCCATCGTGCCTTCGTCGGTGTCACCGCGTCGCTCTTCGCCACCAGCGCCGCGCTGACAATTGTCTGGTGCGCATCCATGTCTACGATGCGAGGGATGCCGATGCCCGGCGGCTGGGCGCTCGGAAACAATCCAACGACTTCTGTCTCCCTTCAACCTGACTACGCTTCAGCCAACTTCCGGCTGGCGTGATCCGCCCGGGAAGCGCTCCACAGGTTATGTCAAAGCCCAACCTTCTTATCTCGAGAACAAGAACCTGCAACCGGACTTTGGGATGCTGCGGCAGGCTGGCGGCAACGGTGGACAGCCGCCAGGATAGTCGATCTCTCAGCGTTCGGTGCGCCTCGGCCTAGTCACTCAGCCCAGTCACTTGGGGACACGCCATTTTCCCTGGCTTTTATCACCCAGGATTAGGACCACAGGAGGAACTTAAGCCAACCCTCCCATATGTCGGACCAGCCGTGGGCGATAATGTTGGCGCGCAGGTTCTTGCGCCACTCGGCCAACGCGCCGTACAGAAGGCCCAGCACGCAGATCACAACCACGTTTTTCGTGCCCTGATAGGAGTGAAACAGTCCGAAGATCAGTCCTTGCAGCAGGATTGCGATGGCCGCGCTTCCCGTCAACGCGTGGAATTGCCGCTGTACGTAGCCGCGAAATGCAAGCTCCTCGCAGATGCCCGCGGTAACGGACGTGGCTACCCAAAGCAGTACCTCCGTCAGGCTATGGGGCAGCAGGTTATCGACCGTCTTTGCAGCGCCTGAGCCGAGTAGCCCGCCGCCGGAGGTCAGGATCCAGTGAACCGCCCAGGCTGTGCCTTCCCACATCAGCCAGAACGGAACCACAATGCCAACGTCGGCCAGGAGGCTCTCCCATGACCAGGCGATCTCGCCCGAGAGCTGTTTCAGATTGCCGCCACTGCGGTGCACGCCGACCCAGCAGTAATACAGGAGCGCCCAATCCATAATGATCGCGCCCAGGTAAATGGGGATTGCCTGGCTGTGGCGGGCAAGTTGGCCGGCCTCAGCCGGGGCCGTGCCCCCGGAGTTGTGTTGCGCGAGGACACCGAAGGCCACCACTCCGGCGCCGATCAGGAGGAAGCCGGCAAGATGGAGCCAGGAGGCGATCTGTTGAGGCCGGGCTTGCGTTCCACAATTCTCTGCGAGGTCCTTATCGATTGCCATGTTTTCTTCCCTTAACGCAGCCCGTTTCTTTGGCAGCGATGCTGTGTAACGCGGCCAGAGTTTCCTCAGCCCAGCGCAGGTGGGCTTCCATTTCGAGTTGACCGAAGCGGGCCGCCATCGTCCAGTAAGGAACGGCCGGATGGTGCGGGTTGGCCTCGACGCCTTCTGCAAGAGCACGCCCCAGGGTTTCGAGGATGGCGCGGGACTGCCGCGCCATATCGTCCACATAGCCGATCAGGATGTCGGGGGATGTCTGCGCGCCGAGGAACAGTTTTAGCAGCAGTTCGTTGCGTGGGATTTCGGGCTGGGGAGGAACAGCCAGCCACTTTCGCAGCCGTTGGCGGCCCTTTTCAGTGATGGAGTGGATGTGCCGATCGGGCTTGCCCGGCTGGTGCACGGTTCGACTTTTCACGAAGCCGCCAGCCGCCAGTCTCTTCAGGTTCGGGTAGATCTGCCCATAGCTTTCGTTCCAGAAGTGGCCTATCGACCCGAGGATGGCTTGCCTGAGGTCATAGCCGGACATGGGTTCAACGGTGAGCAGGCCAAGCAGGATTTCCGGTCCCGAACTGGAGCGTTGCATCTAGCTTAACGTTATATATCTATCAGATATATATGTCAAGTAGATACTCGGCTTCGTTCTCGTCGCTGACCCGGAAGCGATCCACTTTGACGGTTTGCCGACTCTTCGATATGGCCGCTACGGCTTTCCGCTCCCGGACGGCTCTGATTCCCGCGCCTTCCGCCCCTACCAGGCCAGCGCCAGCGCTGCCACCCGGGGGTCCGCGCCCGCGCTGAGGGTTCCCGTCTCGGCTTCCACCATGATCCCGGCGCTATTGTTCATCGACCACGGGCCGCTCATCCTCACCTTGTGGCCGCGGCGCTCCAGTTCGGCGCGGACGCTCTCCGGAATGCGGCCCTCCAGCGACAGGTCTCCGGGGTACATGGTGTGGGGGAAAGGCGATGCCGGGAAACTGCGGGTGGCCCAGCGCGGGGCTTCGATGGCCTGCTGCATGTTCATCCCGAACTCCACGATATTGAGGAAAGTCTGCATGGTGCGCATGCACTGGTCGTCGCCGCCCGGGCTGCCGGTGATCAGGAACGGATTCCCGTCCTTCAATACCAGCGTGCCCTGCAGCGTGCTGCGCGGGCGCTTCCCCGGCTCCAGCGCGTTGGCATGCCCGGGCACGAGCGAGTAATAGTCGCCACGGCAGTTGAGCAGGAACCCCAGGTTGCCCATCACCACCTTGGAGCCGAAGGCGCTATGCAGGCTGGGGGTGAAGGAGATCATGTTGCGCGCCTTGTCCACCACCGCGATGTAACTGGTATCGCCTTCGTGATCCGCCGCGCCGCTGATGGTGACGTCCCGGGGGCGGGTCACCGGGTCCCATCCCGGCGCGTAGGGGGCCACGTCCCCGGGGCGGAACTCCGCCGACGCCCTGCCGGGGTCGATCAGTTTGCGGCGCGCGGCGGCGTATTCCTTCGAGAGCAGCCCGTGGTACGGGATTTTGATGAAGTCCATGTCGCCCAGGTACGTTTCGCGGTCGGCCATGGCCAGCTTCATCGCTTCGGTCGAGGTGTGGATGTACTCGGCGGAGTTGAGCCCCATCTTTTTGAGGTCGAACCCTTCGAGAATATTCAGGGCGAACAGTTCCGCGGGCCCCTGGCTGGCCGAGGGGTTCTTATAGATCGTGTAGCCGCGGTAATCGATGGAAACCGGCTCTTCCACCCTGGCCGCGTATCCGGCGAAATCCTCGTAGCGGAAAAGACCTCCGTTCTGTTCGGAGAAGGCGGCCATTTCACGGGCGATATCGCCTTTGTAGAAGCGGTCGCGGGCGGCTTTCAGACCGGCGAGGCGGCCTTGCGGGGCGGCTTGCTTTTCGGCTTCCACCAGGCGGCGCAGGGTGCGGGCCAGGTCCGGATTCCGGAAAACCTCGCCCTGACGCCAGCGCTTGCCCTCCGGAGCGTAGACTCGCGCGGTGGACGGATACTTCCTCAGCGCCGCGGAGTTCAGCGTCCCGCCGATCGGTACGCCGCGTTCGGCCAGTTCGATGGCGGGCGCCAGCGTCTCGGCGAAGGTCTTCGTACCCCACCGCGAGAGCAGGATGTACCACGCGTCCACCACCCCGGGAACGGTGCCGGCAAGCAGCGAATCGTCCACCGGGATCTTGCCGTTCTGGTGGGTCTTGTACCACTCGATCGTGGCCAGCTTCGGCGCGGTCCCCTCGGCGTTCAGCGAGAAGACCTTCTTCTGCTTCGCGTCGTAGATGAGCAGGACGGCGTCGCTGCCCACCCCGTTCATGTTGGGCTGTACCACTCCCAGCACGGCCTGGCCGGCGACGATGGCATCGAACGCATTGCCGCCTTCCCACAGCATGTGCTCGGCGGTGAGCGTGGCCTGGGGCATCATGGAGGCCGCGGCATATTCCGTGCCGCGGACCAGTTGCTTCATGGTCTGGCTGGATGTGCGCGCGGGCTGCTGTTGCGCGTGCAAGGCGAAGATGGCGGCGCAGAGAACGAGGGCTGATCTCAAATTCATGGAGCCTCCCGGGGGAAGGCTAAGTGTAATATATTTAGCCGCCGATGAACGCGGATAAACGCCGATGTAGACAATAGTCCTTATCGGCGTCTATCCGCGTTCATCGGCGGCTCACTCAGATCCTGTGAAACGCCTTCAGAATCTCCCGCGTGGAGTAGTGCAGCGCGATCGGCCGGCCGTGGGGACAACTCATGGGGCAGTCGGTGGCGGCCAGGGCGCGCAGGAGCCATTCCATCTTGGCTCCGTCCAGGCGCGCGTTGATCTTGATGGCGGCGCGGCAGGCGATCGAGGCGCAGATACTGCGCCGCACATCGTCGAGCGAGGCGTTGCGCAGCTCGGTTTCGGCGATCTCCAGGATCTCGAACAGGATCTTCTCCAGGTCCGGGCCGCTCACCGCCGCCGGCGCGGCTTTCACCGCCAGGGTGCGGTTGCCGAAGGGTTCGGTCTCGAAGCCGGAGGCGTGCAACTCGTCCGCGATGCGCGCATAGTCGATCTGCTGCTCGGGCGTTAGCTGCACGATCATGGGCATCAGCAGCCGCTGCATCTCCACGCGGCCGGCGGCGCGCTGCTTCATCACCTGCTCGAAGAGGATGCGCTCGTGCGCCACGTGCTGATCGATAATCCACAGGCCGTCGCGGCCGGCGGCGATGATGAAGCTGTCGTGGATCTGTCCCAGCGGTCGTAGGTCCGAAAGGACCGAAAGCGACATCTCCGGGGGCGGCACAGCTTCCGGAGGAAACTCGCCATGGGCGTCGAGATTACGGGAGAGTTTCCCGGAAGGCGGAGGCCCGGGAGCGACTTCGAGCGGGGGAGCGCTGAAGTCCAGGCGCGTCGCCGGCGAGGGGGCGGGGCGAAGGTGGAACTCGGGAAGCGGGGGCTCCGGGCGCTGCGGCGCCTCCAGGGCCTGCGGCGCTGGCGCAACAAGCGACTCCGCCGGCGGCTGGTTCTCGATCATCTGCGTGAACTCGGAGTACGGGAGCGCGGCGGCGGGCTGCGGCACGGGCACGTCCGAGACCTGCCCCACCGAGAACGTAGGCGCGGGGCGGCTTTCAATCAGCCGTTCGCGGATCGTGTCGCGCACGAAATCGTGGACGAAGCTGCCGTGCCGGAACCGCACTTCCGTCTTCGAGGGGTGCACGTTCACATCCACTTCCTCCGGCGCGCATTCCAGAAACAGCAGGGCGAAGGGATATGCCGAGGCCGGCATGAGGTTGTGGTACGCCGAGGACAGCGCGTGCAGCAGCAGCCGGTCGCGGATCAGCCGCCCGTTCACGAAGATGAAAATGGAATTGCGGTTGCCCTTCTGCACCTGCGGCCGCGAGAAGAAGCCCGTCAGGCGGAACGTGCGGCTCGGCGGTTCCTCCGGTTCGGCGCGGTATTCGGCGATAGCCTGCGATGGGGGGACGCTGGGAGCGGGCAGCAGCAGTTCTTTTTCCCGTTCGCCGATCTCCACCAGGTCGTCCAGCGCCCGGCTGCCGAATACCTGGTAAACGCGCTCCTCAAGCGTCGCCACGGGCGTCACGCCCAGCAGTTCCGTGGCGCCGGTGGCGAGGCGGAAGGTCTTGGCGGGATGCGCCAGGCTGTAGTGCGTGACCAGCGAGGCGATGTGCGCCAGCTCGGTTGGCTCCGTGCGCAGGAATTTCTTGCGCGCCGGAACATTGTAAAACAGGTCCCGAACGGTGATGATGGTGCCCCGGCCCAGCGCGGCTTCCTCGCAGCGCAGCATCTTTCCCCCGGCGATTTCAATCCGCGCGCCGGTCGTCTCTTCCGCGGACCGCGTCTCCAGCAGCAGCCGCGAAACGGAAGCGATGGAGGGCAGCGCCTCGCCGCGAAAACCGAGCGTGGAGATGGAGAGCAGGTCCTTCACGTCCCGCAGCTTGCTGGTGGCGTGGCGCTCGAAAGCCAGCAGCGCGTCGTCGCGCAGCATGCCGCAGCCGTCGTCGCCGATGCGGATCAGCCGCCGTCCGCCCGATTCCACCTCCACCCGCACTTCCGTGGCGCCCGCATCCAGCGAATTCTCAAGCAGCTCTTTCACCACGGACGCCGGCCGCTCCACGACTTCTCCCGCGGCGATCTTGTTGGCCACCTGGTCGGGCAAGATGCGAATGCGTCCCATTGGCTCTAGAGTATCAACTGACGGCTGGCGGCTAACGCCTGACCACCCGCCGTGTTATTTTGTACCCATGCGTCTTTTGATCGCGGCACTGCTGTTGTCCTCGGGGCTCTTCGCGCAGGACAACACGCGCACGTTCACGCTGACCAATGGCATGAAGGTGATCGTCCAGGAAGATCACGGCATCCCCAACGTGGCGATGTATTTCTTCTTTAAGATCGGGTCGCGCAACGAACGGCCCGGAACCACCGGCATCTCCCATTTCTTCGAACACATGATGTTCAACGGCGCGAAGAAGTACGGCCCGAAGATGTTCGATAAAACCATGGACGATAACGGCGGCAATAACAATGCCTCCACCGGCAACGACCTCACCACCTACACCGACTGGTTTCCCAGTTCCGCCCTGGAGTTGATGTTCGACCTGGAGGCGGACCGCATCCGGGACCTGGCCTTCGATCCCAAAATCGTCGAATCGGAGCGGGGCGTGATCTACTCGGAACGGCGCATGTCCGTCGATAACAGCAACCAGGGCATGCTCCGGGAACTGGCGGAGGCCACCGCCTTCATCGCACATCCGTATCACTGGCCCGTGGTGGGATGGGCATCCGACATCGAATCATGGACCATGGACGATCTCAAGGCCTACTGGCAGATGGGCTATGCGCCCAATAACTGCGTGATGGTGGCGGTGGGAGACGTGACCTTCGACCGGATTTCGCAGCTCTCGAAGAAATACCTCGAGCCCATTCCGCGCCGCGACCCGCCGCCCCCGGTCCGCACCAAAGAACCCGAGCAGATCGGCGAGCGGCGCGTGACGCTCAGCAAGCCCGCGCAACTCCCCATGCAGTTGATCCTGTATCACACGCCGGAAAGCAGGAGCCCCGATACCCCCGCGCTGGATGTGCTGGAGACCGTTTTGAGCGGCGGCCAGAGTTCCCGTCTCTATAAAGCCCTGGTCGATGCCCAGCTCGCGGTGAACGCCCGGGCCATGGCGCGGCCCGCGCTGGACCCGTCCGCTTTCAATTTCAGCATCCAGCCGCGCTCCGGAGTCGATCCCGCGAAGACGGAGCAGGCCCTCTACGACGTCCTCGCCAGGCTTCAGGCCGAAGAGGTCCCGGCGGCCGAACTGCGCAAAGCCAAAAACCAGATGCTGGCGGACCTGTACCGGCAGCAGAAGACCATCGCCACGCGGGCCAGCCTCCTGGGGAGGTACGAGATCTACTACGGCGATTACACGAAGCTCTTCACGGCCGACAAGGAGATTGAGGCCGTCACCGCGGCCGACGTGCAGCGCGTCGCCCGTAAGTATTTCACCGCGAAGAACCGGACGGTAGCCACGCTGATTCCCGAAAAGCAGGAGGTGAAGCAATGAAACGCTGGATCATCGGATTCGCGGTGTGCGCATCGCTTTCGGCCCAGGTCAAGCTGCCTCCCTACACCCGGGAAGCCCTGCCCAACGGCGCCGTCGTCTACTACCTGCAAAAGACCGGCCTGCCGCTCGTGAGCTTCCGCGCGGTGGTGAAGGGCGGAGACGAATCGGACCCCGCCGCGCTCCCCAGCCTGGCGGCGGTCACCGCCGGGTTGCTCGAACGCGGCACGGCCAACCTCTCCGCGGCGCAGTTCGCCGAGCGGCTGGATACGTTGGGCGGAAATTTCGGGGCTCGGACGGACGAGCAGGCCACCAGCATTACCGCCGAGTTCCTGAAGAAAGATTTCGACGCCGGTTTCGCATTGTTCGCCGACGCCGTGCTGCATCCCGCTTTTGCGGACGAAGAGGTGCGCAAGGCCGTCGCGCGCCACGCCGACTCGGTCAAAACCGCCAAGGACAATCCCGGCCGGGCCATCGAGCCTTACTTCCGCAGTTTTTACTTCGGCGGCGGCCATCCGTACGGCCGCGTCGCGGATGAGAGCACTTACGCCCGCATGCGCCGCGAGGACATCGTCGGCTACCACAAGCAGATGTACGTGGGTCGCAACCTCATCCTGATCGTGGCCGGCGATTTCGACCCCGCCGCGGCCAAGGCGCGGATCAT
>JAIQFU010000118.1 GCA_020073115.1 Terriglobia bacterium
CTCGCGCCGGGCGGCGGCCTCCAGGTCCAGGGCCATTTCGCAGGCCGCGAAGCTCACGGATTCCGGGATTTCCTGCCGGCCTTCCGCGGCCCGGGACCGGAGCCAGGCGGTATAGGGAAAATTTTCCTCGGTGGCCAGGCTCACCTGGTCCAGAAACTTTACCGCCTCCACCGGGTAGTGAGGAGGTCCGGTTTATGCGCTGGTCACTTTACGCAGTTCTCGCGAGCGCGCTTCTCATCAACCTGGCCGATGGCCGGTTGGCTTTCGGACAGAGCCGGGAAGAGGCGGAAAGGCAGCAGCAGGCCGAGCGCCAGCGCCAGCAGCAGGAGCAGCGGCAGGCCGAGCAGCAGCGCCAGGAATCCCAGAGGGCGGCGGAGGCCGAGCGTCAACGCCAGCAGCAGGAGCAACAACAGGCCGAGCAGCAACGCCAGGAATCCCAAAGGGGTGCGGAGGCCGAACGCCAGCGCCAGCAGCAGGAGCAACAGCAGGCGGATCAGCAGCGCCAGCAGCAACAGGAGCAGGAGCGGCAACAGGAGGTGTTGCGCCGGCAGGAGCAATTGCGGCAACGCGAGCGTCCGGTGCAGCCCCTGCCGCGTCCGCAGCCTGGGCCATTCCGCACGCCCCCTGCCGCTGCCCCTGGGGAGATTCCCGCGGCTTCGCCTGCGGCCGCGCCACAGCCAACCCGTCAGAACTACCCCACAACCTATCCTGAAAAACGTGTGAACCCCGTACCGGCTGGCCCGTCGCCAACCGGAACCACTCCGCCTCCCGGCCGGCCGATCTACGCCCCCCGCACTGCGCCCTCCCTGCCGCAACCAGCCGGCGAGCCGGGGCCTGCGGTGGGCCGGACCGTCGGCGGCCCGGCGCGCATTCCGGCCGGCAGCGGCACGGCGCCCCGGCCAACCACGCGCGGACCCGCATACGCGCCGCCCGCCGCGGGTGCGGTCCGGGCGACGGCGCCGGGCGATGGGTTGATCTTGAACTCCGGCGGCTCCCAGGCGGTGCTCGGCCAGGTGAACGCCGCCCGTAACGGTATGCGCGGCGCCAATCACAGGCCCCTTCCGCCGGGCCCGGTTACCGTACGCGAGAACGGCCGCTTGACTTTGGATGCGCGTACCGGGCGTTATGAGGTGCGTGCCGATGGCACTCTGGCCTCCTACCACGCCAACGGCCAGGTGGCCCTGTTCCTGCGGGACGGCCGTGTTCGCTCGCTGCGCACGCCGGAGTTCGAGCTCCACCGCTCCCCGGGCGGTGGCCGGACTCTTGTCGGCCGGCGTCCCGACCAGTCAATCCTGGTCGCCACGGGGCGGAGCGGCGGGTACCTGGAACGCTCTATTTCGATCGGCAAACGTCCTTTCATCCAGCGCACATACGCGCGGAACGGCGCGACCCAAACGCGCTTCTTCCGGCCATACCGCTACCGCGGACTTTTTCTGCCGGTTTATGTCCCCCCGGTCTATTACCCCGCCGCTTTTTATCGGTGGATCTTCGGTCCCTGGCGCCTGCGCCCAATCTACGCCTGGCCTTGGCTGAACCAGCTTTGGTATCGGTTCCAAATGGGCTATTTCACGCCGGCTCCTTATTATTCCGGCGCGGACTTTTGGCTGGCGGACTATGTGGAGTCCCAGACGCTCGAAGCCGGCTATGAAGAGGAGCCGCCGTTGGCCGATGAAACCGGCGATTCCCTCTCAGGCGCGCCGGAAACGGTTTGGTTGCCGGAAGACGATCAACTCTGCGCGGACGAGGATACCCCCATCGGCGAAGAACTCAGAGCAGCCATCGCCGAGGAGGTGCGCAACCTTATCGCTGCCGAAGAAGCCCTGTCCGGAGGCGGCGAGGATCCGAGCCGTATGGATCCGCGGGCGGAGTGGAGACCCAACCGGCTGTTCATCGTCTCGCGGCGGCTGGAAGTCCTGGCCGGCCGGCGGACCTGCGAGCTGAGTCCCGGCGCCGTTCTTCAATTGATAGCCTCTCCGGAGGAATCCACCGCCGCGATGCTTCGGGTCGTGGCCAGCAAGCGCGGGGATTGCCCCGTGGGGGTGGAAGCGGCAGTCTCGTTGCAGGATCTGCAGGAGATGAGGAACGACCTGCGCGCGCGGCTGGACGCCGGACTGGAAGCGCTTCGGAACGGACAGGGCCAGGCCGGCCTGCCCCCCGCCCCGCCGGCGGCCCTGGCGCCGCCCCAACCGGGAACGCCCGGCGCCCCCGCCGCCGAACCTGGAGTCCCTGCGCTGCTGGCGGACCAACAGCGCCAGGCCGACCGCGCCGAGTCCGAGATCGTGAAAGCCGCGCTCCCCGCTCCCCCCGGACGCCAGTGACCACGGCCGTGTATCGGCACAGTCTGCAAAGCGGGGACTGGCTCGAATTTCGCCGTCTTTGCGAAACTTCGTGCCTGTACCCGGTTTGCCCTTTCACCGATCGTACTGCCTGGTATTTGCGCCGCACACCGCTAGCCAGCTGCTTCGGAGCGTCCAGTTCGTCCTCGATGAAAGCCCCGTATATGATCGGCTTGCCTGCTGCGCTCGTCAGTTACTGCACGCGCCACGTTTCGACCTGCCGCCGCATCGGCTCGAAACATCAGCCAACAGGCGCACGCCCCGCCCGGGAGGTCAACAGGCCAGCCGACGCGCCCGCCCTTTTTGCTGAGCGGCCACGCCGTCTGCCCCAGACTGCAAGCGCTTGCAAGGGCAGGCTCATACGGCATTCTCCTCGTCACGGATGCCCGGCGGTTTCTGGAACGCGCTCCGACGAGGGCTTCCGCTCCAGAGTGAGAGATTAGCGCAAAGACTCCTGTGGTATATGTTTGATACCGTGTCACGGGTCTAACCATGCTAATGGAGTCTTTTCATTACACAAAGGCGAAAGCCAGCCCCTTAACCTGTTAGCCGAGACCGTTAGCCCCTGTTAATCGCCCCCGCCTGGGCTGAAATCGCTTGCACCTGGCACAGGCTTCTTTTATACTCATTCGTGCCCATGCAAACGAAATTCTCTGGGGCGCTGGCGATTACTCTCGGGCTGGCGCTGTCCGCCCCGGCGCAGGTTAAGACGGAGGTCCCTCCAGTCGTCCCTGGCGCCAGACCCGCAACGGTAGAGCGCATCAAGGTCCACGGTGCGGCGTTGGAAGGCAATCTGGAAGCCAATAGCGTCGACCGCGAAGTGATTGTCGTTCTGCCGCCCGGCTACGCCTCCCAGAAAAACCGGCGGTACCCTGTCGTCTACGCCCTCCACGGTTATTCCATCGGCGCCGGGCAGTGGTCGCAGGAAATCCATGTGCCGCAAACCGTCGAGGGCGCTTTCGCGCAGGGCGCACAGGAAATGATCGTCGTGCTGCCCGATTCCAAAACGGTGCACAACGGCTCGATGTATTCCAGTTCTGTCACCACGGGCGACTTCGAGCAATTCATCGCGCACGATCTGGACGCCTATATTGACGGCCATTACCGCACCATTGCCAACCGTACGAGCCGCGGGCTGGTCGGGCATTCGATGGGCGGCTATGGCGCGAGCCGGATTGGCATGAAGCATTCCGACGTGTTTGGCGCGCTCTATATTATGAGCCCGTGCTGCCTGTCCGCCCGGGGAGCGGGAACCGCCAACCCGGCCACGGAGAAGGCCCTGGAAGCCGTGAAGACGCCCGCGGATTCCGCCGGCCTGTCTTTCGGTCTTCGCGCCCAGCTTGCCTCCGCCGCCGCCTGGTCCCCCAATCCGAAGAAACCGCCCCTGTTTCTCGATTTGCCCTTCGAGAACGGAGCCGTCCGGCAGGATGTCATCGCCAAATGGGCTGCCAACGCGCCCCTGGCCTTCGTCGATCAGTACATCGGAAATTTACGGCAGTATCGCGCCATCGCCATGGATGTGGGCGATCAGGACGGTTTACGGATCGACGCCGGCAAACTACATGACATCCTGGACACGTATGGCCTCGCCAACAGCTTCGAAATTTATAAAGGCACCCATACCAGCGCCGTGGCCGATCGCTTTCAGAACCATGTGATGCCGTTCTTCAGCAAGAATCTCTGTTCTACTGCAAACTGCCGTTGAGTTCGGGCGAACGCGGCCGGAGGAGGAACATGCGGGCAGTCGAATACCGAAGAGCGCGCCTGGCGCCGTTACTGGCCGCCCAGGCCGGAACGGCCGGCGCCGGTGGGGGCGCTCTGGCCATCGCCAACTGCAGGGCATACGCGGTTCGGGAACCCGTTTCGGGACGCGAGTACGCCGTCCTGAAGATCGAGACCGCGGCGGGGATCTCCGGATGGGGAGAAACACGTTCGATTGCCGCCGGCGACCTGCAGCGGGCAGCCGCAGTGCTACGAGGCCGCCAGGCCACCGGGTTCCAGCCGCTGGGGGCCCAATTATCGGCCATGCCCAACGTTCAAGCCGCGGCCAACATGGCGTTGCTGGACATTCTCGGACAATTCGCGAAGGCTCCCGTGTATCAGGCGCTCGGCGGCCCTACCCCCCACAAAGCGCGCGCTTTGGCGTCCCTCGCCGGCGCGGACGATGCGGCGCTCCTCGCCGCCTTGAAGCGTGCGCAAGCCGCCGGCTTTCGGGCCTTCCTCGTCCCTATGGCTCCTCCCAACGCGCCGAACTCGGGCCAGGCTTTCGTGCTGGCCAACCGGAAGAGACTGGAAGGGCTGCGGGCGGCCGCGGGCGAGCAGTCGGATTTCGTAATCGATTGCGGCTCCGCCCTTGCGCCCGGCGATGCCGCGAGTCTCAGCGCCGCGCTCGAGCGCCTGCACCCCCTCTGGCTCGATGAACCCTGCGCCCTGACCAACCTGGCCGCAATTAGCAAGATCGCCGCCGAACGCGTGACCCCCCTGGGCTTCGGCCGGTCGCTGACTCGGGCGGGCGCGTTTCAGGACCTGCTCCGCGCCGATTCCATCGACGTATTTCGCCCCGATCTGGCCCTCAACGGCATTTCTCAAATCCGAAAGTTTGCGGCGCTGGCGGAGGCGAATTACCTCGCTGTCGCGCCGTATCACGAAGGCGGGCCTATAGCCACGGCGGCGGCGCTGCACCTCGCGGCTTCGCTGCCCAATTTCTTCATCCAACAGATCCCCCTGGCGGAGGCCGAAGCGGACCGCCGCTTCCGGGCGGAACTCGCCGGCTCCCCGCTGGAAAACGTCACCGACGGTTACCTGGCCCTCCCGACGGCCCCTGGGTTGGGCCTCAAGATAAATCCATCGCGGTTAGGAAAGGAGGTGGCGTGATGCGGCGCCGCGAGCTTTTTCAGGGCGCGGCAGCGGCCCTCTTGACCGGCAGCGCCCGCGGAGGCCGTCGCCCGCTGGATTGCGGTTGTGCGTTCCAGGTCCAGTCGTCTCCTTCAGCCCAGGCGTTCGCAGGCGTCGGTTCGCGCCTCCGCATTACGGGGATGAAGGCCATCGGCGTCTCGCTCAACAGCCAGTCCGACCGGCCCTACGTCTTCGTCAAGCTGGAAACCAATCAGGGGATCGTCGGGTGGGGCGAGGGCACGCTGGAGGGCAAGGCCGGGGCCGTGATCGGCTGCGTGAACGACTTTCGGGAACACGTGATCGGCGCCGATCCGATGCAGGTCGAGCACATCTGGCAGTCTATGTACGTGCACAGCTTCTATCGCGGCGGTCCGGTCATGGGTTCGGCCATTTCGGGCATCGACCAGGCGCTCTGGGACATCCGCGGAAAGGCGCTCGGCCTGCCGGTGTACAAGCTGCTCGGCGGTCCCTTCGATAGCCGCGGCGTGCGCGGCTATTACCATGCCGGCGCGCGCACGCGCGAGCAGTTACAGCAACTGCGCGAGACCGCCGTCGAGCAGGGAGTCTCCTGCTTCAAGAGCGGCCCTTCGGGGTACTTCGAGTGGATCGAAACCCACGCCAAAATCAAACGGACCGTGGATGAAATTTCGGCGCTCCGCGAAGGACTCGGGCCCGATATCGACATCGCGGTGGATTTCCACGCCAAGACCAGCCCGAGCGTGGCTTCGATCCTGGTCAAGGAGCTGGAGCCGTTGAACCTTCTGTTCGTCGAGGAGCCCTGTCCCCCGGAGAACGTCAAAGCCATGGCGCGGATCGCGCGCCGCTCCACCACTCCCCTGGCGACCGGCGAGCGCCTGGTGGCGGCTTATGGCGTCCGCGAACTGATCGAATCGGGCGTCGTCGATATCCTCCAGACCGACATCAATCATGTCGGCGGCATATCCGCCCTGTGGAAAGTGGGCGCCATGGCCGAGGCGGCGGGGATCTCGATGGCGCCGCACGCCTGCGAGGGACCCATCGGCGGCGTTGCCACTTTGCACGTCGACGCCGCCATGCCCAACTTCCTCGTGCAGGAGATCTGTGGCGGCGTTCGCCCCTCCGCTCAGGACAAGGTATGGGAAGAGTGGCTCGGGTTTCCGGCGATGCGCATGGTAAAGGGGCGCTTTCCGCTCCCCGACAAACCGGGCTTGGGCTTCGAGCTGAGCGAGGCCGCACTCGCCAAATATCCATTCGCCGGGTCCCGGCCGATGGCGCGCGTGTTTCATCCCGATGGCTCCGTCGCGGAGTGGTAGGCGGCAATCGCCTGGAGTAGAGCCGCCACGGGTTGGAGCGCTTTTTTGAGCGCATTGTTTTCGATGACGTGCGAGCGTTTATAATCCGGTATTCATATGTCCACTCAGTTACGAGCAGTCCTGGTGATGGGCCTGTTCTCCAGCCTGTCCCTGTCCGCCGCCGATTTCGCCATGAAGGTAACCGATACCGGCTACCTCGATACCCAGGGCTTTAGCGTCATCCTGTATCACAGCGTCTACGACCGCACCTTTGTCGATCAGAAGAACACCGCCATGGAGATGATTCTCCACGGCCGGCGCATCGCCACGAATGGCGATGTGCGCCTGATGCCCACGCCGGAGCAGTGGGATTTGGTCGCGCAACTGAAGGAGCGCCAGCCCGATCAGGAACACAACCGGCTCACCGCCAACCTCTCCTTTCCAAGCTTCGAGATGGATTACACGCTGGAAGTGGCCGCGGAGCCGGGGGGAGTGCGGGTGAGCGTAAATTTGGCCAGGCCTCTACCGGAGAAACTGGCCGGACGGGCGGGCTTCAACCTCGAGTTCCTGCCGTCCATTTACATGGGCAAGACCTATTCGGTAGACGGTGGCGCATTTGGGGTTTTCCCGCGCAGCCCCCAGGACTCGATGGTCCAGGTCCTCCCGCACCCTGATGAACCGAAGAAACTGCCCTACCAGGAGGAGTGGGACCAGGCCAAGGGGTACACGCAGCCGCTGCCCTTGGCCGAGGGGAAGAGCATTACTCTGGCGGTGGACGACCCCCTGGCTCGGGTCAAAATCGCCTCGGAGACGGGGCCAATCGCTTTGTACGACGGGCGCAACCGGGCGCAGAATGGATGGTTTGTGCTCCGCACCCTGATACCGTCCGGCAAGACGGCGGGCGCGGTGGTGTGGCACATCCGGCCGGACGTGATTCCGAACTGGACGCGGCCGCCCGTCATTGCGCACAGCCAGGTGGGCTACGCGCCGAACTTCTCCAAGGTTGCCATCATTGAACTGGACCCGCACTTCAACGCGCCCAAGGCGGCCCGGTTGCTCCGCCTGGCGGACGACGGATCCTACAAGCAGGTCTTCGAAGCCCCCGTCTCGCAGCCTGCTCCCTGGCTGCGCTACACCTACGCCAAATTCGACTTCTCTTCCGTCAAGGATCCTGGCCTGTACGCCATCGAATACGCGGGCCAGCGCACGGAGCCGTTCCCGATCGCCAGGGACGTTTACAGCCGGAGTTGGCAGTCCACCCTCTCCGGCTTCCTCGCGGTGGAAATGGATCACGTCTCCGTGCGCGAGGGATACCGCCTGTGGCACGGTGTTTCCCACCTCGACGACGCCCGCCAGGCTCCCCCCAACACGCGCCATTTCGACGGCTACGCCAGTGGCCCGAATATGGATTCGCCCTACCAGCCCGGCGAGCACATCCCCGGCCTGAACGTCGGCGGGTGGTTCGACGCCGGCGATTACGACAACATCGCCAACAGCCAGTACACCGTCATCCAGAACCTGGCCCTGGCCTATAGCGCCTTCGGCCTGAAGTGGGACAGCCTGGCGGTTGATGAGAACGCGCGGACGGTGGAGATGCACCGGCCGGACGGCATTCCGGACGCGGTCCAGCAGGTGAAGCACGGCATCCTGCAAACGCTGGCGCAAATCAAAGCGGTCGGGCATCCGTTCATGGGCATCATCGAGCCCAACCTGCGTGAGTACACGCATCTGGGCGATGCCGCATCTCAGACCGACGGCCGGATTTACTCGCCGAAACTCGGCCCGCTCCAGGTGGAGGGGAACTTCTCCGGCGTTCCCGACGACCGGTGGGCCTTCACGGCCAAATCCGGGATGCTGAACTACGGCGCCGCGGCCTCGCTGGCGGCAGCCGCCCGCGTGCTCAAGGGCTGGGACGATGCGCTCGCGAAGGAGGCTCTGGACGCGGCAGTCAAGCTCTATCAGGAAGAACGTGCGAACCCCGCCGCGAATACCCGCCCCGGCGGCGGGCCGGCCGCGCCGGGCGCGCCGGGCGCACAACCGGCGCCGGGCGGACCGGGCGGACGGTTCGGCGGCGGCGCGCCGGACTGGGCGGCCTCTCTGGAGCTGATGATCGCCACCAATGGCGCGGAGCCTTACAAGGCGCGGGTACAGGAGCTGTTCCCCTCGATGCTGCCGAATGTCGGGCAGCGCGGTTGGACGGTGGTACGCGCACTGCCTTACCTGGATGCCAGCTACAAGGCGCAGGCCGCGGAAGCGGTCAAGATGTATATGGGCCAGGTCGACAAGCAAATGGCCGCCACCCCCTTCGGCGTGCCGCCCAGCATGGGCGGCTGGGGCGGTTCGGGCGGCGTCGTCGACTTCGGCATCCGGATGTACTTCCTTCACAAGGCGTTCCCGGACCTCGTCAGCCCGGAATATACGCTTCGCGCCGCCAACTACATCCTGGGGACGCATCCGGTATCGAGCACTTCGTACATTTCCTCGGTGGGGACGGTTTCCAAGCTGAAGGCCTACGGAAACAACCGCGCCGATGGAGCGTTCATCCCCGGCGGCATGATTCCGGGCTACATCCTCATCCAGCCGGATTTCCCGGAGTGCATCGACGACTTCGGCATGCTCTGGTTCGAGGACGAATACGTCGTCAGCGAGGCTGCCAGCTGGGTCCTGGCGGCCAGCGCGGCCGACGCCATCGTCCGCTAATTTCGCATCGGAGCGTCATTTTATGAAGCCTCTCGCACTGATCATGCTGGCGGCCGCCGTCGCGCCGGGCCAGATCGCCCCCACGCTCAAGGGGGCATATGAAGGAATATTCCGAATCGGGGCGGCGTTGAACCCGGCGCAGTTCGAGGAACGCGACCCGCGCGGCAACCCCATCATCGCCGCGCAGTTCGACACCATCAGCCCCGAGAACGCGCTCAAATGGGGGTCCATCCACCCCCGCGTGGACGGTTACAATTTCGAACCCGCCGACCGCTACGTGGCCTTCGGCGAGAAGCACAAGATGTTCATCGTCGGCCATTGCCTGGTGTGGCACAGCCAGACGCCCCGCTGGGTGTTTGAAAACGAGAACGGCGAGCCGCTCACCCGCGAAGGCCTGCTCGAGCGCATGCGCGATCACATCCGGACCGTGGTCGGCCGCTACAAGGGCCGGATCGGCGGATGGGACGTGGTCAATGAAGCCCTCAATGAGGACGGCTCCATGCGTCAGTCGCCCTGGTACCGGATCATCGGTGAAGACTATCTGCTGAAGGCGTTTCAGTTCGCGCACGAGGCCGACCCGCGGGCGGAACTCTATTACAACGACTACTCGCTCGAGAACGAAGCCAAGCGCAAGGGCGCGGTGGAACTGATCCGTAAGCTCAAGGCCGCCGGAGCGGCCATCAGCGGCGTCGGGTTGCAGGGACACGACAAAATGGACTGGCCCACCGCCCGGCAGGAGGCCGAAACCATCGAAGCGTTTGCCGCGCTCGGCGTAAAGGTCCACATTACCGAACTGGATATCGACGTCCTGCCGCGCACCACCCGGCAGAATACGGCGGACATTTCAGCCACGGCGGCGGGAACCGCGCAGTCGAATCCGTATACGGCAGGCTTGCCGGAGGAAATGCAGCAGGCGCTCGCCAGGCGCTACGCCGAACTGTTCGAGGTCTTCGTACAACACCGCAACACGGTCAGCCGGGTCACTTTTTGGGGCGTGACCGACGGCGACTCGTGGCTCAACAATTTTCCCACGCGCGGGCGCACGAATTACCCCCTGCTGTTCGACCGCGAGGGCAAACCGAAGCCCGCGTTTGCCGCAGTCGTGCAGAAGGCAAAAACGAACTGACCCGCCAGTCGTCCTGAGCTGGCACAGGGCTGCTGCCCCGGCAAGACACCCGCCAACTTGTGAGCCGCGACCGTCAGCAAGCGGACTGTTGAATTTTTCAGCAGCACCCTCTGTAGTGGGTCAGCCTTGGGTCCACGGACCAGCAGGTACGCTGGCCGGTGCCCTTGGATCCGCTCGGCTGAAGGAGGCTCCAGGGGTTAAACGGCCCGTTTAACCGTTAAACAGGACAGACCCCCCGGGTCTTTCCAAGGACAAAACAATAAGATTCTATTAGGTTTAATCGCGGGACACCGTACCAAACCTAGTTTGTGCCGGATTCCGGCGGTAGCATATACGCACACATTAGGGGAGTTGCGTCCTCTTCGGGGCTCTTCCGCCGAAATAGGCAGAGGGGCTGTGCCCCAGAACGCTGGACGCCGGAAGTGAGATGTTCCGGCTTCGCCAGAGCGAGCCTGTGAGCCGCTGGGGACCTTCCGCCGCCTGCGCGGGAGACTTTCCCGGAAGAGGTGAATGAGATGCGGATACCGCGGGTGGGCGTCCGTGTGTGGGGATCGGTCAACTGGCCCGGTCTATAGTTTCGCGTGAATGGGAGAAAACAATGAGTGGTATCTCCATCGTACCGTCGTTTTCTTATCGACAGCGCATTGGCTTGGCGGTGCTTGCCACGGCGCTTGTGCTCGGAATGTCTATTCCTCGAGCCGCCGCGCAGTTAACCACGGGCACTGTTTCGGGGAGTGTCCAGGACTCGCAGGCGGCCGCGCCAACGTGCCGCCCGACACCTACACGGTGGAAATCGCTCAAAAGGGCTTCAAGACGTTCCGGCGCACCGGCGTTGCCGTGAGCCCGGGCGACCGCGTCGGTCTTGGCGCGCTCACGCTCGAGGTCGGCGCCGTGACCGAGACCGTCACCGTCACCGCCGAAGCCCAGTTGTTGCAGACGCAGAGCGCGGAACGATCGTTCACGGTCACGCGAACCGAGGTCGAGAACCTGCCGATGGCGAGCCGGACTTTTTCGGCCCTGGCCTCCGTACTCCCAGGCGTCGGCGGTACCGCGCAACAGCCGTCGCGAATGGGGGACCAAACCTCTTACTCCGGCGGCAACTCGAACATCATGATGGACGGCGTCTCCACCATGGATTCCGGCAATAACGCCCTCGCTATTTCGGTCAATTCGGAGGCGATCGCGGAAGTGAAGGTCCTGGTATCCAACTATCAGGCCGAGTACGGCCGCCAAAGCGGCCTGCAAGTCACCGCGGTCACCAAGGGCGGCACGAACCAGTTCCATGGCACGGGTTTCCTGATCATGCGCCAGTCGGGGTGGAATGCGAACAGCAAGACCAACATCCTCAATGGCGTCCGCAAGTCTTACAGCAGCCAAAAAGACATCGGCTTTAACGTCGGGGGACCCATCGGAAAGCCGGGGCGCAACAACAAGTTGTTCTTCTTCTACAGCCACGAGATCGACCCCCGCAAGCTTGCGGTGACGAGCAACGGGATTCAGAACTACCGCTTTCCGACGGCGCTGGAGCGGGCCGGCGATTTTTCGCAGACCACGGACAATAACGGCAACAAGTTCACCAATATCATTGATCCCACTACGGGCAAGCCTTTTTCGGGATCGCTCATCCCCGCCTCCAGCCAGTACGGCTTGGGGACGAAGATCCTGAACCTGTTCCCCATGCCGAACATCACCACTCCGGGCCAATACAACTACCAGGGGGTGTTGCCGGCCCAGAATATCAGTTCGCAGGAGCCGATTGTCAAAATCGACTATCAGCCCTGGGAAAAGCTGAGAGTGTCGGGCAAGTTAACCCTGTGGGAGCAGCCGGCCACGCCTCAAACCGGCACCCTCCCCGGCTTCAACGACAGCCAGGTGTACAAGAAGTGGTTCTACATGTGGGCCACCACCGTCACCTACAACGTCGGTCCGACGACCTTCGCGGAGTTTACCGTTGGCCGCACGCGGAACGACCTCGCGGGCTGCTTCGGGCCCACAAATGGCGTCGCGCCGGGCTTGTGCACCAGCGCCATCCCCGTCAACGACGTGGCCAGCATGAAAGGGGCCGGCCTGACCGGGCTGCCGAGATTGTATCCCGATTCCGGCGTGCTGGATAAGAACTACTACGCGTACCAGGCCATGCAGTCGCTCAAGCCCCCCATCTGGGACGGGACGAAGATGGACCTTGTGCCGCAATTCTCCTGGGGAGGCCGTGTCGCGAACGCGCCCCCCAACTTCCCCTTCCCCGGCTGGCTGAATACCAATCAGAACAATGATATGGTCTTCAGTCTCACCAAGTTGAAGGGCAGCCACACGATCAAGGGCGGCCTTTACTACACGCACAGCTACAAGGCGCAGCAATCGTTGGCGGGGACCTGGCAGGGCTCGGTCAACTTCGGAAACGACACCAACAACTCGCTCGACTCCGGCTTCGGCTTCTCCAACGCGCTGCTGGGCGTCTTCTCCAACTACAGCCAGTTGTCGAAGTACGTCGAGGGCAACTACGTGTTCAACAACATCGAGGCTTTCCTCCAGGATAACTGGAGGGCCACTCCCCGACTTACGTTGGACTACGGTATGCGCTTCGTCCATCAACCGCCGCAACACGACAAGCTGGGGCAGGGTGTGAACTGGCTGCCTGACAAGTGGAGCCTGTCCACTGCGCCGCTCTATTACCGGGCGGCTTGCGCCGTCGCGCAGGCGCCCGGCCAAGCCTGCCCCTCCGCGAGCCGCCGGGCGGTAAACCCGCTTACCAACCAGCAGGTGGCGGCGGTGGCTATCGGCACGCTGGTGCCGGGCTCGGGCAATTTCACCAACGGCTTGTTTGCCTCGGGTACAGACCCTGTACCCTCCGGCACCTACTACTGGCCGTGGCTCAGCCCGGCGCCGCGATTTGGATTCGCCTACGATCTCACCGGCAGACAGAAGATCATCCTGCGTGGCGGCCTCGGACTCACCTTCGATCGCCCCTCCGGCAACACCGTCTTCAGTCTGATCGCCAACCCGCCCAACGAATGGAGCCAGACTCTGTATTACTCCCAGTTCCAGACCATGGGTGGGCTCACCACGCAAGGCGCAGCCAACCTCAATGTCTACCAGCTCCACAGCGGGCTTCCCAGCACCTGGAGTTGGAGCGGCGGCTTGCAGTATATGCTGCCCTACGACACGATGCTGGATGTTTCCTACACCGGCGAGCACGGCTACAACAACGTCGAACAGGTGAACATCAACACCGTTGATATGGGCTCCGCCTATTTGGCGGGGAACCAGGACTCGACCGTCGCCAGTTCGCTTCCCGGGGGCGCCGCAGTCACCCAGAACATGATGCGCTCCATCCGCGGCTACGGGAGTCTCAACATGATGATCCCGCGCGGCTGGATTAACTCGCACTTTTTGCAGGTTGGCGTGAATCACCGCATGTCTCATGGCGTGCAATTCCTTGTCAACGACACCATCGCGCTCGCGCACACGCAAGATTCCGGGGCGCGCATCCAACACGCGGCCGACGGCACCTGGTCCTACCGTTCCGATCAGGCGCAGGCCGACGCGTTGAACGACTACGTCTCCACGCGGCACACCTTCAAGGGTGATTTCGTGTACTCGATCCCGGCGCTCAGCACCGTTGGCTCCGGTTTCTCCCACACCGTCCTGAAGGCGGTGACCCGCGATT
>JAIQFU010000119.1 GCA_020073115.1 Terriglobia bacterium
GGGTCAGGGCGGGCAGCGGCTGGCGCCGGTCGGTGAAGACTTCGCTGACCAGGTCGCGGACGCGCCGCGCATCGCCGGAACCGGCCACGAACGCGCGGATCTTGAGAATGGGATTGCTGCCGCTCTGATGCCCGAGCGCCTTGAGGGCGTCGCGCACTTGCTGCGAGAGCAGGCCCCTCGAAGAAAGCGGCGTGACATGGAACGTGAGACGCCGGGTATCCCCCACCACTGCGCCCGGCAACTCCCTGGGGAGCTGGAGCGTTTGGGTCTCCTCCTCCTTCTTTTTCTTCTTTTGGGCCGGCGACGCGATGAGGGCCAGTCCGCACGCGAGCGCCACCAGCGCGAACATTGTCCCGGGGGCGCTCCGCGACGTGCCGCGCGGTATGCGCATAGAATTAGGATTGTACCAGACAGGGAATTCGGAACCGGAGCCGCCGCGCATCCGGCGTGAGGCGCCCTAATGTCATCTCCGCAGCCGATTTATGTTCGAAAGAAGAAAAGAAGGCGCCGCGCCGGCCTCCGGTGGTGCTATTGGATCCCGGCGCTGGCGATCGCCGCCGTGGGAGCGTGGTTGCTGGTCCGGGCGCCGCGGCGGTCCGGGCCTCAGCCTTTGGCGGGGTACATCAGCTCGGCGGAAACGCTCCAGCAGGAATACGGGCGGTTCTACGGCAAGCGGCTGACAAACGCCGAGCTGCCGCAGCAGTTCCGGCAGGCTGCCGGCCTGATGTTGCAGGCGCAATACGCGGCGGCCGCGGCGATTCTGGAAACGGTGGCCAGGGAGGCTTCCCTCCCGGTGGTGTACAACGACCTCGGCGTGCTTTACGCCGGCATCGGCGACCGCGCCCGCACGGTGAACGCTTTCCGCGAGGCGCTGGCGCGCGACCTGACGTACCAGCCGGTGCGCCTCAACCTGAACCGGCTGCGAGGATTCACGGCCGATTCGGCGAACCCGGTCACGCAGGAGATCGAGCCCAACAACTCCCTGCTGCTGGCCAACGTGGCTGCCCTGGAGAAGCCCATGGAAGCCGCCATCGGGCAGGACGACGACGTTGACACGTTCCGTTTCGCCGCCCCTCCCGCGCCGCGGGACATCCTGCTCCTGGAAATCTCCGACAAGGAGGGGACGCTCGCGCCCGTACTGAAGTTTTACGACGGCGAGATGCGATTCCTCGACTGGGGCGCGGCGGCGCGGCAGCCGGGCGATATGAACCTGCGGTTCTCGCCGGAACCCAACGCGGGCCTCTACGTTCAGGTTCGGGGCTACGGCGCGAGTTCCGGGCCGTATGTCCTCAGAGTCAGGGCCCTGCGCCTGTTCGACAGCTTCGAACCGAACGACGATATCCTGAGCACCCGGCGGATCGCAGTGAACCAGAAGATCGAAGCGAATATCATGGACGCCCGCGATACGGACTATTACTCGTTCTTCAGCCCGGTGGGGGGCGCGGTGACCATCGAACTCCAGAACCGCTCGGCCACCCTGATCCCCGCGTTGAGCACGTTCACTCCGGACCTGCGCGCCGCCGGCTTCGGCCCGGACGTGCGGACGCCCGGGGCCGGGTTCGAGTACAAGATGGAAGTTTTAGCCGGCCAGGTCTACCCCATTCAGATCTGGTCCCTGGGGAACACCGCGGGGGAATATTCGCTGATCGTAAAGCAATAGCTCCGCGTCGGTGGGCCAACCGCGCCGCATTTTGGGGCGGTCTTGTGATATACCCTTAACCAGCGAACTCTTCCGGGGGGACCATCATGCAACTGCTGTTTCGGCCCGAAACGTTCTCCAAAAGCAGGCAATCGTTCGGCTTCGAATACCTTTCTTTTCAGAGCCGGAGGCTCGCCGCCGGGGGGCGGTATGAAGAGGACACGGGAGACATGGAACTGGGGATCGTCGCGCTGGGCGGGCGCTTTTCCGTGGAGTCTTCGCGCGGGGAATGGAGGGGGATTGGTGAACGCGCACACGTTTTCGCGGGCATGCCATGGGCCCTCTATCTCCCCATTGCCACGCGCTACGCGCTGACCGCCGACGCCGATTGCGAACTGGCCTTCTGCTACAGCCGCGCCGAAAAGCCGTTTCCGCCGCGGCTGGTGAAGCCCGAAGATGTCGAAGTGGAAATCCGCGGCGGCGGCAACGCCACACGCCAGATCAACCACATTCTGACGCCGGCGTTTCCCGCCCAACGGTTGCTCATCGTCGAGGTATTCACGCCCGGCGGCAACTGGTCCAGCTATCCGCCGCATAAGCACGACGAGCATCGCCCCCCGGGCGAGGTGGACCTCGAAGAGATCTACTACTACAAAATCGAAGGCGCCAACGGCTATGCCATCCAGAAGGTCTACACCAAGGACCGGCGGCTGGACGAGACCCTCACGGTGCGCGACGGCGAGCTGGCGCTGATCCCCGAAGGCTATCATCCCGTGGTGGCGGCCCATGGCTACAACGCCTACTACCTGAATGCGCTGGCGGGTTCCGCGAGGTCCATGGCCGCCTCGGACGACCCGGACTACGCCTGGGTGCGGGAAACGTGGAAGGAGAAGGACCCGCGAGTCCCGGTGGTGAAGCGGAGCATGCGCGCGTAAGGAGGGATGATGCAGACGCGGCGGCTCACCATGGCTCAGGCGCTCATCGGGTTCCTGAAGAACCAGTACGTGGAACGCGACGGGCGGGAGACCCCGTTTTTCGCCGGGGTGTGGGGCATCTTCGGGCACGGCAACATCGCCGGCATCGGGCAGGCGCTCCAGCAGAACCCCGATTTTCGCTATTACCTCTCGCGCAACGAACAGGCCTCCGCGCACATCGCCACGGCGTACGCCAAGGCGCGCAACCGGCTGGCGGCCTTCGCGTGCACGTCTTCGATCGGCCCCGGCGCCACCAACATGATCACCGGCGCCGCCACCGCCACCATCAACCGCCTCCCCGTGCTGCTGCTGCCGGGCGACATCTTCGCGCGGCGCAACGTGGCCCCCGTGCTGCAACAACTGGAATCGGAACGCTCCCAGGACCTTTCGGTGAACGACTGCTTCAAGCCCGTGTCGCGCTACTGGGACCGCATCAACCGCGCCGACCAGTTGCCCTGCTCCGTGGTGGAGGCCATGCGGGTTCTGACCTCGCCGGCACAGACGGGCGCGGTCACCCTGGCGCTGCCCCAGGACGTGCAGGCCGAAGCCTGGGACTACCCCGGGGAGATGTTCGAACGGCGGGTGTGGCATATCCCCCGCGCGGGGCCCGAGCGTGCGCTCCTGGCGCGCGCGGCGGAGTGGATCCGGGCGGCGCGCCGCCCGCTCATTATCGCCGGCGGGGGCGTGTTGTACAGCGAGGCTGGGGACGCCCTGGCGCGCCTGGCGCGGGATTCGCGGATCCCCGTGGGCGAGACGCAGGCGGGCAAGGGATCGCTGCCGTTCGATCATCCGCAGAACCTCGGCGCCATCGGTGTCACCGGCACGCCCGGCGCCAACCTGGCGGCGCGCGACGCGGACGTGGTCCTCGCCGTCGGCACGCGCCTGGGCGACTTTACCACGGCGTCCAAAACGGCCTTTCAGAACCCGCGGGTGCGGTTCGTCAATCTCAACGTGGCCGAGATCGACGCTTTCAAGCACGCCGGCCTACCCCTGATAGCGGACGCGCGCGCCGGCCTGGAACAACTCGGGGCGGCGCTGGATGGATACCGCGTGGACGAGGATTACACCGGCTGCATCCGGCAGTGGAAAGAACGCTGGGAACGGGAAACGGAGCGCATTTTCGGCCTGCGGCACGGGCCGCCCATCAGCCAGGGCGAAGTCATCGGCGCCGTGAACCGCGCCGCGCGGCCCGAGGACGCCCTGGTCTGCGCCGCCGGCAGCCTGCCGGGCGACCTGCACAAGCTTTGGCGCACGCGCCGCCCCGGCGCCTACCACATGGAGTACGGCTACTCCTGCATGGGCTATGAGATCGCCGGCGGGTTGGGCGTCAAGATGGCCGATCCCTCGCGCGAGGTTTACGTCATGGTGGGCGACGGCTCGTTCCTGATGATGGCCTCGGAGATCGCCACCTCCGTGCAGGAGGGCTGCAGGCTCAACATCGTACTGCTCGACAATCACGGCTTTTCGAGCATCGGCGGGCTTTCGGGCTCGCTGGGGTCCGGCGGATTCGGCACAGACTACCGGCGCCGCACGGAGGCAGGGCATCTCGATGGCGATTATCTGCCGCTCGATTTTGTAGCCCAAGCCGCGGGCCTGGGGGCCATCGCGGTGCGCGCCCGCACGCGCGAGGACCTGGAATCGGCGCTCGCCGAAATGCGCGGGCACGAGCGGACGAGCGTGGTGGTTGTCGAGGTCGATAAAGAGATGCGCGTCCCCGGGTATGAATCCTGGTGGGACGTGCCGGTGGCCGAGGTTTCGGAGTCCGAGGCCGTGCGCCGGGCCCGCGCGCAGTACGAGCAGGCGAGGACGAAAGAAAGGAAATTCGAGATGGGCCACGGATGAACACGGATGAACACGGATAAGAGCCAATTCTTTGCTTCTGCATTCATCCGTGTTCATCCGTGTTGTTCCGTGGCCCATTCAAAAATATGCCTCACACCATGGAAGCCCTGGTATTCCGCGCCCCGGGAGAGTGGGGTTTGCAGTCCGCCCCCATCCCGCAAATCAAGACTCCCGACGACGTCCTGCTCAAAGTAGAGTGCGCCAGCATCTGCGGGACGGACATCCATATTCTGTCGGTCCCTCCGGGGCACCCGGCCACGCCGGGCAGCATTCTGGGGCACGAGTACACCGCGACGGTGCTGGAAACCGGGGCCGCGGCTTCGCACCTCGGTCCGGGCGATCGCGTGGTGATCGACCCCAATGTCACCTGCGGCCTGTGCGAGTACTGCCGCGCGGGACTGTCGAACATGTGCCGCAACATGACCACGCTCGGCATCTTCATCCACGGCGGGCTGGCCGAGTACAACGTGGCGCCGGCGCGCGCCCTCCACAAGATCGACCCCCGCGTTCCCGCGCATCACGCCACCCTGGCGGAGCCCCTCACGTGCGTCTACCACGCCGTGGAACGCGCGCCGATTCTCCCGGGCGAGAGCGTCGCTATCTATGGCGCGGGGCCCATCGGGCTTCTCTTTCTCATGCTCTATAAAAGCGCGGGGGCGGGTAAGACCTTCGTCGTCGAGCCGGTGGAGTTCCGGCGGCGGGTGGCCGCGGAGATTGGCTGCGGAGCGGTCTTCGATCCGCGCGCCGTGGACGCCGCGGGGGAGATCCGGTCCGCAACGGGCCTGGGCGCCGACGTGGTGGTGGACGCCACCGGCGCGTCGCTGCCGGAGTGCCTGGCCGCCGTGCGCCGCGGCGGGCGCGTGCTGCTGTTCGGCATGAACCAGCACGCCCGCCGCGAGGTGAGCCAGTACGACATCACGCGCTACGAGGTGAGTGTCATCGGCTCGTACATCCAGCGCTCCGAGTTTCCCAAGGTGGTGCGGATGCTCGAGGCCGCCCTGCTTCCGCTGGACAAGATCGTGAGCCATCGGCTGCGGCTCTCGCAAATCGGCGAAGGGTTGGACGCCATGCGCTCGGGAGAATCGGTCAAGATAGTGGTGACGCCGTAGCGTCTAGCGATGGATACGCAAACCGCGCCGCTGCTTCGCTTGGAGAACATCTGGAAACGGTTCGCCGCCGCCCCCGTCCTGAGGGGCGTGGATTTCGACGTGCTGCCGGGCGAAGTCCATGCCCTGGCCGGCGAAAACGGCGCAGGCAAATCGACGCTCGTGAACATCGCGGGGGGCGTGCTGTCCCCCGATTCCGGCCGGATCGCCTGGAATGGCCGACCCGTGGTCCTGCGCGACCCGCGCGCGGCGCGCCGAACCGGCATCGCGTTCGTCCACCAGGAGCTGGCGCTGGTCCCGCAACTGACGGCGGGGGAGAACGTCTTCCTGGGCCGGCTTCCGGCGCGAGCGTCGTGGGTCCGGTGGGACGAGGTTTACTCGCGGGCGGAGGCCCTGCTGTCCTCACTCGGCTGCGAGATCGACCCGCGCGCCCTGGTGGGCGGTTTGAGCATCGCCGTCCGCCAGTTGGTGGAGATTGCGCGCGCCCTGGCCTGCGAAGCGCGGCTGATCGTCATGGACGAGCCCACCGCTCCGCTTTCCGGGCGGGAAACGGCCCGCTTGATGGACGTGATCGGCCGCCTCCGGGACCGCGGGGTGAGCATCATCTACATTACTCACCGGCTGGGCGAAATCTACGATTGCGCGGACCGGGTGACGGTGCTGCGCGATGGGGAGCGCGTGGCGAGCGGGACGATCGCGGAAATGCCGGAGGATGCGGTGATTCGCCACATGGTGGGGCAGGTCCCGGGCCTGCCCGCCAGGCCCGAGAGGCCGGGGACCCGCCCCACGCTCCGGGTTGAATTCCCCGACGCCAGGTTCGAACTCGGACGCGGCGAAATCGTCGGCCTCGCGGGCCTCGCCGGCTCCGGCCGCACGGAACTTCTGGAAGCCCTCTTCGGCGTCACGCCGCCCCCGGGCGGCATCTTCATCGAGGGCCGGCCCGCCGCCATCCGCTCGCCGCGCGACGCCATCCGGCATGGCATGGCGCTGGTTCCGGACGACCGCAAGGCCAAAGGGCTGGTCCTGAGCGCATCCATCCGCGCGAACCTGGCGCTCCCTTCCGCCCGGCGGTTCCTCATCCGCAAGGGCGCGGAGAGCGAGGGCGCCCGCCGCATCGCCGCCGAGTTGCGCGTGCGCGCCGACGATCTGGAAAGACGCGTGGCGGAGCTGAGCGGCGGAAACCAGCAGAAAATCGTGTTGGGCAAATGGCTGCTGGCCGAAGCCGGAATTTTCCTCTTCGACGAGCCCACGCGCGGCGTGGATGTGGGCGCCAAAGCCGAGATGTATGCGCTCATCCGCGGGCTGGCCGGGCGCGGCGCCGTGGTCCTGTTCGCTTCTTCGGAGCTGGAGGAGGTCCTGGCGCTGGCCGACCGGATTCTGGTCATGCATCGAGGGCGCATCGCCGGCGAACTTCCCGCGGCCGGGGCCACGGGTGAAAAAATCATGCGGCTGGCTACGGGGCAAGGATGAACAAGCACAAGGGGGCCGGGTCGAGCCTGCCCCACCACCTGTTGCGGCGCTTCGGGCCGCTCGCCGGATTGCTGCTGCTGTGCGCCGTCCTCGCGGTTCTCTCGGATCATTTCCTGACGTTCGATAACCTGGTCAACGTGTTCCGGCAATCGGCGGTCAATGCGCTGCTGGCGCTGGGGCAACTGGTGGTGATCGTCACGGCCGGGATCGATCTCTCGGTGGGGTCGATCCTCGGGTTCTGCTGCGTGCTGGTGGCCCTGCTGGTGAAGTCGGGCGTGCCCGCCGGGCTGGCAATCCCCCTGTCGCTGGCGGCGGGGACCGCGCTCGGGGCCTGCAACGGCGTACTGCTCACCAAATTGAAGCTGCCCCACCCCTTTATTCCTACCCTGGGGATGATGAACGTGGCGCGCGGCCTGGCGCTGGTGATCTCGGGCGGCTTTCCCATTTCGGAGCTGCCGCCGGGGGTGCGATTCTTCGGCGCCGGGGCGGTGCTCGGCATTCCCGCTCCCGTCCTGGTGGTGGTCCTGTTCTGCGTGTTGTTCCACCTGTTTCTGACCCGCACCACGCCGGGGCGCGACATCTATGCCATCGGCGGGAACGCGCAGGCGGCGCGGCTTTCAGGCGTTCCCGTGGACGGCCGGTTGAACGCCGTTTATGCGCTGAGCGGGTTCATGTCCGCCGTGGCCGCCATCGTGCTGGCGGGGCGGATGAACTCCGGGTTCCCGCTGGCGGGCGCCGGCGCCGAGTTGGATTCCATCGCGGCGGTGATCATCGGCGGGGCCAGTTTCTTCGGGGGAGTCGGCTCGGTGGGCGGCGCGCTGGTGGGCGCGCTGATCATGGGGGTGCTGCGCAACGGCCTCAACCTCCTGGACGTCTCGGCGTACTGGCAGACGGTGGTGATCGGGGTAGTGATCGTGGCGGCGGTCTGGGTGGACGTGCTGAGGCAGCGGGCCTCGAGGAGAATAGGGGAATGAGACAGCGTGGCGTGGGCATTCCTGCCTGCCGTGCCGGCAATCGCGGGGACACGCGGGCCCGCGTGTCCCCACGAGGGGGGACACGGCAAGCAAGAGTGCTCACGCCACTGCTCATCCTGCTCGCCGCTTGCGGCCATTCGGACCGCAAGAAGACCATCGACATCGCCGTAGTGGTGAAGGCCCTCGATAGCGAATTCTGGCAGCGCCTCAAAAACGGCGCCGAACAGGCCGCGCGCGCGCAGCCCGATGTGAAACTGGCGGTGCTGGCGCCCGAGCGCGAAATCAACATCGACCAGCAGGTTTCGATCCTCGAAGACCAGATCCTCAAGCGCATCTCGGCGCTGGCCGTGGCCCCGGCGGGCGTGGCGGAAATCCTTCCCGTGCTCGACAAGGCGAAGGGCGCGGGCATCCCGGTGATTGTGCTGGATACCGACATCGACTGGCCCTCGAAGCTCTGCTACATCGGAACCGACAACCGCCTGGGAGGGCGCATGGCCGGGGAGTATATCGCGAACCGGCTCGGCGGCAGGGGGAAGGTGGCGGTGATCCGGGGCGTGCTCGGAGTGCGCACGCACGAGGAGCGGCTGGCCGGATTTCAGCAGGCGCTGGCCGCCGCCCCGGCTATCCGATGCGTGGCCGTGCAGCCCGCGAACAGCGAGCGCGCGCAGGGCATGTCGGTCATGGAAAACCTCCTGACCACGCATCCGGACCTGCGCGCGGTTTTCGCCACCAACGACCAGATGGCGCTGGGGGCCATGGAGGCCGTGGCTGCCCACAAACTGGAGGCCCAGATTTCCATCGTGGGTTTTGACGCCACCAGGGAAGCGGTACGCGCGGTGGAAACCGGCCGCCTGGCGGCGGTGGTGGCGCAGAACCCCGAGCGGATGGGCCGCGCCGCCGTGGATGAGGCCGTGCGGGCGGCGAAACACGAGCCGGTGGACAAGCGCGTCGATACCGGAACCGCGCTGGTCACCCAAGAGAACGCGGCCCGGTTTTTGAAATAGGGGGAAGCCATGCCGATTCGAATCGCGACCGCCCCGGTCTCCTGGGGCGTGATGGAGGTGGAGGGCTGGAGCGGCCGGAAGGGCTACGGCGAAGTGCTGGACGAGATGGCGCAAGCGGGCTACGCCGGAACGGAACTCGGCCCTTACGGCTTCCTGCCGAGCGACCCGGCGGAGCTCGAACGCGAACTCGAGAGCCGCGGCCTGGCCCTGCTGGGCGCTTTCGTGCCCTTGCCCCTGGCCCGTCCGGAGCGTCACCAGCAAAGTCTGCTAGAGGCCATGCTCGTGGCGCGCCTGCTGGCGGACCGGGGGGCGCCGTTCCTGGTGCTGGCGGATGAAATGAACGAGGGCCGGATGGCCGTGGCCGGCAGCGCGCAAACCGGCATGAACGATGCCCAGTGGAATTGCGCCGTGGACCTGCTGAACCGGGCCTCCGCCGCCGCGCGCGAGATGGGGCTGCGCCCCGTGTTCCACCACCACGCGGGCACCTACGTGGAAACGCCCGCCGAAGTCGAGCGGCTGCTGCATTCCACCGGGATTGACCTCTGTCTGGACACCGGCCATTACTACTACGGCGGCGGCGACCCGGTGGCCTGCGCCCACGTTCACGCCGGCCGTATCGGACACCTCCATCTGAAAGATGTGCGTCCCGATGTTCTGGCGGAAGTGCGCCGCCGAAAGATCCCGTACCTGGAAGCCGTCCGGCGCGGCGTGTTCTGCGAACTGGGCGAGGGCGGGGTGGACATTCCCGGGGTGGTGCGCGAACTGGAAGCGGCGGGATTCGATGGGTGGGGGGTCTTCGAGCAGGATGTGGACCCGACTCAACCCGGAGTCAACCCGGTGGAGAGCGCGCTAAGAAGCCGGGAATACTTGCGAGGAATCGGGCTGTAGCACTCTACGCCCAATCGAACGTGCGCGTCACGGCTTTCTTCCAGGACGCGTACATCTCTTCGCGCCGCGGCGCGCCCATCCGCGGCTTCCACGTGCGGTCCGCCGCCCACCGGCCGCACAAATCCTCCAGGTTCTCGAAAAATCCGACTGCCAGGCCGGCGGCGTAAGCCGCGCCCAGCGCCGTGGTCTCCTTCACCGCCGGACGAGCCACGGCGCGGTCCAGGATGTCCGCCTGGAACTGCATCAACAGCTCGTTCTCCACCATCCCGCCGTCTACCCGCAGGATCTCGATGGGAAAGCCGGCGTCCTGCTCCATGGCCTCGAATACCTCGCGCGTCTGGAACGCCGTGGCTTCCAGGGCGGCGCGCGCGAGATGCCCCTTGTTGCTGTGGCGCGTCAGCCCGGCAATTACGCCGCGCGCATCGTGCTTCCAGTAGGGGGCATAGAGCCCGGAGAAGGCCGGCACGAAATAGACGCCGCCGTTATCCTCCACGGTAGCGGCCAACTCCTCGATCTCCGCGCTGCGGGAGATCAGCCCGAAGTTGTCCCGCAGCCATTGCACCAGCGCGCCGGTGATGGCGACGCTGCCTTCCAGGGCGTAGTTGGCCGGGCAGCCTTGCGCCTGGAACGCCACCGTTGTCAGCAGCCCGTATTTCGAAGTCACGATCTTCGGGCCGGTGTTCATGAGCAGGAAGCACCCGGTCCCGTACGTGTTCTTCGCCTCCCCGGCCTTGAAGCAGGACTGCCCGGCCAGGGCCGCCTGCTGGTCGCCGAGAATCCCCGCAATGGGAACGCCCTGCAGCGCGGGGAGCGCGGCTTCGCCGTAAAGTTCGCTGCTGGACCGTATGGCGGGAAGGATCTGCCGCGGAATGCCAAAAATCGAAAGCAGGCCGGGGTCCCAATCGAGCGTCCGCAGGTCCATCAACTGGGTGCGGCTGGCGTTCGTGCAGTCGGTGACGTGCAGGCCGCCGGTGAGATGCCACAGCAGGAAGGCGTCAATGGTCCCGAACAGCAGCGCGCCCTCTTCCGCCTGCCGCCGCGCGCCGGGAACGCGATCGAGAATCCACCGCAGCTTCAGGCTCGAGAAGTACGTGCTCAGGGGCAGCCCGGTTTTCTCGCGGATGCCTTCCGCTCGGGAGTTTCGGGAAAACTCCGCGACAGAATCGGAG
>JAIQFU010000120.1 GCA_020073115.1 Terriglobia bacterium
CGCGCGCAGCGCCTCCGCCCGCCGCCCCTGCATCAGTCGCGAGTAAAGAATGAAGTGCAAATTATGAACGTAATACCCGCTATAAGCGCTGCCGGTCACGTTGCTGGAAGCGAAGTATTTGCGATCCACCTCCGCCGCACGCTCCATGAAAGCGAAGCCGGCGGCGGAATCGCGGGCCAGTTCGGCGCAGGCGGGGCACGCGGCGAAGTGGCGTTCCAGCTCGGACTTGAGGTCCGCGGCGAGCCCGCCCTCCACGTATTCGCAGATCAGGATTTCGGTCTCTGCGCAGTTCATACCGCCAGCTTCTGCTTCCGCAAGAGCCGGCCCAATTCGGCCCGGCCCCGGTTGATACGCGACTTCACGGTTCCCTCGGGGATCTCCAGCGTCTGGGCGATCTCCCGGTATTCCATCTCCTGCAGATCGCGGAGAATCACCGCTTCCCGCAGCTCGGGCGACAGCTTCTGCAGCGTCGCCTGCAAAATCTCGCTGGCCTCCCGGCCGGCCACCGCCTGGTCAGGCCGCAACGAAGCCCCCGCGCCCGCCTCTTCCAGCATGGGAAGCTGTTCTTCGATCGAATCCGTAATTCGTTCCTGACGAGTCCGGCGATAATGGTCGATCAGAAGGTTGCGGGTGACGCGCGCCAGCCATGTGGCGAACGAGCCCTCCGCCGCGCGGAACGTCCGCAGCGTGCGAAAGACCCGGAGAAACACTTCCTGGGTGAGGTCCTGGGCCTCCGAGCCGCTCCCCGTGAAGCGGAAACAGAGGCCGTAAACCTGCCTGGTATGAAGCCGAACCAACTCTTCCCAGGCGGTCTCGTCGCCGCTCAGGCACCTGGATATCACGCTATGATCGGGGTCCAAGGTACGTTCTACCAGATTACGCGGCCCTTGAACACCTGTAATTCGCCGTCCCGCGTACCAGGCCGCGTTGGGTACCCATCCGAATGTCATTGTGGCGGCGGCCATGGCGCTTCGTCCTTCAAAATGAATGAACGAGGCTTTATCATGTTAGGTTCAATTTTTCGGGAGAGAGGGAGGCAGTGGCGCCGCCCGGACCGGGCATGCCCGGCCCTACAGAACCGCCGTGGGCTGTAGGGGCGAGGCATGCCGCGCCCGCGGCGCGGAGCACCCATGAAATGTCCATTTTGTAACCACATGCAGGACAAGGTGGTGGATTCCCGGGAGAGTAAGGAAGGCGATGCCATTCGCCGTCGCCGGGAGTGCCTGGCGTGCGAGCGCCGGTTCACCACCTATGAGCGCATCGACGAGGTCCCCTACATGGTCGTCAAGAAGGACGGGCGGCGGGAGAAGTTCGAGCGCCAGAAGGTCCTGACGGGACTGCTCAAGGCCTGCGAAAAACGCCCGGTCAGCATGGCCCGGCTCTCGGAACTGGTGAACCGCGTCGAGTCCAGGGTCTTCGAGTCGCCCGACCGTGAGCTATCTACTACTGAGATAGGAGAATTTCTCATGGACCACCTGCGGGAGCTCGACAAGATCGCTTATGTACGGTTCGCGTCGGTCTATCGCGATTTTCAGGACGAAGAGGCGTTTTTCGACGAATTGAAGCATCTCATGAGGCAGAAGCAGGGACCGGAACAGGGGCCGGGAGGCGGGGGCCGCGGGCCGGGGACGTAAGGCGGGATTTCCGCGGTATGGTCTCCGCGCCTGCCCGCGGCGGACTCGTGCGGCACATCGCTAAACGGCGTCACCCCGATGCCTGGCGCCGGGCTCCGGCGCCCCTTGGCTGCCACCGAACAAAAGCATGTAACCTATACAGATTCAAGGCATCTTTAAAAATAGAGCTTAACTTTGCTGGGGAATGATGGTATCATCAAACGGAACTCGAACCCCGAATGCAGCCGATCTTTTCGACAGTTGGGGCCGGACCAGCAAGTCGAAACTATTCCAGGTAAATACCCCGTTTCCCAAGACATCGATGTAATGGGTCGCATGTCCGAATGGGGGAGGTGAGTCTTAGTGGACCATTTCGAAGATCAATTTTTAGCCGAGAATCCTGAAACTCTGGGTTTGAACTTCGAAGACGAAGCGAAGTTCTTCGACCCGGAGGCGGCGCACGAGGCCGATTTTCTCCACCCGCCACCGGTGGAGGAATCGATCTACACCGACGACCCGGTGCGGGTGTATCTGCGTGAAATGGGAGCCGTGCCGCTCCTGACGCGCGAAGGCGAAGTAGATCTGGCGCGCCGCATGGAGCGCGGCAAGTTGAGGATGCAGAAGGCCATTAGCCGCTCCGCTGTGGTCCAGCGGGTGGTGGTGGATCTGGCCGAACAAATCCGTAAGGGTGCGGTCGAACTCGAGAGCATGGTGGATCTGGGGGATGTGGAGGAAGGCACTCCCGCCGATCTGAAAGTCCGGGCCGATGCCCAGAAGCAGTTCGCCGACGTATCGGCTCTGCACAAAAAACTGCAGCAGTTGCAGGAGAAGGTCGAGACGACCCCAATCGCCAACAAGCGGCCTCGCAAACGACTTTGCGCCAAGCTCAACCGGGCCAAGGTGGAAACGTCGCTCGCGATCCGCCGCGTTCCTTTCAAGGTAAACAAATGGAAGGAGTTCACGCGCGAGATCGAGCGCGCCGTGGACGATATCAACCGCCTCGACGCCGACATCAAGAAAATGGAAGCCCGCCCCAACCCGGCGCAAGTGCAGCGCCTGCGGGAATTGAAGCGGGAACTGAAGAAGCACGAAACCATGGCCGGCGCCACGCTGCCCGAGCTGCGGCACACCCTGACGGTCATCCGCCATGGGGAAGCCGAGGCCGAACGGGCCAAGAAAGACCTGGTGGAGGCCAACCTCCGGCTGGTGGTTTCCGTGGCGAAGAAGTACGTGAATCGCGGACTTCACCTCCTGGACCTCATCCAGGAAGGGAATATCGGGCTCATGCGGGCCGCCGACAAGTTCGAATACCGCCGCGGCTACAAGTTCTCTACATACGCTACGTGGTGGATCCGGCAAGCCATCACGCGCGCCATCGCCGACCAGTCCCGAACCATTCGCATCCCGGTCCACATGAACGAGAGCATGAACAAGTTCCTGCGGGCCACGCGCGAGCTGGAAAAGGAATTGGGCCGCACTCCTACAAATGACGAAATTGGTCGCCGGATGGAGATCCCGGTGGAGAAGGTGCAGAAGCTGAAGACGATCTCCCGAGACCCGGTATCGCTGGAAACCCCGGTAGGCCGCGACGGCGAATCCGCCCTCGGCGACCTGATCGAGGACCGCTGGGTAGGTTCTCCCGTAGACGCGGTGATCGAATCCAATGTCCGCGACGAAACCGCGGGCATCCTGAAAACCCTCTCTCCCAAAGAGGAGAAGGTGATCCGGATGCGCTTCGGCATCGGTTGTGAGCGGGAACACACGCTGGAGGAGATCGGGCAGGAGTTCGACGTCACCCGCGAGCGGATCCGGCAGATTGAGGCTAAGGCCTTGCGGCAGTTGCGCGCACCCGAACGGGCGCGCAGGCTGCGGGCATTGATGGCGGCAAGGTAGCCATCAGTCGATAGTTATGAGGCTCCGGACCCGGTCCGGAGCCTTTTTTCGTTATAGCCCGCCAGGAAAGGCGGTGGGATCCGTTGAAAAGAGTGCGGGCTGGGGGCCGGCGGCTGACGCCTGACGGCTCGGTTGCGCATCGACAAACCATGCACTCAAGAGGGATTCTGCTGGTTTCCATCCTCGCCGCCGTGGCGTTTTCCGCCTCGGCGCCTCCCAAACTCCCGCCGCCGTTCGCTACCCCTTCGTCCAATAACGGCCCACGCGTAGTTTCCAAGCCGGCGCAGGCCAGGCTCAACGTGCCTGCCGGCTTCCGCATGGAAGTCTATGCCGAAGGCTTTCAGGTTCCGCGCTTCATGGTCCTGGGACCCAACAACGAGGTGCTCCTGGCCGATTCCGCCAACCCTCCGGCCGGCACGGTGTACGTGCTCGAGGGCCAGCGGCCCAAGAAGCTGATAGAAGGACTGAACAAGCCCTACGGGCTGGCTTTCTGGAACGGCTACCTGTATGTGGGGGAGCCGGATTCGGTCAAGCGCTACAAATACGACGCCAAGGCTTTGACGGTGGGACCAGGAACCGAAGTGGTCTCGCTGAAAGGTCAGGGGACCCACCACTGGACGCGCGACGTGCTGTTCGACCGCGAGGGCAAGAAACTGTACGTCGGCGTCGGTTCGGGGTCGAACGATTCTCCCGGCGAAGACCCGCGCCGCGCCGCCATCAGCCGCTATAACGCCGATGGCACGGGCCACGAGATCTTCGCTTCCGGGACGCGCAATCCCACCGGATTGCGCTGGTATCCGGGGACGGACACGCTGTGGGCCACCGTGCAGGAGCGCGACACGCTGGGCGACGACCTTGTCCCGGACTACTTCACGCACATCCAGCAGGGAGGCTTTTACGGCTGGCCCTACGCCTACATCGGGCCCCACGAGGATCCGCTGAACAAAGGCAAGGCTCCGGACGATTTGGTAGCGAAGACCATTGTTCCGGACGTGGTCCTGGAACCGGCGCACCTGGCGGTGCTGGATTTCATTTTCTACACCGGTAACCAGTTCCCGCAGGAGTACCGCGGAGGGGCGTTCCTGGCCTTCCACGGCTCCTGGAACCGCTCCCAGCGCGTGGGGCAGTCGGTGGGCTTCATTCCGTTCCAGGACGGGAAGCCGTCGGGCCCCCTGCGCGAGGTGGTGAGCGGCTGGATGATCTCGCCCACGGAGCGGGAAGTCTGGGGCCGGCCGGTATGCTTGCTGCAGATGCCTGACGGAAGCCTGCTGATCTCGGACGATGGCGGCAAGAAGGTCTGGCATCTGAGCTACGGGAAGTAGGGGCGTCCTCGGCTCGGCCGCGGCGCGCGGCAGCGTTCCGCGGCCGCCCGGGGGCAGTCCCACTGGGCGCTGTGAACCTCGCGTGTGCCGGGTGGAATACAGCCCTATAGGGCCAATTCAATTGAAAACAAACATTTAATGACTTGGCTACGGGATTGCTTCCACCCTCACATGGAGGGTGGCCGGTGCCGATAGCCAAGATAACAGGACAGGGCTTGGTTGCGATCGGTTGCGCGGTCGCCCTCCTCTGGATGTGCCTACTAGCGGAGCGGGTGACGATGCGCCGCGTCTGCGCCGAGCGCACGGAAGTGATGCGCAGCCTGGAACAGTCGCAGCGCAAACGCAGTTCCCGCCCGGTTTCCGATCCCGTTCCTTTCCCCCGCCGTGAACGGCGGGTGGTTGGATAGTCCTCCCCCGGGCAACCCAATCCGGCGCCAAACCGTCTATAATTTCGGATCAGGACCCGCATGGAAGAACAGGATCAGCCGGGCGCCGCGGCTCCCGCCGAAGCATGCGAACCCACCTCGGGGCAGTTCGGCGAGACTCTGCGCAACGCCTTGGGATGGGTTCGGGATCTCGCCTTCTCGGTGCTGATCGCCGTCGTCCTGATCGTGTTCATCTACCAGCCGGTGAAGGTGGAAGGCACCAGCATGATGCCCGGGTTGAAGGACCAGGAGCGCATCTTCATCAACAAGTTCACCTACCGGCTGGGAAGCATCCAGCGCGGCGACACAGTGGTGTTCAAGTTCCCGTTGGACGACACAAAGTCGTACATCAAGCGCGTGATCGGGCTGCCGGGCGACCGCATCCGGATCGACGCCGGGCAGGTCTATGTGAATGGCCGCCGCCTGACGGAAGATTACGTAATCGAACGCGACAACGTCTCCTGGCCGGCTCCGGGCCCGCTGACGGACCAGGTGGTTCCATCGGAGAAGTACTTTGTCCTGGGCGACAACCGGAGTTCATCCAGCGACAGCCGGACCTGGGGTTTCGTACCGCGCAACGACATTTACGGCAAAGCCGTCTTCGCCTACTGGCCGCTGGACGAGATGGGCCGCCTGAAGTAACTCCTACCTACGTAGAATCCAGAGCACCACGGAAAACAGGATACTGAGCAGAATACAGGTCGCCAGGGGAATATAGACGGTTGTATTCCTACCGTGGTAGTAAATGTCGCCCGGCAGCCTGCCGAGCCGGAATGGCAGCCGGCCCGCGAAGGGGAAGAGCAGCCCCGCCGCCAGCAGCGCCAGGCCCGCAGCGATCAGCAACCGGCCGAGGCTCATGAAACCAGTATAGTAGGGTGGCGAAAAGTGGTACCGTAATCCCTCCGAGGCGCCATATATGAAGAACTGTGTTCTCGCTGCGCTAACGATGCTGGTGTGCGCAGCCGCGTGCGTTTATTCCCAGGCCGCGCCGCCGGCCACCCCCCCGCAGCCCGCCGACCAGGCGGCGGCCGCCGCGAATGCGGTCCAGAGGCAACAGATCCAAAACGAGGTGCAATCGCTCCAACAGCGGCTGACGGCCCGGTATCCCGGCGATCTCTCCCCCGAGCAGATCCAGCAGCGGGTTCAGGAGTTGCAACAGCAGCTTCAGAAACTGGGGCCGGCTCCCGCCGGCGGCCGGGGCTTTGGGTTCGGCGCCGGGCGGGGCGGGCGCGGCGGGCCGGTGACCCCTCCGGCCGACGCCACTCCCGAACAGCTTCGGCAGATCATCGAACAGCAGAACCAGCAGATCGCCCGGATCCAGGCCGCGTCACGGCCGCCCACGCGGGCCGCGGCGCCGCCGCCCTGCACGCCGGTGAACCCCAACGCCACGCAGGAAGCCAAGGACCTGCTGAAGAAGATCTGCGACGTCACCGGCAAGGGTATTTTCACGGGCCAGCATAACTTCCCGAATGAACGAAACCTGGACACCGAACGGATTCACGAGGTCACGGGCAAATATCCCGCCATTTGGGGTTCGGATTTCGGGTTCACCAACCTCGAGGACAAGGACGCCGTCACGCACCGCAACCTCATGATCGAAGAAGCCAAAAGGCAGTACGCCGCGGGCTCCATCATCTATTTTTGCTGGCACATGCTGCGGCCGACCGAGGACGAACCCGGCGAGCCGGGCGCAAGCTGGGGCGGCAGCGTGCAGGCCAGGCTTACCGACGAGCAGTGGCTGGATCTGATCACCTCCGACTCCCCTCTGCACCAGCGCTGGGAGAAGTACATGGACACGGCGGCGGGATACTTGAAGCAGCTTCAGGACGCCCACATCCCGGTCCTGTGGCGGCCCATGCACGAGAACAACGGCACGTTCTTCTGGTGGGGCGGCCGTCCGGGCCCGTACGGAACAGCGCAACTGTTCCGGGAAGTGTACAACCGGATGGTGAACGTCCATCACCTGAACAACCTGGTGTGGGTGTGGAACCAGAACGGGCCGACGACCCGCGGCGGCGAGTTCTACGATTTCTACCCCGGGGCGCAATACGCGGATATCGTCAGCTACGACAACTACAGCTCGCTGGACGACCGGTACTACCACGAGATTCTGAAGATCGCCGAGGGCAAGCCCATCGGGTTCGGCGAACTCGGGTCGCCCGTGCCGCCCGAGGTGCTGGCGACACAGCCGAAGTGGGCGTTTTACATGACGTGGTCCGGGATGACGGGCGCAGGCCCCGCGATGGGCGGGCGCGGCGGGGCCGCGGGCGCTCCGGCGCCGGTAGCGGTTCCGGACAACGCCACGCCGCAGCAACTCCGCGACATCATTCAGCAGCTTCGGCAGCAGGCTGCGAGCGGACGGGGCGGACGCGGCGCCACCGCGTATCCCATCCCCGAAGGCGCCGGCACGGACATGCTCCGGCGGATTGTTCAACGGCTTCAGCCCGGCCCCTCCAACGCGCTCAAAGCGATCTATAGCGACCCGTACTACCTCAAGCGCGGCGACCCGATGCCGAAGTAGGCCGGCTTGACGCTCCAGGAGGCCCGCCGCGCAAAGGCGGGCTTCCCGATCGACTGATTGCACCGCGCCTCTCACTCCCCCCACCGAGCGTACGATTTCGGACGCTTCCTCCACCCGGTCAATCGCCGAATGCGGTTAATTCTCTAGCGCCAGGCCTCGACCGCCTGGTCCGGCTCCAGGCACGTGGACGTAAGATAGGAAAATATCCGCCGGGTTCTCGATTCGGACGCCCGTTGTTCGACCCAACGATGGAGGGGAGCGCGCATGCCATTCACGCTCTTGGTTTACGTTGACGAATAACTTCCGGGCGTGGCTCAAGACCCGTGGATGTCCGGTTGAAGCCGTGGTGGCGGGCCGGATCGAAGTCAATACCCAGAGAGGCTAAAAGGAGAGAGAAGAGCATGGAATCGAAACCCACGCACGAACAAGCGCAACTGCACCTGCAGGTTTATGAACTGCGCCGCGAGGCGCGGCTGCGGCAGGCGCGCGATTGGTTCTTCCAGAACTACTATGTGAACAGCCTGGAGGACAGCATGCGGGTCGCAGCGCCGGGGACCGAAGGCGGAACTCTGGCGATGATGGTGTTGAGCTATTGGGAGCAGGCCTGCGCGTTGCTCGATTACGGCCTGCTCCACGAAGACTTGTTTTTTGAGACGAGCGGCGAATTCTTCGGCGTCTGGGAGCGCGTCAAGCCGGTTGTCCAGCCGATGCGGGAACTCATGTCGAGCCGGCAGTTCCTGGCGCACCTGGAGAACGCCGCCAAGCGCTATGAAGCTTGGATGGAGACCCGCTCGCCCGGCCACATCGCCGCGATGCGGCAGTTTATGGAACAGATGCGGCCTAAGACGAGAGCGGCGTAGAAGAGCGGTGCGAATGGGCCGGGCGATCGGTTTTCGGTGGACGGATCGCCCGGCCGTGAGCAGGCCCGCCCGGGCCAACTCCTTTCAAAGCTCAACCGCAGCCGAGCGCGGCTTGGATTTTGGCGACAGACGCCATGATCTGATTCGCCTGCGCAACCGTTACCGTCTTACCCGTCTGAGCCTTGAGGTGGTTGAGGAAAGCGGCCAGGTCTCCGCAGGCCTGACCGTTGTTCGTATTAATATCGGTTTCCACCTGCTGGAGTTGGTTGGTAAAGCTGACGCCCTGTTTCGGAATTTGCATTTGTTGCATCACCGCAAGCAGGTCGGACACCAACTGGGCGGGCGTTTCCTGGGTGTTGCTGTTCCACGTTCCCGCGGAATTCTGGTTGAGGGCGATATCGCCCTGGACGGTCGGGTCGCAACAAGCCAACGTCCCCTGATCCTGGACGAACGGGTTTACGGGTGGCTCGTTTTCGCTGGCGATCCCGCTGTTGGCGGCGTTCCCGAGGTTGATGACCAACAGCCATGGTCCGATGACCTGGCCGCTTGCATCGGTCGAAACCCTGACGATACTGCCGCCCGGGGAGGGCGTGCTCAACGTCTGATGCCCGTCGCTCATTGTCAACTGGAAGCCCGCCAGAGTGGAGACGTCCTGATAGTTCAAATTCGCAGCCAGCGGGGAGGTAAACGTCAAGGTCGCCGTGACGTGATCGGTGGCTGTGTAGGAGGTCAGAGCGTTGCCCGGCGCGGGATCGTTCGGGCAATCGAGCGTTCCCGGACCAGGGGAGCTTGGCCCGCAAGAAAAGAACGTGAAAGGGTTTCCGGTGTATTGGTAAGTGGCTTGGGCGCTTAATTGGGCCGTGGTGAAGAGCAGAGCGGCGCAGGCCAAGGCGATGGTGATTCCGGCGTTTTCCGCACGATGGAACAACTGCTGAAACGCCGTCGGCGCGGTTTTCATATTGAGGTCTCCCTGTTTCTCGATCTGAGGTCGGCTGGTCTTTCCGCGGAGGCAAGCGGAACCTGTCGTCTTACCTGTGGCGAACCGGACTCCCCTCCAGGAGTCGCTCTGGGGTGATGCTTTTTCGGTCCGAAATGCCTGGATCTCGAACAGGTGTATGCTACGCCAGTTGTACCCCCTTTTCCTAGAGTGAATTTTGGGCACTGTAATTTTCAGAACCGCTGCGCACTTCTCAGATGCCGCGCCGCTCGCATCGCACGCCGCAAAAACCGAACCGCCAATGCAGAGCCGCGGCTGCCCAACTTCCGAGTAGGTCGTCAAATCAGACGGAACTTCCCTGCCCACCGCTGTGCCTGGACGGCTGCCAGCCAAAAAGCCTGACGATTACGGTCTCTCTCCGCCGGGAAATTCACCGCTTAACGGGTATCCCTTCGCCGAAGCATGGCCTGCTCCTTCAAATCCTCGGCGACACGCGCAACGTTTTCCGGCCTGCCCAGGTCGCGCCAGTAATCGCCATCAGCGCGGTACGACAGGATCCGCTCTCCTTCACCTGCCAGCCGCAGATAAGACTGGACAATGGAGAACGCCCCTTCTTCGCTCATCTTCCCCAGGAGGCGGGGTGAGATTACGTGAATTCCAGAGAACGCCAGTTCCTGCAGCTGCGGTGACGGCCTCACCAGTTCAGTTTTCCGCTCTTTGACCAGCCGCCGCCCGCAAAGCCGCATTTGCTCGTCGAATAACAAGTAGCGGGAAGTCTGACGCGGCTGCACTGCCAGTGTAGCCAGCGCCTGGTTCTGCGTGTGGAAGTGGAGCATTCGCCGCAGATCGATGGTGCTGATCACGTCAACATTGTGCAGGATGAACGGCGCCGCCGCCGGACCCTCTTCGCGAAAGAACCACGCCGCCTTTTTCAAACCGCCGCCGGTATCCAGCAAGTTGCCCTCTTCGGAGATCTCGATCCGCATTCCGAAGTTGTTCTTGTCGCGCAGATACTCAGCGATCATTCCGGCGAAATGGTGCACATTGACGATGAATTCACGCACGCCAAATTCCCGCAGGCGTGCGATGGCGATCTCCAGCAGCGTGCGGCCGGCCACCTCAACCAGCGCCTTGGGCCGAGCATGGGTCAGCGGACGCAACCGCGTGCCCAGCCCGGCGGCCAGAATCATTGCTTTCATTGACCCAGCTTCTCCATTTCAACGTGCCGCACCACCACATCCAGGCCCTGCCGGCCGCGGAAATGCCGGGCCAGCGCCTCCGCCAGGAACACCGAGCGGTGCCGGCCGCCGGTGCAGCCAAACCCCACCATCAGGCTATCGAAGCCGCGCTCCTGGTAGTTTTTCACGCTCGCTTCCACCATCGACGTGGCGCTGGCCAGAAACTCGCGCACGCTGGCCTGCCCGCCCAGATAATCGATTACCGCCGCGTCTTTGC